>VGEB01000070.1 GCA_016869435.1 Alphaproteobacteria bacterium | reverse complement strand
AGCCTGGTTGGTTCAGTATGCCGAATGCTTCCAAAAAACTTAGTAGCGAGATGGACAAACAAGAAGAACGAGGAAAACCATTCGATTGTATGTACGACTATGAATTGAATTGCAAGGAAACTGCGCAAGAGGCCTTCTTCGATGAGAGTAAAAAGGAAAAACTCAAGAAAAAAATCGCAATTTTAGAATTTGGTCAGTGGTGGTGGGTTCATCAATGGGAAGAAAACATTAAAAATGTTGATGATCTCCAACCAGCCATCGAGGCAAAACCTCGTTTCGATCAATTTAGCAAGTTTATGCAACGAGGCCAAAAGAAATGGGCGCTTTTCGGATGAATGGCGCCGCTGAGCGGCGCCATTCGCTGAACAAATCCGGCCATTGAAGCCATCTTGCGGCTGGTGTTACGCGGCTTCTCCCTCGGTCTGCACAGGGCCTGAATCCTGGCCCTTGGCGTCGACGTCGCGATCGACGAATTCGATCACGGCGAGGGGGGCGTTGTCGCCATAGCGGAAGCCCGCCTTCAGCACGCGGGTATAGCCGCCGTTGCGGTCCTTGTAGCGCGGTCCGAGCACGTCGAAGAGCTTGCCGACGAGCTTCACGTCCTTGATCTGGGCGATCGCCTGCCGACGCGCATGGAGATCGCCGCGCTTGCCGAGCGTCACCAGCTTTTCGACGACCGGACGCAAATCCTTCGCCTTCGGCAGCGTGGTGACGATCTGCTCATGCTTGATCAGCGCCTGCGCCATATTGGCGAACATCGCCTTGCGGTGCTCATGCGTGCGCCCGAAGCGGCGCTTCTTGTGACCGTGATACATTCGGCTCTCCGTTGATTATGCGGCCGCCGTGCCAAGGAACGGCCGTCGATTATGCGGCAATTGGCAGTCGGTAGATCGGCAGTCGGAAATCCGATTGCCAACTGCCGAAGCCCGACTGCCGTCAATAATGCTCCTCGAATCTCTTCGCGAGATCGTCGATGTTCTCCGGCGGCCAGCCGGGAACTTCCATGCCGAGATGCAGACCCATCTGCGCCAGCACCTCCTTGATCTCGTTCAAGGACTTGCGGCCAAAGTTCGGCGTGCGCAGCATTTCGGCTTCCGACTTCTGAATGAGATCGCCGATGTAGACGATATTGTCGTTCTTCAGACAGTTCGCCGAGCGCACCGAAAGCTCCAGCTCGTCGACCTTCTTCAGCAGCGCCGGATTGAAGGCGAGCTGCGGAATCGACGGGGCGGCCTCCTCGCGGCGCGGCTCCTCGAAATTGACAAAGACGTTGAGCTGATCCTGCAGAATGCGCGCCGAAAAGGCCAGCGCGTCTTCCGGGCTCATCGCGCCATTCGTCTCGACCGTCAGCGTCAGCTTGTCATAGTCGAGAACCTGGCCCTCGCGGGTGTTCTCGACGCGATAGCTGACCTTCTTGACCGGCGAATAGAGGCTGTCGATCGGAATGAGGCCGATCGGCGCGTCTTCGGCGCGGTTGCGGTCGGCGGGGGCATAGCCCTTGCCGGTCGCGACGGTGAACTCGATGCGGATCTCGGCGCCCTCGTCGAGCGTGCAGATCACAAGTTCGGGGTTCAGGATCTGCACGTCGCCCGTCGCCTGGATGTCGCCGGCGGTGACGACGCCCGGCCCCGTCTTCTTGAGCGTCAGGCGCTTCACGCCCTCGCCCTGATATTTGATGGCGATGTCTTTGATGTTGAGGACGATGTCGGTTACATCCTCGCGCACGCCGGGGATCGACGAGAACTCATGCAGCACGCCGTCGATGTGAATCGAGGTGATCGCCGCGCCCTGCAGAGACGACAGCAGGATGCGGCGAAGGGCGTTGCCGAGCGTCACGCCGAAGCCGCGCTCCAGCGGCTCGGCGACGGCCGTCGCCACGCGCTTCGGATCGTCTCCCGCGGTGACGTCGAGCTTGTTCGGCTTGATGAGTTCCTGCCAGTTCTTCTGGATGCTCACTTGGAGGCCTTTCCTTGAAGCTCCTGAATGCGGCGTCGGGGCATGCGTCGCGCGCCGCGCGAAATCAAATCAGACAATCTGAAACGCCTCAGACGCGGCGCCGCTTGCGCGGCCGGCAACCGTTGTGGGGAATGGGCGTCACGTCGCGGATCGACGTGACGGTGAAACCCGCCGCCTGCAGCGCGCGCAGCGCCGACTCGCGACCCGACCCCGGACCGGAAACTTCGACTTCGAGCGTGCGCACGCCATGTTCGCCGGCTTTTCGGGCCGCGTCTTCGGCGGCCATCTGCGCGGCATAAGGCGTCGATTTGCGCGAGCCCTTGAAGCCCATCGACCCGGCGGAAGACCATGACACGGTGTTGCCTTGCGCGTCAGTGATGGTGATCATGGTGTTGTTGAACGTCGAATTCACATGCGCGACGCCGGAAACGATGTTCTTGCGCTCGCGGCGACGAACGCGCGTTGTGTCCTTAGCCATTGTTCAGTTTGCCTTTCGATATCGACGCCGCCGTAATGCCAGCGGCTCCACCTGATGGGGCAGTCGGCAGATCGGCATCCGGCAATCGAGGTCCGACTGCCGAAGTCCGACTGCCGAAGCCCGGAATTATTTCTTCTTGCCCGCGATCGGCTTCGCCTTGCCCTTGCGGGTGCGGGCGTTGGTGTGCGTGCGCTGGCCGCGCACCGGAAGCTGCCGGCGATGGCGCAGGCCGCGATAGCAGCCAAGATCCATCAGACGCTTGATGTTGATCGCCACCTCGCGGCGTAAATCTCCCTCGACCATGTAGTCGCGGTCGATGGTCTCGCGAATCTGCAGGACTTCCGCGTCGGTGAGCTGCGATACGCGCCGCTCCGACGGGATGCTCACCTTCTCGCAAATCTCCGACGCCTTCTTGGGGCCGATGCCGTGGATATATTGGAGCGCGATGACGACGCGCTTATTGGTCGGAATATTGACGCCTGCAATGCGGGCCACAGTGTCTCTCCATGTAAAGAGGAGCCTTACGCTCCGGGATTGCGTCCGCGTCCGGTGGAGCCCGGCCCATGCGAACGGTTGCGAACCGTTTTCATACGAAAACAGGCCCCGCCCCCCAATCCGGGAGCCGGAGCCGTCTGTCCAACAACGTGAAGACCGCTTATCTAGGGGGGATTGTCCAAAGGGTCAAGCGGCTTCACGAAAATTACTAGCCGCGACCCACGGTCGCGTCGACCAGCGCGCGGTCGACCGCTGCGGTCACCTCGTCGATCGGCGCCATGCCGTCGATCTTGGTCAGTTGGCGCCGCCCGGCGTAATGGGCGGACACCGGAGCGGTCTGGGCGCGATAGGCCTCGAGCCGCATCTTGAAGCTTTCCGGATTGTCGTCGGCGCGCACCGCGCCGCCCGCGGCCAGGGTCTCGTCGACCCGCTTTCGCATCCGGTCGACGAGCGCGCCTTCATCGACGGCGAGTTCGAGCACCGCGTCGAGCGACAGGCCCCGCCGGTCGAGAAGGTCCTGCAGCGCCTCGGCCTGCGCCACGGTGCGTGGAAAGCCGTCGAGAATGAAGCCCCTGGCGCAGTCCGGCGAATCCAGTCGTTCGTCGATCAAGCCGATTACGACGTCGTCCGGCACCAGACTGCCGGCGTCCATGAGCGCCTTGGCCTTGAGGCCGAGCGGCGTCTTCGCCGCGACCGCGGCCCGCAGCATGTCGCCCGTCGAAAGCTGGGGCGCGTCATGCTTCTTGACCAGACGCGCCGCCTGAGTTCCCTTGCCGGCCCCCGGCGGGCCGAGCAGCACCAGCCTCATCGCGCGCGCTTTCCGCCGCGAAGCTTGGCCTTGCGGATCAGCCCTTCATATTGCTGCGCCTGCATATGCCCGTGAATCTGCGCGACCGTATCCATGGTGACGCTGACGACGATCAGCAGCGAGGTGCCGCCGAAATAGAACGGCAGATTGGCGTAGGCGACGAGCCCTTCGGGAATGAGGCAGATGATGGCGAGATAGGCGGCGCCAAGAACGGTGACGCGCATCAGAACGTCGTCGATGAATTTCGCCGTGCGCTCGCCGGGACGGATGCCGGGCAGGAAGCCGCCATGCTTCTTGAGATTGTCCGCCGTCTCGACCGGATTGAACACGATCGCGGTATAGAAGAAGGCGAAAAAGACGATCAGCCCGACATAGGCGAGCATATACAGCGGCCGGCCGTGGCCGAAATAGGCGGAAATCTTCGCGAAGATATTTTCGCTGCCCGTCGACTGATAGAAATTCGCGACCGTGGTCGGCAGAAGCAACAGCGATGACGCGAAGATCGGCGGGATAACGCCGGAAGTGTTGAGCTTCAGCGGCAGGAAGGACGTCTGTCCCTCATAGACGCGGTTGCCGTGCTGGCGCTTGGGATAGGTGATCAGCAGACGCCGCTGGGCGCGCTCCATGAAGACGATGAAGGCGACGACGGCGAGCGACATGACGATGACGCCGATGATCAGCCCGGTCGAGATCGCGCCCTGGCGCCCCAGCTCCAGAGTCGACACGATCGCCGACGGGAAAGCGGCGACGATGCCGGCGAAGATAATGAGCGACGACCCGTTGCCGATGCCGCGCGACGTGATCTGCTCGCCGAGCCACATCAGGAACATCGTGCCGCCGACGAGCGTCACGACCGTGGTGATCCTAAAGAAAATGCCCGGATCGGTGACGACGCCCTGTTGCCCCTCGAGCCCGATCGCCATGGCGTAGGCCTGGAAGGTCGCGAGCGCGACGGTGAGGTAGCGCGTATATTGATTGAGGACTTTGCGGCCCTGCTCGCCCTCTTTCTTCAGCGATTCGAGCGTCGGAATGACCGACGTCAGCAGCTGAATGATGATGGACGCCGAAATATACGGCATGATGTTGAGCGCGAAGATCGCGCGGCGCTGCACGGCGCCGCCCGCGAACATGTTGAAGAGCTCCAGCATGCCCTTCGACTGGCCAAAGAAGCTTTTGGCGAAGGCTTCCGGATCGATGCCGGGCAGCGGCACGTATGTGCCGAGGCGATAGACGATCAGCGCGCCCAGCGTGAACCAGATGCGCTTCTTCAGCTCCTCGGATTTGCCGAAGGCGGAGAGATTGACGTTGGCCGCGAGCTGCTCGGCTGCCGATGCCATGAAGGGACCCCACTGTCGCGCCGCAGTCGATGCGGCGCATTGCGTTGGGCGGAGGGCCTCTGGGCGATCGCCTCGCTGAGGCGCGCCCGCTCCGCATGGAGCGCTTGATATAAAACAGCGCGGCCGCTCATGCGAGAGCGGCCGCGCATTTTGCGCTATTGCGCGGTCGACTCTCCGGCGACGAGCTTCACCGAGCCGCCTGCGCCTTCGATGGCGGCCACCGCAGACTTCGAGGCCGCGGCGACTTCGAAAGCGAGCTTCGCCTTCAACTCGCCCTGGCCGAGGATTTTCACCCCATCGCGCGCCTTGGTGACAACGCCTGCGGCAAGCAGCGCGTCGAGCGTCACGGGCGCTTTGGCGTCGAGCTTGCCGGCGTCGACCGCCTGCTGGATGCGCCCGAGATTGACCTCGTTGTAGTCGACCGAGAACGGATTGTAGAAGCCGCGCTTGGGCAGGCGGCGATGCAACGGCATCTGGCCGCCCTCGAAGCCCTTGATCGCGACGCCGGCGCGCGCCTTTTGACCCTTGACGCCGCGGCCGCCGGTCTTGCCCTTGCCCGAGCCGATGCCGCGGCCGACGCGCATGCGGTTCTTGATTGAGCCGGGATTGTCGGAAAGTTCGTTGAGTTTCATGGCCGCGTCCTCACTTCCCGTCGACGATTCTGACGAGATGCGCCACCTTGGCGATCATGCCGCGCACGGCCGGCGTGTCCTCCAGCGCACGGCGACGACCGATGCGCGTCAGGCCGAGGCCGAGAAGCGTGCGGCGCTGACGCTCTGGACGGCCGATCGGGCTGCCGGTCTGCTCGACGACGATCTGCTGCTTGCTCTTCGTCATGGTCGCCTCCTTTACGCGTCGACGGCGTCGGCGTCGACGCCCTGACGGCGCGACTGCAGCACCGAGACTTTCAGCGAGCGGCGCGCCGCGACCGAGCGCGGCGAATCCTCGCGGCCGAGCGCGTTGAAGGTCGCGCGGATCATATTGTAGGGGTTCGACGAACCTTGGCTCTTCGCCACCACGTCATGCATGCCGAGAGTCTCGAAGACGGCGCGCATCGGTCCGCCCGCGATAATGCCCGTGCCCGCCGGCGCCGCGCGCAGAATGACGCGGCCCGCGCCATGGCGGCCCTGCACGTCATGATGCAGCGTGCGGCCTTCGCGCAGCGGCACGCGGATCAGAGCGCGCTTCGCCGCTTCCGTCGCCTTGCGGATCGCTTCAGGCACTTCGCGCGCCTTGCCGTGCCCATAGCCGACGCGGCCTTTCTGGTCGCCGACGACGACGAGCGCGGCGAAGCCGAACCGACGGCCGCCCTTCACCACCTTGGCGACGCGATTGATATGGACCAGGCGGTCCACAAATTCGCTGTCGCGCTCCTCACGATCCCGATCGCGGCCGCGACCGCCTTCTCCTTCACGCGCCATCTTTTCTTCCGTCACTTACGCAGCGCTTCTTCACGCCGCTCGCTTCGCTAATTGCCGATCCTTCGGATCGGCACCCGGCGCATGAGCGCCGACGCGCATTCGCGCTATAGACGCACGCCCCAAAGGACGCGCCGATTCCTAAAACTCCAGGCCGCCCTCGCGGGCGCCATCGGCCAGCGCCTTGACGCGGCCGTGATACATGTAAGCGCCGCGGTCGAACACGACCTGTTTGACGCCCTTGGCGACGGCGCGCTCGGCGAGGAGCTTGCCGACGACTTTCGCCGCCTCGGCATTCGCGCCGGTCTTCAGCCCGTCGCGATTCGCCTTCTCGAGCGAAGAGGCGGCGACGAGCGTCGCGCCCTTCTCATCGTCGATGATCTGGGCGTAGATCTGTTTCGACGAGCGAAACACCGACAGACGCAGCCGCCCAACGGCGCGCTCACGGATCGCCCGGCGCACGCGCGCCTTGCGACGCTGTTCGACTTTGACATCCCTGGCCATGGCGGATCCTTACTTCTTCTTGCCTTCCTTGCGGAAGATGAATTCATTGGCGTATTTGACGCCCTTGCCCTTGTAGGGCTCAGGGCCGCGCAAGGCGCGAATTTCGGCGGCCACCTGGCCGACCTGCTGCTTATCCACACCGCTGACGGTGATCTCCGTCGGCTTCGGCGTGACGATCGCAATGCCGGCCGGGATCGGAAAATTCACGTCATGCGAATAGCCGAGCGCGAGCTGCAGACTCTTGCCCTGCACCGCGGCGCGATAGCCGACGCCGGTAATTTCGAGCTTCTTTTCAAAGCCCGTGGTCACGCCGACGACGATATTGTTGATCCGCGCGCGCGCCGTGCCCCAGAGCGCGCGGGCGCGCTTTGTTTCATTGCGTGGTTCGACCGTGATGGCGTTGTCCTGCTGGGCGACGGAAACGTCGTCGGGAACCACGAACTCCAGCTGACCCTTCGCGCCCTTCACCTGCACGAGCTGACCGTCCACCTTGGCGGTGGCGCCGGCGGGAACGACGACAGGCTTCTTGCCGATACGAGACATGATTGCAAATCCTGTTTGATGAGGCGCAAGGTTTAGAACACCTTGCACAGCACCTCGCCGCCGACATTGTTTTCGCGCGCCGCGTGATCGGCCATCACGCCCTTGGGCGTCGACACGATGGTGACGCCAAGGCCATTCGCCACGCGCGGCACCGCGCCAACCGCCGCATAGACGCGGCGACCCGGACGCGACACGCGTTCGATCTGCTTGATGACCGGCTCGCCGTCGAAATATTTCAGCTCGATTTCGAACTCGGTCCGGCCATTGCCGAAATCGGTGGTCGAATAGCCGCGGATATAGCCTTCTTCCTTCAAGACGTCGAGCACATGCGCGCGCAGCTTGGAGCCAGGCGTCGCCACCTTGTCCTTGCGCCGCATCTGCGCATTGCGGATGCGGGTGAGGAGATCGCCCAACGGATCATTGATCGCCATTCGCCGCTCTCCTTACCAGCTCGACTTCACGAGGCCCGGCACGAGGCCGCGCGAGCCCAGTTCGCGCAGCGCAATGCGCGACATTTTCAATTTGCGATAAAAGGCGCGCGGACGGCCCGACACTTCGCAGCGGTTGCGCACGCGAACGGACGCCGAATTGCGCGGCAGCTCGGCAAGCTTGAGACGCGCCTCGAACTGCTCTTCGACGCTCAGCGATTTGTCCTTCGCCGTAGCCTTCAGCCGCGCGCGACGCCCGGCGTAGGACTTCACGAGCTTCTGCTTCCGCTTATTGTTCTCAATCGCGCTTTTCTTCGCCATTGCCAGTTTCGCCTTTCGGTATCCGCGTTTGAGGAGCCGTTACGCCCTCACTGCCGGAACGGGAAATTGAACGCCTTCAACAAGGCGCGGGCCTCTTCATCGGTCTTGGCCGTCGTGCAGACGATTACGTCCATGCCCAGGATCGACTCCGCCTTGTCGTAGTCGATTTCGGGAAACACGATGTGCTCCTTGATGCCGAGCGCATAATTGCCGCGTCCGTCGAAGGACTTCGGATTCAATCCGCGGAAGTCGCGCACGCGCGGCAAGGCGACGGTGATCAGCCGGTCGAGGAACTCGTACATGCGCGTCTTGCGCAAAGTCACCTTCGCGCCGATCGGCATGTTTTCGCGCAGCTTGAAGGTGGAGATCGCCTTGCGGGCGCGGGTGACGACCGGCTTCTGTCCGGCGATGAGGCCGAGATCCGCCGCCGCCGCCGCCGCCTTCTTGCTGTCGTTGACGGATTCGCCGACGCCCATGTTGAGCACGATCTTTTCGATCGTCGGCACTTCAAGCGCGTTCTTGTAGCCGAACTGTTTGGTGAGCGCCTCGCGCACGACCTCGTCGTAATGCTTCCGCATGCGCGGCACGTAGTCGCCATCCGCAGAGGCCGGCGCCGCGGCGGGCTTCGCCTTGGCTTCGCCCTCCGCTTTCGCCGGCTTGTCCTTGGCGGCGGCTTTCTCAGCCGGCTTGGCGGCCTTCTTCGGCTCTTTGGCCGCCGCGCCTTCGGCGGCCGGCTTTTGAGCCTTGGCGGGCTTTTCGGCCTTCGGCGTCTTTTCCTCAGCCATCGATCAGTTCTCCGGAACGCTTGGCGACGCGGACCTTGCGGCCGTCGTCGAGAATCTTGAAGCCGACGCGCGTCGCCTTGCCGTCCTTGGGATCGGCGAGCGCGAGGTTCGACAAATTGATCGGCGCCGCCTTGTTGACGATGCCGGCTTCGCGATCCTTGGTCTGGCGCTGATGGCGCTTGACCATGTTGACGCCGTCGACGACCGCGCGGCCTTCGCTCGGGATCACGCGCAGCACTTCGCCGCTGCGCCCCTTGTCGCGGCCGGCGAGAACGACGACCTTGTCGCCCTTCTTGATCTTGGCGGCCATTACAAAACCTCCGGGGCGAGCGAGATGATCTTCATGTGGTTCTTGGCGCGCAGCTCGCGCGGCACCGGACCGAAAATACGGGTGCCGATCGGCTCTTTCTGATTGTTGATCAGGACGGCGGCGTTCGAGTCGAACCGAATGACCGAGCCGTCCGAACGCTTGATGTCCTTCGACGTGCGCACGACAACGGCTTTCAGCACGTCGCCCTTCTTCACGCGGCCGCGCGGAATCGCCTCCTTGATCGACACGACGATGATGTCGCCGACCCCGGCGTATTTGCGCTTGGAGCCGCCCAGCACCTTGATGCACATCACGCGGCGCGCGCCGGAATTGTCGGCGACGTCGAGATTGGTCTGCATCTGAATCATGGCTTACCCGCCTTTCGTTCCGGTCTGGTTTCGGCGAGCCCGCGTTGGACCGCGCCGACTTCGTCCGGAGGTTTGTTCGCTCGACTACGCCTTGGCCGCCTCTTCGACGACGCGCCAGCGCTTCAATTTCGAAATCGGCGCGGTCTCTTCGATCGTCACCGCATCGCCCACCTTGAACGCGCCGTTCTCGTCATGGGCGTGATAGTTCTTGGTGCGGCGCACCGTCTTCTGGAACAGCGGATGGGTGAATCGGCGCTCGACCTTCACCACCACCGTTTTGTTCTGCTTGTCGCTGACGACGACGCCCTGGAGAATTCGCTTCGGCATGGCGCTTTAACCTTGCTGGTTCGCGCGCTTCTGCGCGGCGATGGTTTTGGCGCGGGCGATGTCGCGACGAACGACGCGCACGCGTGAGGTGTTCTCGAGCTGGCCGGTCGCCCGCTGGAAGCGCAGATTGAACTGCTCTTTCTTGAGCTTCAGCACTTCGTCATTGAGCTGATCTTCGGTCATCGCTTTGATGTCGGAGAGGCGCTGTTTGGATTTCATCACGTCCCCCTATTCTGCAATGCGTTCGATGAAGCGCGTCTTGATCGGCAGCTTCGCGGCGGCGAGCGTCAACGCTTCGCGCGCGAGCGGCGCCGGCACGCCGTCGATCTCGAACATGATGCGGCCGGGCGCGACGCGCACCGCCCAGAATTCCGGCGCGCCCTTGCCCTTGCCCATGCGCACTTCGGTCGGCTTCTTGGAGACCGGCACATCGGGGAAGATGCGGATCCAGACGCGGCCGGCGCGCTTCATGTGGCGCGTCATCGCCCGGCGCGCCGCCTCGATCTGGCGCGCGGTGATGCGCTCCGGCTCCAGCGCCTTCAGGCCGAACTGACCGAAGTCCAGCGAATAGCCCGCCTTGGAGGCGCCCCGGATGCGGCCCTTGAAGGCCTTGCGGAACTTGGTGCGTTTGGGTTGCAGCATGATGTGCGCTCTTCGATCTTATGCGTTACGCCGCGTCGCGGGGTTCGCGGGGTTCGCGACGACGGCGTTCGCCGCCGCGATCGCGGTCATGATGATCGCCGCCGGCAGCCTGTTCAGCCGCCTTCTTGTCCTGCGCCATCGGATCGTGTTCGAGGATTTCGCCCTTGAAGATCCAGACCTTTATGCCGCAGGCGCCATAGGCGGTGTGCGCGGTGGCGACGCCGTAATCGACGTCGGCGCGCAGCGTATGCAGCGGCACGCGGCCTTCGCGGTACCATTCGAGACGGGCGATTTCGGCGCCGCCGAGACGGCCCGAGCAGTTGATGCGGATGCCCTGCGCGCCAAGACGGATGGCGGATTGCACGGCGCGCTTCATCGCGCGGCGGAAGGCGACGCGCCGCTCGAGCTGCTGCGCGATCGACTCGGCGACGAGCGCAGCCTCGGTCTCGGGCTTGCGCACTTCGACGATGTTGATGACGACCTCGCTGCCGGTGAGCTTGCCGACCAGCTTGCGGATTTTGTCGATGTCCGCGCCCTTCTTGCCGATAACGACGCCGGGGCGCGCCGAATGGATCGTCACCCGGCACTTCTTGTGCGGACGCTCGATGACGATCTTCGACACCGCCGCCTGCTTTAGGGTTTTCGTCACCGCCTCGCGGATCGCCATGTCCTCGTGCAACAGCTTGGCGTATTCGCCCTTGTTGGCGAACCAGCGCGAATCCCAGGTGCGGTTGACGCCCAGTCGCAGCCCGATCGGATTAACCTTCTGACCCATGGTTGTGAATCCTCTAGGCGTTGGCTTGCGCTTCGACTTCGCGCACGATGATCGTCAGATTGGCGAAGGGCTTCTCAATGCGGCTCGCGCGTCCGCGGGCGCGGGCGTGGAAGCGCTTCATCACCAGCGCCTTGCCGACATAGGCCTGAGCGACGACGAGATCGTCGACGTCGAGGCCGTGATTGTTCTCGGCGTTGGCGATGGCGCTTTCGAGCGTCTTCTTCACCTCATGCGCGATCCGCTTTCTGGAGAACTCCAGATCGGCGAGCGCGCGCTCCACCTTCTTGCCGCGAATCAGCTGCGCGAGCAGATTGAGCTTCTGCGGCGACACGCGCAGCATGCGCGCGACCGCCTTCGCTTCGTTCTCCGCAAGCCGGGGCGGATTGGCTTCCTTCGACATCGTGAGCCTCTCTTAGCCCCTCTTGGCCTTCTTGTCGGCCGCATGGCCGTGGAAGGTGCGGGTGGGAGCGAATTCGCCGAATTTGTGCCCGATCATGTCTTCCGACACGGACACCGGAATATGCTTCAGGCCGTTGTGCACGCCGAAGGTCAGTCCCACGAATTGCGGGAGAATGGTCGAGCGTCGGCTCCAGATTTTGATCACTTCGGAGCGGCCCGAAGCGCGCGAGGCCTCGGCCTTCTTTAAGAGATAGCCGTCGACGAACGGGCCCTTCCAGATCGAGCGAGCCATGGATCAGCCCTTCTTCTTGCGATTGTGCCGCGAGGACACAATGAAACGGTCGGTGGATTTGTTGGTGCGGGTCTTCTTGCCCTTGGTCGGCTTGCCCCAGGGCGTGACCGGATGGCGGCCACCCGAGGTCCGGCCTTCGCCGCCGCCATGCGGATGGTCGATCGGGTTCATCGTGACGCCGCGGTTGTGCGGACGACGTCCGAGCCAACGCGAACGGCCGGCCTTGCCGATCGAGGTGTTCATATGGTCCGGATTGGAGACGGCGCCGATCGAGGCGAAGCACTGGCCGTGCACGAGGCGCTGCTCGCCCGAATTCAGCCGGATGATCACATAGCCCTGATCGCGGCCGACGATCTGCGCATAGGCGCCGGCCGAACGGGCGATCGCGCCGCCCTTGCCGATCTTCATCTCGACATTGTGCACGATGGCGCCGACCGGGATGTTGGCGATCGGCATGGCATTGCCGGGCTTCACGTCGACCTGATTGCCCGAGATCACTTCATCGCCGACGGCGAGCCTTTGCGGCGCGAGAATATAGGCGAGTTCATTGTCGGCGTACCGAATGAGGGCGATGAAGGCCGTGCGGTTCGGATCATATTCAAGCCGCTCGACTTTGCCCGGCACGTCGAGCTTGCGCCGTTTGAAATCGACGAGGCGATAGGCCTGCTTATGGCCGCCGCCGCGAAAACGCACGGTGACGCGCCCGGCGTTGTTGCGCCCGCCATTTGAGGTCTTGCCTTCGGTCAACGTCTTGACCGGCTTGCCCTTGTATAGCTCGCTGCGGTCGACGATGACGAGCTGGCGAAGGCTCGGCGTGACCGGCTTGAATGTCTTCAGCGCCATAGTTCTATCCTCACGCCTTCCTTACAGTCCGGTCGTCACGTCGATCTTTTGGCCTTCGGCGAGAGTCACGATCGCCTTCTTGGCGTCGCCCTGCTGGCCGCGCTTGCCCCGAAACGTCTTGATCTTGCCCTTGCGGACGAGCGTGTTGACGCTTTCGACCTTGACGTCAAAGAGACCCTCGACCGCCGCCTTGATCTGCACCTTGGTCGCGGTCTTGGCGACATTGAAGACGACCTTGTTGCTGTCCGAGGCGAGCGTCGCCTTCTCGGTGATGACCGGCGACACGATCACGTCGTAATGGCGAACGTCCTTGCTCATTTCAGTCGCGCCTCCAGCGCGTCCACTGCGGCGCGGGTCAACACCAGCTTCTCGCGGCGGAGGATGTCGTAAACATTGACGCCGTCGACGGGCAGAACGTCGATCTTGGGAATGTTGCGGGCGGCGAGCGCGAAATTGCCCTGCGGCGCGCCGCCGACGATGATGATCGCGCTCTCGAGGCCTGTCTTGGCGAAGCCGGACGCGAGCAGCTTCGTCTTCGGCTCGGCGAGTTCCGCCTTCTCCCAAACGATGATGCCGCCGTCCTTCGCCTTCGCCGACAAGGCGTGCTTCAAGGCGAGCTGGCGCACCTTCTTCGGCAGGTCATGGGCATGACTGCGGACCAGAGGACCGAAGGCGCGTCCGCCGCCGCGGAACTGCGGCGCGCGCGCCGAGCCGTGACGGGCGCCGCCGGTGCCCTTCTGCTTGTGCAGCTTCTTGCCGGTGCGCGCGATGTCGGCGCGGTTCTTCACCGCATGCGTGCCGGCGCGGCGCTTGGCGAGCTGCCAGCGGATCATGCGGAAGATGAGGTCCTTGCGCGGCTCGAGGCCGAATACCTCATCGGAGAGTTCGATCGAACCGGCCGCCTGGCCATCGAACGACGTGACGTCGATCTTCACGGCTCAGTCCTCCTTCTTTTCTTCTTGCGGCGCGGCGCCCGAAGTCGCGGCCTCGTCGCCGAGGCGGAATTTGCCCGGCTGCGGCGCATCCTTCGGAAGCGCGCGCTTCACGGCGTCGCGCACAAAAATCCAGCCGCCGGCGGTGCCCGGCACCGCGCCTTCGACGAGCAGCAGACCGCGGTCCGGATCGGTCCGCACGACGCGCAGATTTTGCGTGGTGACGCGCTCGACGCCCATATGCCCGGCCATTTTCTTGTTCTTGAAGGTCTTGCCGGGGTCCTGACGGCCGCCCGTCGATCCATGCGAACGGTGCGAAATGGAGACGCCGTGCGAGGCGCGCAGGCCGCCGAAGCCCCAACGCTTCATCGGACCCGCGAAGCCCTTGCCGGTCGAGGTTCCCGTCACGTCGACGAACTGGCCGACGACGAAATGATCGGCCGTGATCTCGGCCCCGATCGGAAGCAGCTCTTCCTCATTCACGCGGAATTCGGCGAGCTTCATTTTCGGCTCCACCTTGGCCACCGCGAAACGCGTGCGTTCGGCCTTGGAGACGTTCTTCACCTTGGCGCGGCCGATGCCGAGCTGAACGGCGGTGTAGCCGTTCTTTTCCTTGGTCCGCTGCGCGACGACCTGGCAGCCGTCGAGCTTCAGTACCGTGACCGGCACATGCTCGCCCGCCTCCGTGAAGAGGCGGGTCATTCCGACCTTTTGCGCGATGACGCCCGACCGCATGATCCAATCCTTCGCAAAGCGCGCTCGCATCTTGCCGAGCGCCGCTTGAATTCCCTTAGAGCTTGATCTCGACGTCGACGCCCGCCGCAAGATCGAGCTTCATCAGCGCGTCCACCGTCTGAGGGGTGGGATCGACGATGTCGAGAACGCGCTTATGCGTCCTGATCTCGAACTGTTCGCGCGACTTCTTGTCGATATGCGGCGAACGGTTCACCGTGAATTTTTCGATGCGCGTCGGCAGCGGAATCGGACCGCGGACCTGAGCGCCGGTGCGCTTGGCCGTCGAGACGATTTCCTTCGTCGACGTGTCGAGAATCCGGTGATCGAACGCCTTGAGGCGAATCCGGATGTTTTGACCGTTCATTGTCTCGTCCTTTGGGACCGCGAGCGGCTTTGCTCGCCTTCATGCGCCGCGCGGCGATCGCGCGGCCTTGTTCACAAGAGCGAGCGCTTCGCCCGCGGCCCGGATTCGCTTTATTCGATGATGCTGGCGACGACGCCGGCGCCGACGGTGCGGCCGCCCTCGCGGATAGCGAAGCGCAGCTTCTCCTCCATGGCGATCGGCACGATGAGATCGACTTCCATCGTCACATTGTCGCCCGGCATCACCATCTCGACCCCGTCGGGAAGCTTGACGATCCCGGTCACGTCGGTCGTGCGGAAGTAGAACTGCGGACGGTAGTTGGTGAAGAACGGCGTGTGGCGCCCGCCCTCTTCCTTGGTCAGGATATAGGCCTCGGCCTTGAACTTGGTGTGCGGCTTCACCGAACCCGGCTTGCACAGAACCTGGCCGCGCTCCACGTCCTCGCGCTTGGTGCCGCGCAGCAGGCAGCCGACATTGTCGCCCGCCTCGCCCTGATCCAAAAG
>VGEB01000069.1 GCA_016869435.1 Alphaproteobacteria bacterium | reverse complement strand
AACGCGCCGACGAGCTGCCCGTCTGGATACACAGATACAACTGGCATCGCCCCCATGGCGGGATAAAATACCAAACGCCAATCAGTCGCCTCGGCCTCACCGAGGACAACCTGTTGAGGCTCCACACATAGAGCGCAGGCGAAAAGCCGACTTTGCCGGCGACCGGCATGGCCATTCGGCGCGCATATTCGGGCGAGGCGAGGTCGCGCCAGCGACGGGGCGCCGAAAGTCCGGCGGCCGCGAGCGCGCCCGGATTCGCCACGATGCCGTAGCCGGCGACGTCATATGCTTCGTAAAGACCTGTCGGGTCGGACAATTGCTGCGCGCCGAGCCGTCCGGGAAGCGCCGCGCGGTCGACCGATAGCCTGCGAAAGGCTCCGCGGTCGCGAAGCAGCGCAAAATTCGACGGCGACGGCGCCCAATAAATATCGGCGCCGCCTTGTTGCGGCTTGGTCAGTTCGGCCAGCGCGTCGCGCGACTGCTTCCACACGAATTGGACGTGGACGTCAGGGCGGATGCGCTCGAACTCGCGCTCATAGCGCGTCGTCAATTCTTCTGGAAAGCTCGTGACGACGACGATCGTCTGCTGGTCGGCCGCCGGCGCGGGAACGACGCCGAAAGCCATGAGAAAACAAGACAATATCACGGTGATGAAGGCGCGACTCATCGATTTCGGTCTCGTTATGTAGTTGCAATACATAACTATGAACTACAATTAGATGTATAGGAGTCAATATATGAACTTTATGCAGATATTGATGAGTTTGCAGGCTCCGATCCACAGCCGCGACCTAGAACGTTATGTTGTAAGGCAATATTTCGTGTGTGATAAATTTACAACATTGAATCAATATGATGCGCGAGGCTTTTCGGCTGGTGTAGGCTGCTCTGGGGGCTTTACTACATTTTGTCGAATTCAATACATGGCGATAATCGGATTTATAACAAAGCGAACAGTCGAGCTTGTTCTCGTCCGATTCATCCGTCGCGGGATCTCCTCACCAAAAACCCGCCGCGAAGATGCTTGTGCCGCCCGACATGCGCGGTTGCCTCCAGCCGTTCGACCCTGTATCCGGGCGATAAGGCGAGGCGCTGAGACAATGGCGGACAGCAAAATCGATGCTTCACTGGCGCTGCGCAGCGAAGGGCGACTTCTTGTCGGTCGGGACCGGGTCAAGCTGCTAGAGGCGGTCGCGCTCCACGGCAGCATCACAAAGGCCGCCAAGGCCGCCGGCTTCAGCTACAAGGCGGCGTGGGATGCGGTGAACGCCATCAACAACCTGCTGCCGACGCCGGCCTTCCTCACCAAGGCGGGCGGGCGCAGCGGCGGCGGCGCCGAAGTGACCGATGAAGGACGTCGGCTGATCGCCACCTTCTACCGCCTCGAAGAAAAACTTGCGCGCATATCGGAGACGATCGCCGAAGAGGGTCTCGCCGGCGCGGAGGATTTTCTGCTCTGGACCGCCGGCATGACGATTTCGGCGCGTAATGTTTTTCGGGCGGAAGTGACCCAGGTCAAGAAATGGCCGGTCGACGTCGAAGTGACGCTGCGGGTCTCCGAAAAGGATACGATTCTGGCGATCGTCACCAATGAATCGGCGGAGCGACTGGGGCTTTCGCGCGGGCGCAAGGCTCTGGCGCTCATTAAGGCGTCCTTTGTCAGCGTGGCCCCGGCGAGAGACGCGACGCCGCTGCAGCGCAACTGCTTTCGCGGAGTGGTCACCCAGCGCGTAGACGCCGAACGCAACAGCGAAATCCTGCTCGACGTGGGTTTCGGCAAGACGATGACCGCGGTGACGCCGCGTCGCCTTGTCGAAGATTTGGGGCTTAAGGAGGGAGACGCCGCCCTCGCGACCTTCGACGCCTCGGATGTTATTTTGGCAGTGGAATAGCGGCTCCAGGCCGCTCCAGCCCGACTGGCTACGGGGGCAATTCCGCAATAGTCTCGTTGCGGCGCTTCGGCAGAAGCGCGGGTTCGAAGGAGCACACTATGAAGCGAATTTATTTCATCGTCGCGGCCGGCCTATCCCTTTATGCGACGAACGCCATCGCCGAGACAAAGAAGCCCACGCCCAAATGGACTTGCGACGAATTCCTGGCGGTCGACGCGCAATTTCAGCCGAAAGTGATCTATTGGTCCTCCGCTCAAACCAAGGCGGGCAAGGCGCTTGGATCGGCGGTCGACATCGAAGGCGCCGAGAAGGTCATTCCGATGGTCATCGACGACTGCAAGAAGGCGCCGCAAGAGTCTTTCTGGAGCAAGCTGAAGGGCGCCTGGAAAAAAGTCGAAGACGACGCGAAGTCGCTTGGCAAGAAACTTTGACGCCGCTGGTGGATTCGCGTGGGAGCTGAACGATGCTTGAACTGATCGCAATCATCCTCATCATCCTGTGGCTGCTCGGTTTCGTCTCCTCATATACGATGGGCGGCTTTATCCACATCCTGCTCGTCATCGCTATCATCGTCATTCTTCTACGCGTCATTCGAGGCCGCGGCATATTTTAGCCGGCGTCCGAGGGGAACGTCCGCGCGACGGACGACCGGAACGGGGAAGCCGACATTCGGCTGGCTTCCTCGCCCGCTGATCGAATTCCTGCGTCAGGACCGTCTCCTGCCGGAGCAAGATTTGGCCGGGCGCCCATATCGTCTAACGACAGAAATCCAGCGTCTCGGCTGTTTCGCATCCTTCTCGTATTCTTCGCTGAAAGTCCCGGCGCGCCTTACGAAGAGTCTGCAGCGCGCCGAGCGGCGGCTTGAAAGCCATGACGGTATCCATTATTCGCACCCTAGAATGACGGCGGCGCGCAATAGTTTGATGTTCGGCCGCGTTGGAGATAGTTTTCCTTCGAGGCGGCCTGGGGGACCTCGTCAAAATGTCGCATGAGGATTTTTCGAGAGACCGTTCGGCCGCGATGGGATCCGATCGTTCGTTCGGACTGGTGATCGCCGCGGCGATTGCGATCATCAGCATGCTGCCGCTCCGGCACGACGAGGCGCCCCATTTCTGGGGACTCGCCGCAGCGCTCGGCTTCGCCGCGGCGGCGTTCCTCGCCCCGACCAGATTGCATCCGCTCAACCGGCTTTGGCACAAGCTTGGCTTGGCGCTGCACAAAATCACCAACCCGATCATCATGGGCGTCCTGTTCTTTGGCGTGATCCTGCCGATCGCGGTAATTTTCCGAATGCGCGGCGCCGATCCGCTCAAACTTTCGTTCGACAAGGATGCGGCTTCCTACTGGACCATGCGCGATACGCCCGAGACGGCGAGCGACATGAGCAAGCAGTTCTGAGGAGAGAGGTAAAATGAGTTTTCTGCTCGAACTCTGGGATTATCTGAAAACCCGAAAGAAATATTGGATGGCGCCGGTGCTGGTCATCATGCTGCTGATCGGCGCGCTGATCGTTCTGCAAGGAACCGCGGTCGCTCCGTTCATCTACACGCTCTTCTAATTTGCGATGCGGATACTTGGCATCTCCGCCTTCTACCACGACAGCGCCGCCGCCGTGGTGGAGGATGGCGACATCATCGCCGCCGCGCAGGAAGAACGGTTCTCGCGCAAGAAGCACGATTCCCGTTTTCCGCGTCACGCCATCGACTATTGTCTTGAGGCCGCAGGCGCCACGCCTCATGACATAGATTTCGTCGCCTTCTACGATAAGCCGTTCGTCAAATTCGAACGGCTTCTCGAAACTTATGTCGCCTTCGCGCCACGGGGATTCCAATCCTTCAAAATGGCGCTGCCGCTCTGGCTGCGCGAAAAGCTGTTTCAGAAGTCATTGCTGCTGAAAGAGATGAAGGCTTATTCGGCGGATGTCGATTGGGCGAGCAGACTGCTGTTCGCCGAACATCACTTCAGTCACGCTGCGAGCGCCTTTTATCCCTCGCCGTTCAATGATGCGATCGTTCTGACGATGGACGGAGTCGGCGAATGGGCGACCACGTCGGTCGCCTTCGGTAACGGCGCCGAATTGTCGATGCAGCGCGAATTACGCTTTCCGCATTCATTGGGCCTGCTGTATTCGGCATTCACCTATTATACCGGATTCAAAGTGAACTCCGGCGAATACAAGCTGATGGGCCTCGCCCCTTACGGCGAACCGAAATACGCGGACCTGATCCTCGACCGTCTAATCGACCTCAAGCAGGACGGCACCTTCCGGCTCGATCAGTCATATTTCGACTATTGCACCGGGTTGCGAATGACCAACGCGAAGTTCGACGAACTTTTCGGGGGCCCGGCGCGCAAGCCGGAGGAATTGCTGACGCAGCGCCATATGGACATCGCCGCCTCGATACAGGCGGTCACCGAGGAGATTGTCCTCAGACTGACCCGCAGTCTGGCGCAGGAGACCGGCGCAAGGAATCTTTGTCTGGCCGGCGGCGTCGCGCTGAATTGCGTCGCCAATGGGAAACTGTTGCGCGACGGCAGCTTCGATCAAATCTGGGTTCAGCCGGCGGCTGGAGACGCCGGCGGCGCGCTGGGCGCTGCGCTCGCGGCCTATTACGGCCACAAGAAAAATCCGCGAAGCTTCAACGGCGGGAGCGACGCCATGCGCGGCTCCTATCTCGGTCCTTCGTTCTCGCAAGCCGAGATTGAGCGCCGATTGCAGGCCGTCGGCGCCAAATTCGAGAGAATGGCGGAAAACGAGCTGATCGAGGCGACCGCGCGGGACCTCTCAAACGAACGGGCCGTCGGCTGGTTTCAAGGCCGAATGGAATTCGGACCGCGCGCGCTTGGCGGACGATCGATCCTTGGCGACCCGCGTTCGGATACGATGCAAAAGACCCTCAACCTTAAAATCAAATATCGAGAATCGTTTCGCCCCTTCGCGCCCTCGGTTTTGCGCGAGGATGTCGCCGACTGGTTCGAGCTCGACGTCGATTCGCCATATATGCTGCTCGTCGCCGACGTCGCGCAAAAGCATCGTCTTGCGATGTCCGCCGAGCAGCAGAACCTCTTTGGGATCGACAAGCTGAATGTTCCGCGCAGCTCTATTCCTGCGGTGACCCACGTCGACTATTCCGCGCGTATCCAGACCGTGCACAAGGACACCAATCCGCGCTATTACGCGCTGCTTTCGGCGTTCAAACGAATGACTGGATGCCCCGTCGTCGTCAATACGAGCTTTAACGTGCGCGGCGAACCCATCGTCTGCACGCCCGAAGACGCGTTCGGCTGTTTCATGGGCACTGAAATGGACACGCTGGTCATCGGCGATTGTTATCTGCGCAAGGAGAATCAGGACGAATCCCTTAAGCACGACTATAAGGAGAAGTTCGAACTCGATTAGAGCGTGGCAATTGCCATGAATTGATCGGAGGATTTCAATTTGTCGCGCCAAAAGATCGCGGCCTCTTTCGCCGTCGAGTTTTGGCCGCGCTTCGCCTGGTCCGGCGTTCGGCGATAAGACACAGGCCATCCCTGTCTCTAAAAAGTCTAATTCTCCCAACAGGATGCTTGGCGCCAGGCTGGCGGCGGTCGATGCAAAATTGTTGGTCGAAACGCGAATCGTCAGAGATTTTGGATGATGGATTAAACATGGGGTCGTCTTTTGACGATCCTTCTCCGGCCGACTTGCAAAGGCCGCCTCGGCGTCGCTAGAGCCGCGATTACAATTTCGGCGCGTTACGACGATGGCAAGCAGTCGACGCGCTTTATTGAAGCGAACGCATCGGATTTTTGTTTCTTATTTGGAGGGGCAAATGGATTTCGATCACGCCAAACGAGAAAGTCTTGTTCACAGCATACGCGATTTTTTGCCCCTCACCGGCCGGGCCAGACCCGCGCTCCTCGCATTTCTTCGCGCGCGCGGCGCGATCGGACGCAACGCGCCGAAACTTGTTATCGTCGACATTCTCGACACAGGCGTACAGGATTTTATGTGCCGTTTCGTGATCGAGGGAGACGCTGAGTCCAGCTTCGTCGCGCCACTGACGCACATTGCATTCGATCGCAGACATCCCTTGGCCCAAAGGCTTGCTGCGAGTCGGCGAGATGTTCGGCGCCCCGACCGCCGCGTGCGATGACCCGCAGGGGGCGCTAAGGCGTGTCGACGCGTGCGACGCCGCCAACGTAGGCGGCGGTCAGCATGCGCGGAGTCGAATGCGCGCGGGCGCATCTTCCTTGTCGATCGACAAGAATGAGGCCGCCCTGGCCGTTCACTTTCGCAACAAGATGGCGTATCGCCTCGCGCGCGGCTTCCTCAGCCGGCATGGCGCGAAATTCAACGAAGAAGCTGGCGGTGCACGCCAGCGACGTGCGGATAAAATCCTCGCCGACGCCCGTGCAGGAGACGGCGCAACTGGCGTTATCGGCGAATGTCCCCGCGCCGATGATCGGCGAATCGCCGACGCGGCCGGCGCGCTGATTCACAACGCCGCCGGTCGATGTCGCCGCCGCAAGATCGCCATGTCGATCCCGCGCGACCGCGCCCACCGTGCCGAGTTTCGCCTCGGCCGCCTCCGAATGATCGAGCGCGATTTCGCGCCTTCGCTTCGCCTTCGCCAGCTGCGCAATGCGCTCTTGGGTCTTGAAATAGTCCTCGCTTTCGAACGCCAGACGCCGCTCGCGCGCGAAGCGCTCCGCGCCCTCGCCGACGAGCAGCACGGGACCGCTCCTTTGCATGATCTCATAGGCAAGACGCACCGGATTTCTCACGCCACGTATCGCCGCGGCAGCGCCCGCCCTGAGCGTTCGGCCGTCCATGATCGACGCATCGCATAGAACCTCGCCCTCCGCGTTCAGCACCGCCCCCCGCCCGGCGTTGAACAGAGGATCGTCTTCGAGCAGCGCGACACAGTGGGTCACGGCGTCGAGCGCCGACGACCCCTGCGACAAAAGGCTCGCGCCCGACTCGACAATCGCGCGCAACGACGCCTCGTAGCGCGACGGATCGCGGATAGCGCCGGCGCCGCCATGAATCATCAGCGAGAAATCCATCGTGACTTGACCGTTCGCTTTCCGCTACATCCGACGTTTGGGCTATATTCTCGCACGGCTCAACAGTCGGATGAACGCCATGCGCGACACATTGTTTGCTTCCTTGATCTTCGCCACGCTTGCGGCGCCCGCAGCGTCGGAAACATCCATCATAGGCCAAAAGGATGGACGGGACATCGTCACCGTGCGCGTCGACGAAGCGGCGCGGTCAAAGCAGTCTCTGCCTTTCTTTCCGGGAATCTCCACACAGACCGTCGGCTCAAAGGGCCTGTCGCTGCTCAAAGTCGTGATACCGCCGGGCGGCAAGGCGGAGGCCCATATCCATGAGGGCCATGAGTCCGCGATCTATCTCTTGCAAGGCCGCGTCGAGACCCGCTACGGCGAACATCTCGAAAAGAGCATCGTAAATGTCGCCGGAGATTTTATCTTTATTCCGCCGGACGTGCCCCATCAGCCCGTGAATCTGAGCGACAGCGAAGAAGCGATCGCGATCGTCGCCCGCACGGACGGGAATGAACAGGAGCATGTCATCCTCTACCCCCGAAGAAAGTAGCAGACGGTCGTTTATCGCTCACGGCGAAGGCGGCTCGGCATGCGAGATCCTCATTGAGGAGCGAACGCGCATCTCTCAAGCCGCGCGAGACGCCTTGCGCTCGAAGAACAGCGCCTGGCTGATCGTGGCCTTAACCGTATCGACCTTGTAGGGCTTGCTGATCAGAAAGGCAGGCTCCGGCCGTTCTCCAGTCAGCAGCCGTTCCGGAAATGCGGTGACGAAAATGACCGGAGCGTCAAAACTTTCGAGCATCTCGTTGACGGCGTTCAGGCCCGAACTGCCATCAGCGAGATGAATGTCGGCGAGGATCAGCCCTGGCCGCTGACGATTGGCGAGCTCCAGCGCCTCCTGATGCGTGCGCGCAACGCCGATCACGCGATGGCCGAGATCGCGCGCAATGAATTCTATGTCCTGCGCAATTAGCGCCTCGTCCTCGATAATGAGCACGTCCGTCGCGACGCGCTCGGCGATTTCGCGCCCGGCGTCTCGGACGAGCGCTTCGATCTCTTCCTCGCTCACGCCAAGAATTGCGGCAGCGTCCGCGACCGAGAAACCTTCGACGGTGCGGAGCAAAAAGGCCTGCCGCGAGCGCGGCGTCAGCATGCTGATATTGCGTTGAGCCGCCGAAATTTCGTCGGCGGGCGATGTCTCCGTGTTCAACCGGATCGACGACCAGGACCTCATGAACAGATGATAGAGCCCGACTTTTGGCGACATATTTGCGGGGAAAGCGTCCGGGTCGGCGACCAGCGCCTCGAGCGTGGCGACAACGTAGGCGTCGCCGCTCTTTTGTGACCCGCAAAGCGCCCTCGCGAACCGGCGCAAGTAAGGCAAGTGCACCGCGATTTCACGGGAAAGGTTCATAGCGTCATCCTATTGCCGGCCAAAAGGCGAAGTCAATTCAGCCCCGTTTGAAATGCCACGGTCTTCTTCGCTTGCAATAACGGAACAATTAATGTTCCTACGCGTTCAAACAAGGGCGGTCGTCGCGCGGCCGCTGCGAGTTCAGGCGGCCAGTCTCGGGGCGAACTCGGGGTCGAGAATGAGCCAACGCGAAAATCAGCACGACAATCCTGGCCCTTGTCGTGACGCCGAATCCGACGTGGATGGGGCGGTTGGGAGCGGCGGGAATGACGTTGACGGCTCCGGCGTCGACGGAGCCATGTTGGATCCTAAGATCCAAGCACAGCTCGGCCGCGTGTTTAGAGCCTATTGCGACGATCTCATACATCAACCGATTCCAGATAAATTTACTGTGCTGCTGGCGAAGCTGGAAGCCAAACAGCGCGAAAAGAAATGACCGAAGAATCCTTTGGAGACGAGATCGTGGCGCAAATGCCCTATCTGCGCGCCTTCGCCATTTCGCTTTGCGGCTCCCATAGTCTCGCCGACGACCTGGTTCAGGACACTCTGGTAAAGGCTTGGTCGCACGCCGATTCTTTCCAGCCGAATACGAACCTGCGCGCTTGGCTCGTCACCATCCTGCGCAACACCTATTTTTCGAGCTATCGCAAACGCTCGCGCGAAGTGCAGGACAGCGACAATCTGCTGGCGCAACAAATCCCGGTAAAGGGCGGGCAGGAATCGGCGCTGACGCTCACCGATGTTCAGGCGGCGCTGGACAAGCTCGCTCCCGAGCACAAGGAAATCCTGCTGATGATTGGGATCGCCGAACTTTCCTATGAGGAAGCCGCCGAGATTTGCGGCGTGGCCATCGGCACGGTCAAGAGCCGGCTCAACCGCGCGCGCGCCAAACTTGCCGAACATCTGGGCCTGCTGACGCCGAGCGACATCGATACCGACCCCACAGTCTCGGACCTCGCCGCGCGTCGGCCCTCGCGAGCGATTTAGCGGGCGAGGGCTTTGCGCGGATGTGCGCCATAAATCATCCGCTCTATCTGAAGTTTACGTCCGAGATCTCCTGCATAATCGGCGGCAAGGATGACAAAAGGCTGCGAAGGTCAATATTCCCGGCCCTCGCCGCGCCCTGCAGCGGCGAAGTTGGGACAGGGTATTGGCGCGCCTACCCGAGCCCCAGCCGCGGCCCTGCTTTCCCTTTCCCTGACGTCTGGAGCCTCCGCCGCAGACGACGCAACGCAAATGGCTGAGGCTTGGCTCGGCCTCAGCGGCGCCTTAACCGTGGCCCTCGTCGCGACCGTTATGGTGATTATCTGGCTGGTGAGGCAGCGCCGCCAAGCGCAAAGGGCGCAACAGGAACTCGCCGAATTGACCTTCGCGGTCGAAGCGCGCAGCGATTCCCACTGGAGCGACACTGGAATCGCCGAGGTCGACGCCATCGCGCACAGCATCCAGGACATTGACGAGCGCCTGCGCGAGAAGCGCAAGAGATTGTCTGAATTAAACGACCTATTGATGAAAAGCTCGACGGTCGTTAGCCGCGCCGGCGCCAATCTGCAACTGCGCGCGCTGCTCGACGCCGTCCCCGTCGGAATCCTGATTGCTGAAGCGCCCGGCGGACGCATCGTGGAAGGCAATCACCTCATGGAAACAATCCTGCGTCGACCCGTTCGCTATTCGGAAAGCACGCAAAGCTATGACCAATGGAACGCCATCCATCCGGACGGACGTCCCGTCGCAAGCGAGGAATATCCGCTCGCCCGCGCGCTTGCCGGCGAAGATCATCCGCAGCTCGAATGCAAGATCGAACGCGGCGACGGCGTCTATGTGTGGATAAACATCGTTGGCGCGCCGATCCGCAATGAGAGGGGCGCGATCATCGGCGCGATCGTCGCCGTCACTGACGTCGACGACATCAAGAATGCGGAAATCTACAACCAGATGATGAACCGAGAACTGCATCACCGCGTGAACAATTCGCTCGCGATGATTCAGGGAATCGCCAACATCACGGCGCGCACGGCGCAGGACTTTTCGAGCTTTCAGCGGGGCTTCTCTCATCGCGTGCAATGCCTGAGCCGCATTTCCACGCTGCTCGTGCAGTCCTCATGGGAGCGGACGCCGCTCAGAGAGCTAGTACGGGTTGCGTTGTCCTGCGGCAGTAATGACTCTGGCGACCGAATCTCGCTTTCGGGCGAAGACGTGGAATTGCGTTCCGCCGTCGCCTCGGCCTTGGGCATGACGCTCAACGAACTGCTCGCCAACGCCGAACAGCACGGCGCGCTGTCTGACGACGACGGCCGGGTCTCGATCGATTGGCGCGTCGATCGTGAAGCGGATCGGCCGCGTCTGATCCTAAACTGGACTGAGGCGGACGGACCAATCGTCGAAAATCCGCAGCAAACGGGCGTGGGTCATTTTCTGATCACCAATGTTCTGGCGCGACAGATGGGCGGCGACGTCAGGCTTTCGTATCGTCCGCAGGGTCTGCAGGCCGAAATATCCGCCGAAATTTGAAAAGGAATCATCACGCGGCCTTAGAGCGGGTGACGAAAGAGCGAAAGCCGGCTTTCTCACGCAGCGCGCACTATTCTTTTGGAATCGATCACGTCATCAAGCGTTATGCGATTTCCTGCGGCGTCACCTTGAGAGCGGTCACGCGGTTCCTGATCTTTCGCATCACCTCAAAACGGAACCCGTGATAGGTGAAGACCTGTCCGGCTTCGGGAATTGCCCCCGCCTCGTGGATCACGAGGCCGGCGATGGTCGTGGCTTCCTCGTCGGGCAAGTCCCAGGCCATGACTCGGTTCAAATCGCGCACCGGCACCGCGCCGTCAACCAGCACCGATCCGTCGGGCTGCGGACGCACGCCTTGAACGGCAAGATCATGTTCGTCACGAATGTCGCCGACGATTTCCTCGAGTATGTCTTCAAGCGTGACGAGCCCCATGACCTCGCCGTATTCGTCGACGACCAGGGCGAAATGGGTCTTGCGCTTCAGAAAGGCTTCGAGCTGATCCTCGAGCGTCGTCGCCTCGGGCACGAACCAAGGCGCGAACATCACCTCGTCGACGTTGACTTTCGAGGCGTCGCCGCCGGCGGCGTTCAGCGCTCGCAGCATGTCCTTCGAATGGAGGACGCCGACAAAATTATCCGGTCGTTCGCGCCAGAGCGGCATGCGGGTGAACGGCGAGGACAGTACCTCGCGCACGATGTGCGCCGGCGGCAGATCGGCGTCGATCGTCCGCATTTTGGTGCGGTGGATCATCACGTCGGAAACATGCAGCACCTGCAGATCGAGGACGCCGCCAAACATGTCGCGGGCGGCCCGCTCGACGTTGCCTTCTTCATGCAGAATATCGACGGCGCTTTTCAATTCATCGTAGGGCGAAAGCACGGTTCGACCGTGACCGACTTCAACGCCTACCATCTTCAGCACCGCGAGCACGATATATTCGACGCCGGCGAGAAGGGGGCCCACGATGCGCACGAAAGGCGCGATAAATTTGGCGACGCGCAGCGACGTCTCGTCGGGATGATTGATCGCCAGCGTCTTCGGCAACACCTCGGCGAATACAAGCAGCAGCACGGTCATAATGATGGTCGCGTAAATCGCGCCATTGTCCCCGGCAATCACCACGAGCACGCTCGTGGTGAAGGCGGAGCCGCCGATATTGACCAGCGTGCCGCCAAGCAGCAGCGCGGCGATCATCCGGTTGCGCTGGCGCAGCAGGCGGTTCACCGCCGCAGCGCGCTTGTCGCCTTCTTTTTCGAGAGAATGCATCCGCGCGTGCGAGGCGGCGGTGAGGGCCGTCTCCGACCCTGCAAAGAAGGCCGAAAGGAAAACGCAGATCGCAACGATGACAACCGCCGTCCATATGTCAACTTGCGGCGCGCCGGTTTCGAGGCCATGCATGAGACTATGTCCGGTTCAACTCGTCCTTGAGAAAATCAAGCATCTCGTCGGCGTCGACGGATTTCGCGATGAACGCCTGGCCAATCGCGCGCAGAAGAATAAAGGTGAGCGCGCCGCGCTCGACCTTCTTGTCCTGACGCATGGCGTCGAGAATCGCTTGTGCGTCATCACGCCAATCCGGAATGTCGCGGATTTTTGTCGGCAGTCCGACGGACTTCAGGTGCCGTTCGACGCGCTCCGCGACGCCTGCCGCGCACAGGCCGCGGCGCACGGAAAAGCGCGCGGCGCATACCATGCCGATCGCGACGCCCTCGCCATGAACGAGGCGGTCGCTGTCGTAGCCCGTCAAGCGCTCGAACGCGTGGCCGAAGGTGTGTCCAAGGTTAAGGAGCGCCCGTTCTCCCTGCTCGGTTTCGTCGCGTGCGACGATCGTCGCTTTTGTCTCGCAGCTTACAGCGACTGCGCAAATCTGCTCCGCCTGACTATGGAAAACAGCGTCCGAGTCGGCTTCGAGCCAGTCGAAAAAGCGGGCGTCGCCGATAAGGCCGTATTTCACGATCTCGGCATAACCGGCGCGAAATTCGCGCAGAGGCAACGTCCGCAGCGTATCTACGTCGGCCAGAACCAGGGACGGCTGATGGAAGGCGCCAATGAGATTTTTGCCGTGCCGCGAATTGATTCCGGTTTTGCCGCCAACCGAAGAATCGACCTGGGACAAAAGCGTCGTCGGAATTTGCAAGAAGCGCGAGCCGCGCCGCACGCTGGCGGCGACAAAACCTGCGAGATCGCCGACGACGCCGCCGCCGAGCGCAACGATCAAATCGCCTCTTTCGATTCGGGCGGCCAGCACGTCGTCACAGACCCGGCCATAAACCGAAAGCGATTTCGACGCCTCGCCAGGCGGAACGATGATCGTCGTCGTGCGCAGGCCGGCGTTCTTTAGGCTCTGATCGACCGTCGGAAGGTGCAGCCTCGCGACGTTTTCGTCGGTGATGATGGCGCAAGCCGCGCCGGGGGCGATCCCAGCAATATGGTCGCCGGCGCGCGCCAGCAGCCCGTCGCCGATAATGATGTCATAGGAGCGCCCGCCAAGGGCGACCCGCACGGTCTCCCGACGAGAGGCTTCTTCCCCTTCCGTGCGCGAGGTATGCAGATGCGTCATGGCCTTGGCGAAACCTTTGCTTTGCGCGCGCCGTCTGAGCTCTTTCAGCCTCGGCAGCCCGTCGGCGAGAATGGCGAGCGTATCATCCGCCATCGCGTCCTGCGGAATATCCCGCGACTCGACGCGAAGATCGGCCAATTCGTATAGGGGGCGCCGCGCCTCCATCAACGCGCGCAGCGTTTCCTCCGGATCGTCCGTGTGCAGCAAGGGACGATCGTTCTTGCGTCGCACGCGTTTCATCAGGATTTTAAGATCCGCGTCGAGCCATACGGACACGCCGCGCTCGGCGATGCGATCGCGGGTGCGAGGGTCGAGAAACGCGCCGCCGCCGGTCGCCAGCACGATCGGGCCGCCGTTTAAGAGGCGCATGATCACGCGGCGTTCGCCGTCGCGGAAATAGCGCTCGCCAAATTTGGCGAAAATCTCCGGAATGGACATGCCGGCCGCCGCGACGATCTCGGCGTCGGCGTCGACGAAGGCAAGACCCAGTCGCGCCGCGAGCCGCTGGCCAATGGCGCTCTTGCCCGAGCCCATCATGCCGACGAGCACGATCGCCCGACCGTCAAGCGCCGCGCGGACGGCCAAAGCACGCGAGTCATTCGGCATATGAGGAGCCATAAGGACAACGCCGGAGAACTGCGATCGGGTCATTTGCGGCAAATCTAACCCGCGCCGAGCGGAATTTCATCCGTTCCGCCAAGCGCGCGGGCAAGATAGGCCACCATGAACGCTGGCAGCCGAGAGTCCGACAGCACCTCCTGGCTCGAAACCATGCGAATGTCTGCGAGTTCGGGCGCGCTCTCGGTCGCAAGAAAGGCTCTCACCTTTGCGGCGAGGGCGTGCGAAGGCGCGGCAAAATCCAGTCTCTTGACGCAGGCTATTTTCTGACAATCGTAGATGACCGTCCAGTTTGCGGACGCGTTCGCCTCCGCCGCGGCGAGACCGGTCTCTTCGGCGAGTTCGCGCACCAGACTGCCGGCAAGGTCGACGCAGCCGCCGGCGACGATGTCGGAAGGATCGGGCGTGCCGCAGGGAAAATACAGCTGACCGGCGAATGAGTGGCTTGGCCCCATTTCGCCGACGAGATAGGCGCCGTCGCTCGCTCGGACCGCCGGCATTGAGAAGCAGTTGTAAATGGATTTGTCCGGCCAGCCGAGATCGCGCCAGGCAAGAAAGTACGAGAAGCGCGTTTTGAAGAGCGACACGCGAAGGGTGCGCGCGCCGTGTTCGCCAATCACGCGTTCGACGCGACAGGCCAGGAGCACGGAACCGTCATAGAGCGCCGGATTAGCGCGTCGGCGCTCCTGCCAGTTACGCTCGATCCTGGCGGAGCACTCTTCCGCGAAGTCCCAGCGATGATCGACGAAGCTGCATTCAAGCCGGTCGACCTCCACGATTTCGACAGTCACAGGCGAGCCGCTCCTTGACCGCACGGGCGCCGGGCCAACGAGCGCACGCCTGATTACGCCTGCATTCGCAGAAGCGCCGTGCTGTCGCGAAATTCGACGAGTTCGACGATGCGGCCGTCTTCGAATCGCACGAAGTCGGCGAGCTGAACCTGGCCACGACGGCCGGTGCCGCGGTGGCGTCATTCGACGGTTCGACGCGTCGCCGCATTTCCGCCGTCGACGATGACTTCATCAGGCGTCGCATGTCCCAATTGCTCGAATTCCATGCCGATGCTGCGCACGATGTTGACCAGCGCCTCGACGCCGCGATGCCGTCCGGCATGCGCGATCGTCGCGCGGTCGCCAACGAATTCGCAGACGACGTCGGGCGAGCAAATTTCGCGGAACAATGCGATGTCGGGCCCGCCTGAGAAATTGCTCATAGCGACGATCCGGCGCGCCATTTCATCGCGCGCCAATCCGGGGCCGCGCGGATTGAGAATTTCGTCGAGGCTTTCCGTCAGGAAATCAGCGCCATGCGAAACGCATCGATGGTCCCGGAACTCGTACATCTCCGAAACACGCCCGTTCCGCCAGCGCAGAAAATGCGCCATGTCCATGCGGTGGATCTGACCCGTCGCGCGGTGACGCCAACTGCTCAGCCACCGCAGCGCGCTGTTGTCGCCTTCGACCAGAACCGCGAGAATTTCCGCCTCGAGCGGTTCATAGTCGACGTCGACGCGACGCACATGCGCGCGCAGCGCGTCTCGTCCGC
>VGEB01000068.1 GCA_016869435.1 Alphaproteobacteria bacterium | reverse complement strand
ACAATCGCTCCAGAGCCGCGTTCTGACCGATCTTCGGGGAAACCCAACCGTCGCCAAATCCAAGCTGCATCGAACCGCCTCCGTTCCGATGAGTGAATCACGACAACAGAATTTTGCAACGATCCCCCTCAAGGGGAGGGACACGCGCCCATCAATCCTTGGCGCGCTCGACGTAAGCGCCGTCCTCGGTCTGGATGACGACGCGGGTGCCGGTCTGAATATGCGGCGGCACCATCGCGCGCGCGCCGTTGGAGAGTTTCGCCGGCTTGTAGGAGGAAGACGCCGTCTGGCCTTTCAGCGCCGGCTCGGTCTCGACGACTTCCAGCGTCACGCGCGGCGGCAACTGAATGCCGACCGGCGCGCCGTTGAACATCGACAGGATGCAGACCATCCCCTCCTGCAGCCATTGCGCCTGGTCGCCGATCGTATCGGCAGGCACGGCGACCTGCTCATAGCTCGCCTGGTTCATGAAGTGATAGCCGTCGTCGTCATTGTAGAGATAGCTGAAATCCTGGTCTTCGACGAAGGCGCGCTCGACCTGTTCGGTCGTCTTGTAGCGATCGGAAACTTTCACGCCGTCGGAGAGGCGGCGCATGTCGATCTGGGTCGTCGGCGTGCCCTTGCCGGGGAAAAAACTTTCGGCGGTGAGGACGACGTAAAGCTGACCGTCATCCCTCTCAATGATATTGCCTTTGCGAATCGAACTGGCGATGACTTTCACGTCGGTATCCCTTATCTCCGGCTTGGCTTATGAACGGCGGTAAGACCATATTTCGGGCGCGCCGGCAATCCGGGGCCCCGTCCCGCTGAGAGGCCTCATGACGCGCGCGTCGCCCTGGTGGGCTCGGGATGTCTATGCCGACCGCAAGCCCTTTCTCAAGGCGCGCACGGCGATCGGCGCGGCGGTCCGCCGCTTCCTGTCCGGGGAGGGCTTCGCCGAGGTCGAAACGGCGGCGCTTCAGCTCTCTGGCGGCAATGAGACGCATCTTTCGGCTTTCGCCACCGAGCTGATCGACTCCTCCGGCGCGCGCAGCCGGCTCTATCTCCATACTTCGCCGGAATTCTCCTGCAAGAAGCTGCTGGCCGCGGGCGAGGAACGGATTTTCGCGCTCGTCCATGTCTTCCGCAATCGCGAACGCTCGGCCCTGCACCACCCCGAATTCACCATGCTGGAGTGGTATCGCGCCGGCGCGCCGACGCTGCGGCTGATGGAGGATTGCGCCGGACTGCTGGCGAGCGCCGCCCGGGCGGCCGGGGCGAGCGATTTTACCTGGCGCGGCCGGACCTGCGATCCCTTTGAGGAGCCTCAGATCATCAGCGTCTGCGACGCCTTCGCGACCCACGCCAGCATCGATCTCGCCGCGCTGCTTGACGACCGCGACGGGCTCGCCCGCGCCGCCGCCCGCGACGGCATAAGAGTCGCTGAGGACGACGGCTGGTCGGATCTCTTCAGCAAGATCATGTCGGAAAAGATCGAGCCGATGCTCGGCGGCGAGAGGCCGACGATCCTGACCGATTACCCGCTGAGCGAGGCGGCGCTGGCCCGCGCCAACGCCGACGATCCGCGTTTCGCCGACCGTTTCGAGCTTTATGTCTGCGGCGTCGAGCTCGCCAACGGCTTTGCGGAGCTGACCGACCCGGCAGAGCAGCGACGGCGTTTCGAGGCGCAAATGCAGGAAAAGCGCCGCATCTACGGCGAGGCCTATCCGATCGACGAGGATTTTCTGGCGGCGCTCGCGGACATGCCGGAGGCGTCCGGCGTCGCCCTCGGCTTCGACCGGCTGGTCATGCTCGCGACCGGCGCCGAGCGCATTGAACAGGTGCTGTGGACGCCGGTGGCCGAGCGCGGATCGGCGCTTTAGCCCCTCCGAAGCGCGCCAAGGGCGATCGGGGGAAGGGTTTCCTCATCCTGAGGAGGCCTCGAAGAGGCCGTCTCGAAGGACGAGGAAACCCGCTTTCGCGTATTTTCCTCACCCTCGTCCTTCGAGACGCCGCCTTCGATCTCGGGCGTACCCGAGATCGAATTGCAAGTCGGGTAGACCCGACTTGCGCGGCGGCTCCTCAGGATGAGGGTGAGAAGAACAATTCTTCACCCCGACTGGCTCCCCGAAGCGCGCCGGTTTCGCTTCCAAAATGCCCCGCCTTGGGGTATGAGACGCTGCATCGCAACAACAGCCAGCCTCTCCTGTCCCGGCCCCTCTCGGGCGGCCGCAGGTGGCGGCTGTTTCACCTGGCCGGCCTTAACTTATGCAGCTGCGCAATATCGCCATCATCGCCCATGTCGACCATGGCAAGACCACGCTCGTCGACCGCCTGCTCCAGCAGTCGGGCGCCTTCCGTGAGAACCAGCGCGTCGCCGAACGCGTCATGGATTCGAACGATCTCGAAAAGGAGCGCGGCATCACCATCCTCGCCAAGGCGACATCGGTCGTCTGGAAGGACGTGCGCATCAATATCGTCGACACGCCCGGCCACGCCGATTTCGGCGGCGAGGTGGAGCGCATTCTCTCCATGGTCGACGGCGCGATCGTGCTCGTCGACGCCGCCGAAGGGCCGATGCCGCAGACCAAATTCGTCGTCGGCAAGGCGCTCAAGATCGGCCTCAAGCCGATCGTCTGCGTCAACAAGGTCGACAAGCCAGACGCGCGCGTCTCCGAAGTCGTCAACGAAGTCTTCGACCTCTTCGCAGCGCTGGACGCCAGCGACGAGCAGCTCGACTTCCCGATCATCTACGGCTCGGCGAAGCAGGGCTGGATGGCGGAGGAGCCGGACGGCCCCAAGGACAATATGGCGCCGCTGTTCGACCTCGTGCTCAAACATGTGCCGGCGCCCAAGGTCGAGGACGGCGGATTCCGCATGCTCGGCACGCTTCTGGAGGCGAACCCCTATCTCGGCCGCATCATCACCGGGCGGGTGTTCTCTGGCTCGGTGAAGCCGAACCAGCCGGTGAAGGTGCTCGACCGCGACGGCAAAATCGTCGAACAGGGGCGCGTCTCGAAAATTCTGGCCTTCCGCGGCATCGAGCGCCAGCCGATCGATGAGGCGGAGGCGGGCGACATCATCGCCATCGCCGGGCTGGAGCAGTTCAACGTCGCCGATACGCTCGCCGCGCTCGACGTGAACGAGCCGCTGCAGGCGCAGCCGATCGACCCGCCGACGCTCTCGATGACCTTCCTCGTCAACGACAGCCCGCTCGCCGGCACGGAGGGCGACAAGGTGACGAGCCGGATGATCCGCGCTCGGCTCTATAAGGAGGCCGAAGGCAATGTCGCGCTGCGCGTCGAGGACGCGCCGATGGGCGACGCCTATATCGTCTCGGGCCGCGGCGAACTGCAGCTCGCGATCCTGATCGAGACGATGCGCCGCGAGGGGTTCGAACTCGGCGTCTCTCGCCCCAAGGTCGTGTTCCGCAAGGATGAGAGCGGTGAGATTCTCGAGCCGATCGAAGAAGTCGTGATCGACGTCGACGAGGAGCATTCCGGCGTCGTCGTGCAGAAAATGTCGGAGCGCAAGGCCGAGATGATCGAGATGAAGCCTTCCGGCGGCGATCGCCTGCGGCTCGTCTTCCATGCGCCGACGCGCGGCCTCATCGGCTATCAGGGCGAGTTGCTCACCGACACCCGCGGCACCGCGATCATGAACCGTCTGTTCCACGAATATGCGCCCTATAAGGGCGACATTCAGGGCCGCCGCAACGGCGTGCTGATCTCGAATGATTCCGGCGAGGCTGTCGCCTACGCCATGTGGAAGCTGGAAGATCGCGGACCGATGATGATCGAGCCCGGCTGGAAGGTCTATCGCGGCATGATCGTCGGCGAGCATACGCGCGACAATGATCTCGAGATCAATGTCCTGAAGGGCAAGCAGCTCACCAATATCCGCGCCGCCGGCAAGGACGAGGCGGTGCGCCTCACCCCGCCGATCAGGATGACTCTGGAAAAGGCGCTCGCCTATATCGAGGACGATGAACTTGTCGAAGTGACGCCGAAATCGATCCGCCTGCGCAAGTCGATCCTCGACCCGAACGACCGCAAGAAGGCGAAGGGCAAGGCCGCGCTGGTGGCGTGAGGGCGGTGCGCCAATCGCCCAAGCCCCTCACCGTACCTCTCCCCGCAAGCGGGGAGAGGGGATAACGGCGCAGCGCCTTTTGCACATCGCGAGCGCATGATTTTTTGCGAAGCGCATGACGCCTCTTCTCCCCGCTTGCGGGGAGAAGTGAGATGAGGGCGAGGGGTTTGGCGCCCTCCCTACTGCGCGCCCACCCGATCGACGATTCCGCTCGGACAGCCGGGGTCCGTCGTCGGTGCGGCGGCGACGAGGTCCGCGAGTTTGCTGTCGGGCTTGATGTCGCCGTTCAATCCGATCGTTATTTCGACAATCAGATTTCGCTCCCCGTCTCTCTTGCAGGCGACGCGCACCCGGTCGGCGGCGCCGTCGCCGAATGTCTCGTTGAAGGCGGCCTTGAGCTGATCGCGGGTGATTTCCTCGCCGACATGCGACGAAAAAAGCTCCTGGACCTTGGAGGCGTTGAGCTGCGACATCAACGCCAGCGAGCGCGAGAAATAGGCCTCCGCCTCGGCGCCCGGAAAACACGTGCCGTGCTTGATCCACTCGTGCCGTTCGAGAAGCGACATCGTTCCCGGCATGACTTCCGACAGCGCGTTCCTTGTCGCGTCGGTAAGTTCGGGCTCGGGCAGGGCGTTCCACCTGTCGTCCTTATCGGCAGCGACAATGTGGCGATCGACCTTGCAGTATTGTTTTTTCGGCCAGAGTCCATGCAGCGTGAAATGCGTCGCGTCGAACCGGTCGGGCCGCTGCGTTTCGCATTCCACCTTGTCGGGCTTTCCTTCGCAGAAGGCGGGCTGCCAGCTCACAGCGAGAATGTAGTCGGGCTTTTGCGCTGCCTGCCTGCCGTCCTGCCCCTGCTGACCGCCAGGATCGGTCGGATCCTGCCCGCCTTCATCAAGCGTCGCTTCGCCGCATCCGACGGCGACCCATCGGCGTCCCGGATTGGCGTCCGGCACATCGATCAGATAATGCGTCGCGTTCGGCTTGTTCTTGGCGAAGATGCTGTAATGCTGATTGGGCTCAACCGTGACGTTGCCGGGGTTGGCGCCGGTTCTGATGGACTGGAGCGCGGGACAGGACTGTCGGACGACGAAGCTTCCGGATGCGGGCGTATCGGCTCCGGCGCTATGAGCGAGAAGCAGCAGAGACGAACATAGCAAGAAGCGAAGAGCGAATGCGCGCAAGCGTATAACTCCAAACTATAGACCGCGAGGGATGGTAATGGCGGCGGCGCCCGCGAGCAAGCATCGCCCCGCTTCAATTTCGATGAACGCGGCGTCTTATGACGGGACAGGATGCGCGTCGCCCTATCAGTCGCGCCAAGGTTTTTTGACGCGCGCCCTCAAACCTCCGCCAACGCCGCCCTCAATCCCTCCAAATCCGCCGGCAGCTCGCTTTCGAACAGCATTTCTTCGCCGGTGATCGGATGTTCGAAGCCGAGCGTCGCCGCGTGAAGCGCCTGACGGCCGAGAGCTTCGACAATCTCTCGCGCATGCGGCGAGAGTTTTGCCACCTTGGTCTTGAATCCCGCGCCATAGGTTTTGTCGCCGATCAGCGGATGTCCGATATGGGCCATATGCACGCGGATCTGATGGGTGCGGCCGGTCTCCAACCGGCAACGCAAGAGCGAAGCGACGCCGTAGTCCTCGACCTTCTCCCAATGCGTCACCGCCTCGCGCCCGCGCGCGGGCGACACCACCGCCATCTTCTCGCGCTGAGTCGCGTGACGCCCGAGCGGCGCTTCGACCGCGCCATGCGCGCGGTCGGGAACGCCCCAGACGAAAGCGAGATATTCGCGCGTTAGTGGCAGCGTGCGGCCGTGATCGGCGAAGAGCCGCGAGAGGCCATGATGCGCGGCGTCGGTCTTGGCGACGACAAGGAGGCCGCTCGTATCCTTGTCTATGCGATGCACGATGCCGGGCTTTTTCACCCCGCCGACGCCGGAAAGACTCTCGCCGCAATGGGCGATGAGCGCATTGACCAGCGTGCCGCTCTCATGCGCGCTCGCCGGATGCACGACGAGTCCGGCCGGCTTGTCGATCACGAGGAGATGCGCATCCTCACGGACGATGTTAAGCGCAATATCTTCGCCCTTGGGTTCAGCCGGCGCCGCTGGCGGCACGTCGAGCGCAACCCGATCGCCCGCCGCGAGCTTCTTCGCCGGATCGCGCGCCGCCGCGCCGCCAATCGTCGCGCGGCCGGCTTCAATCAGCGCCTTGATGCGGCTGCGCGAGAGATGCGCGGCGATAATCTCCGGCCGTTCGGCAAGAAAGCGGTCGAGCCGAACGCCGCCATGCTGCGGCGCCACAAGAAACTCGAAGCCCGCGGCGGTTGCGTCAATTTGTGGCGGAGCTTTGACCGTCATTCAGCTTTTTTCCGCGCGCCGGCGCGCGCATGATATGAGTGCCGCAAACGCAGGCGTGGCGCGAGCGAAACGGAAATCTTCGCATTCTGCGAATCGCAACGCCGCCCAGGGGAGGCCCTTTCATTAGCGACGCCGAGGCTCCGTTCTGCGCCGTCATCGGCGCGGGCCCCGCCGGACTTTTCGCCGCCGACGCGCTCGCGCGCGCCGGGGCGCGCGTCGTCATCTATGAGCACAAAGCGAGCCCCGCGCGCAAATTTCTGATGGCGGGGCGGGGCGGACTCAACATCACCCACAGCGAAAGCCTGGATCGCTTCATCTCCCGCTATGGCGCCGCCGCCGCGCGGCTCGCGCCGTTCATCCGCGCCTGGCCGCCGCAGGCGCTGCGCGACTTCTGCGCCGAACTTGGCGAAACGACCTTCGTTGGCTCCAGCGGCCGGGTTTTTCCTGCGAGTTTCAAAGCCTCGCCGCTCTTGCGCGCATGGCTGACGCGGCTGTCTCGGTTCGGAGTCGCGATCGCGACAAGGCATGACTTTATGGGCTTCGCCGAATCCGGGGCATTGCGCGTGCTGGGTCCGGAAGGCGAATTCACCCGCAAGTTTGACGCGCTGGTTTTGGCGCTCGGCGGCGCCTCCTGGCCGCGGCTCGGCTCCGATGGCGCCTGGGCGGCGCGACTCGGCGCGCAAGGCGTGCAGGTCACGCCGCTCGCCGCCGCGAACAGCGGCGCACTGATCGAATGGAGCGCGATCTTTCGCAGCGACTTCGAGGGACAGCCGATCAAAACGACCTTGTTGCGCCACAGCGCTTCGACCGCGCGCGGCGACGTCGTCGTCACGCGCGGCGGGCTTGAGGGCGGGCCGGTATATGCGCTTTCTTCGCAATTGCGCGCGGCGGCGCAAAAGCACGGCGAAACGACTCTGTCGATCGATCTGCGTCCCGACACGACGCTTGAGTGTCTGACGCGCAAGCTCTCGCGCCGTCAGCAAAAGCAGTCACATGCGAATTTTCTGCGCAAGGCGGGGTTCACTAAAGTCGAGATCGGCCTTTTGCGCGAGTCGCGCCGGGGCGGATTGCCGCGCGACGCCGAAATGCTGGCGGCTCTGATCAAGAACGCGCCGCTGACTGTTAAGGGCGTCGCTGGTCTTGAGCGCGCCATCTCGACCGCCGGCGGGGTGTCTTTCGAAGAACTCGACGACGCTTTGATGCTGAAGAAGTTGCCGGGCGTTTTCGTCGCCGGCGAGATGCTGGACTATGACGCGCCGACCGGCGGCTATCTGTTGCAGGCGGCGTTCGCCACCGGCCTCGCGGCGGGGCGCGGCGCCGCCCGTTATCTTGGATTATCGCCCGAACAACCCGCTGCGCCACCCATGCAAGCTCTGGCCGTCGTGTCGACGCGCCAGGAGCCGGACGCGCATTCGCCGGAATCGTCGAACAAATATAGCCTATAGACTTCGGCTTCGCCGCTCTCCACGCCCGGAGAACCGGCGGGCAGACGCTCCTTTAAGGAGTTGCGCGGCCGCCGATCTGAACCCGACGTTCACCCTCGGAAGGCGCGCATGAGTCAATCCGCCGCTAGCCCGCAAAATGTCAACGGCCTGCTCAGCGAATTCTCGCTGCTCGGCGGTCCCCTTCAAAGGCTTGGAATGCGGCTCGGCCTCGTCGGCCCCGGGCCCAACACGGCGCCGCTGGGGATCGCCCTCGGATGGATCCCGTGGATCGCATTCGTCGCCTTGGCGGCGCTCGAGGGCGATCGCGGAAAGTTCTTATCGCTCTCGGTGATCGGCGGGCACGTTCGGTTGCTGGCGGTCATTCCTCTGCTGTTCGTTTGCGAAACCATTTTTGATCGGCAGGCGAGGGAGTTTCTCTCGACGATCCTGCGTTCCGGCGTGGCGTCGGACGCAGCTCTTCCCGCCTTGCAGGCCGAAATCCGAAGCGTCGCGCGCTGGACGAATTCCTGGGTTCCGGACGCGACTTCGCTGGCGGCGACCGCGCTGATGTCGCTTTTCGCGGCGCAGCTCCATCTTTCGGGAAAGACCGCGTCGCTTGATCCGGGCCGAGCCTTGGCGCTCATGCCGCTTGCAGGCCTGTGGTATTGGCTGCTCTGCCTTCCCCTGTTTCGGTTTCTGGCGTTTCGCTGGGCTTGGCGACTCTTGCTGTGGTGGCGCTTCCTTTGGCGCCTGTCGCGCATGGAGCTTCGCCTGACGCCAGCGCATCCCGACGGCGTCGGGGGCCTAGGATATCTTGAGGTGGCGCAAATGCATCTGGCGCCCCTGGCCTTGGCCATATCGATGCTTGTCGCGGCCGGTTTCGCCGAGGAAATGTCGGCTGGCGCGTCGTTTGAACCGGTTTATCTGACGACAGCCGCGCTCGTGATCATGGACATCGCGTTTATTCTCGGCCCGCCCTGCTTCTTCGCTTTCAAGCTGATGGAATGCAGAGAAAAGGGATTGCGCGACTACTCTGTCCTTGCCGCGCGCTATGTTGAGGATTTCGAGCGCAAATGGCTTGGGGACGCATCTCAAGCCCGAGAGCCCTTGCTGGGGACGCCGGACCTGCAATCCCTTGCCGATCTCGGCAACAGCGTCGCGATCATTCGAAATATGCGCCTGGCGCCCGTCAGCGTTCGCCTCTTGGCGAGTGTTCTCGTCTTGGCGCTGCTGCCAATGACCCCGCTGTTATTGTTCAAATATCCCGTCGCCGAGATGGCTCAAAAGCTCTTCATGAAACTGACGGGGCTCTGATAAACATGCAGACGCTCAGTTTGGCGCGGCGCATTTCCCTTTGCGGCCGAGGCGCATATGCTCGCCCACATGCTGCCTTCGCCCTTCTGGACCGAGCTTTCGCTGCGCGACATGCGCGCGCATGACATGTCGCGCGTCATCGCCGTCGCGCCGATCGCGGCGGTGGAGCAGCACGGGCCCCATCTGCCGCTTGGGGTCGACGCCATGATCATGGAAGGGTGCGTCGGGCGTGTCGCGTCGCGACTGCCGGCGGACCTCGACGTCGTCTTTCTGCCGATCCAGAGCGTCGGGGTTTCGACCGAGCATCGCGACTTTCCCGGCACGCTGACGCTGACCAACGAAACGGCGTCGCGGCTTCTCGTCGAAATTGCGGAAGGCGCTCTGCGCGCAGGCGTGACAAAACTGGTGCTGCTCAACTCGCATGGCGGCAATTCCGCCCTCGTCGCGCAGACGGCGCTTGAGCTGCGCGCCCGTTTCGAGGCGCTGGCGGTCGTCGCCTCCTGGGCGCGCTTTGGCTATCCAGACGGTCTGTTCTCGGAGTTAGAACTCCGTCACGGCGTCCATGGCGGGGAAATCGAGACGTCGCTGATGCTCGCCTTCCGGCCGGAGCTCGTCGATATGGGGCGCGCCAAAAATTTTCCGCCAGCGACGCTCGACTTCGAGCGCGATTTCGCCTGGCTGCGCGCCGACCGCCCCGCCGGCTTCGGCTGGATGGCGCAGGACCTTTCGCCGGCCGGCGCAATGGGCGACGCATCGAAAGCCACCGCGGAGAAGGGCGAGGCGGTGGCGGATTACTGGGCGACGGCCTTCATTGAACTCTTGCGCGACGTCGAGGCGTTCGACCTTACGCGGCTGAAGAGCCTGGATGACTGAGAGCTAGGCCGCCGGCGCGGTCCAGGGATAGGTCCAGGTCTCTGTGAGCGTGCGCCCATGCGCGCGCAGAAACAGGCGAAGATCGGCGGTCTGGCCGGGTTTAACCGACACGTCGAACAATGCGCGCAGCCCGCCGATATGCGGGTTGGCTGCGACGCTCGCGCGCAGCAAACGCCCGGTGCTGGTCGTCGCCACCGCTTCGATCTGACTGGGATCGGCGACGTAATAGGAAAGATCGCCGCCGGCGAAATCGACGATGAACCGATGCGACTCCGGGTCCACGGGCTCGGTCGAGCCGAGCGCCCGCGCCGGCGCATCGAAAGTGTTGACGACGATGCCATTGGGCGCGAGCTGCTGCAATTCGAGGCCCGCCGTAATTCGATAGGCGTAGACGAAGGGCGCGCCGGGCTGCGGCGCCTTCGCCGGAATCCAGCTCGCGACGATATTGTCGTTGGTTTCATCCCGCGTCGGCAGTTCGATCAGCTCCACGCGGCCTTCGCCCCAGTCGCCGACGGGTTCGACGAAATAGCTGGGGCGGTTTTCATAGGCGAGGTCGAGATCCTGATAGGATTCGAATGTCCTGTCGCGCTGCAGCAGTCCGAAGCCGCGATTGTTGGAGTCGAGAAATGACGAGATCCGCTCGTGGGGAGGATTGCCGAGCGGGCGCCACAGCCATTCGTCTGCGCCATTGTGGATCAGGAGCCCGTCGGAGTCGTGCAGTTCCGTGCGAAAGCCGTCGCGCACGCGGCGGTCATTTTCGCCGGTCAAATACATCGACGTCAGCGGCGCCAGGCCGAGCTTCATTCCCGACTGGCGCGGAAACAGCGTCGCCTGAATCTCAAGCGTGCTTTCCTGTCCGGCCAAGAGATCGAATTTGAAGGCGCCTGTCGCGGCCTCGCCGTCGAGCAGCGCGTAAAGCGTGGCGTGATTGCCGCCCTTCTCGGGCGTTTCGACCCAATACTCCCGGAAGAACGGAAAGCTCTCGCGATCGCTGCCGGCGTCGACGCAAAGCGCCCGTGCGGACAGCCCATATTGCTGGTCGCGGCCAAGAAAGCGAAAATAGCTCGCGCCGAGGAAGGAGATCACCTCGTCCTGGACCTGCGGTTCGTTGAGAGGAAAATGCAGGCGGAATCCGGCGAAGCCGGTGTTGACGGGGAGCGCCTTCTCAACCTTCAGTCGGCCATAGTCGAAAAGCGCCGGCGAATAGGGAATAGGCGTCGCGATGCCGTCGCGAATCGTGTTCACGGTCACCGGGCGACGATAGAGAAAGCCCAGATGGAAGGTCTCCAGCCGGAAGCCGCGGTCGGCGCCGGCGAAGACGTCATGGTCGCGCCGGAAGCGAATCTGTCGCCAGGCGTCAAAATCCAATGCGTCGAACGGGTCCGGCAGGCGTGAAGGCGTGCTGACGTCGAACGGCGCGAGCGCGAGATCACGCGCCCGTTGCACCACGTTGTCGAAGCCGAACCGCGGCGTGGGGACGACCGTGTTGGCCTGCGCAGAGCCTTTGAGCGCAACATGCGCGCCAATTGCAGAGAGCGCCCCGGCGAATTGGCGCCGTGTAAATCGCCTCATTCCCGCATCCGAGCCAAGGTTTTCCGATTTCCAAGCAACTGCCTATAGGTGCTCTAGCTCTATCGCTTGGGTTGCGCAAGAAGCAGGCGCCGACGCCAGCGCTCCGAGGCGTCGCGGCCAAATTGCCTCACTGCGCCGAAAAAATAATAGAGCGGCGCAAAAACTGCTTGTCACGGCGGCAAAAGCGCGTATCTAAACTCTTGCCCAAATCGCACGTGCCTGTGGTCGTGTGTCGGTGGGCGGGGATCCGGACAAGAGGCCGGTCAACCGCCAGCATAAAACCGGCAGCCGGAGGCGAACCGGCGAACTCCGTCTCTGCGGAGGATCGCGACTTAAAGCAACGACGGACCGGGCTTTTTCGTCTCTGTCGACCCTCCAAAGGTCGGCGTACCGAAGAGGCTTGTCTTTCTTGCCGGGCGTGCGGATCGGGATTTTCCCCTTCCAATCGATGGCTGTCCTAGCGGAAGCGTGCGCGCTCAGGCGCGCGTCATTGCGCATCGGTCAGTCAACGGCGCATCAACCGGCCGATTGAGCGCTTCGCGCTCGCGCGGCCTTTGGAACGCTGAAAACCAACGTTCGTCGCGTCTCCATCGCGCGCGGGCGAAGGGATCGGCGCGTCCGTTGACGCTCAAAACGATCGCGCGCGGCGCGCCGCGCAAGGGGGCCACAAATGACCGACCGCATCCTTGAATTCCTCTCCGAGCGCCGACGCAACGGCCGCGACACCGGGCCGTGCCTCGTCGTCGATCTCGACGTGGTGCGCGAAAACTATCTCGGCTTCGCCAGGGCGCTGCCGGATACGCGCGTCTTCTATGCCGTGAAGGCCAATCCGTCGCCGGAAGTGCTCTCGCTGCTCGCGTCGCTCGGTTCGTGTTTCGACACCGCCTCCGTCGTCGAAATCGAGCAGGCGCTGGCCGCCGGCGCGACGCCTGATCGAATCAGCTTCGGCAACACCATCAAGAAGGAGCGCGACATCGCGCGCGCCTATGAGATGGGCGTTCGGCTTTTCGCCGTCGATTGCGAGGCGGAAGTCGAAAAGATCGCGCGCGCCGCGCCGGGCTCCAAGGTGTTCTGCCGCATTCTCTGCGACGGCTCCGGCGCCGAATGGCCCTTATCGCGCAAGTTCGGCTGCGCGCCCGAGATGGCGACGGGCGTGCTGGAGCATGCGCATCGCCTCGGCCTCAACGCCTATGGAGTTTCGTTCCACGTCGGCTCGCAGCAGACGAATCCGCGCATGTGGGACGGCGCGCTGAAGTCGGCGGCCGACATTTTCCGCGAACTCGCGGAGCGCGGAATCAACCTGCAGATGGTCAATCTCGGCGGCGGCTTCCCGACGAAATATCTGAAGAACGTGCCGGCGGTGAGGCAATATGGCAATGCGATCTTTCGGGCGTTGACGAAGCATTTCGGCAACCGCATTCCCGAAACGATCATCGAGCCGGGCCGCGGCATGGTCGGCAACGCCGGGCTGATCGAAGCGGAAGTGGTGCTGATCTCGAAGAAGTCCGAGGACGACGGCGAGATTCGCTGGGTCTATCTCGACATCGGCAAGTTCAACGGGCTAGCCGAGACGACCGATGAGATGATCCGCTATCCGATCCGCACGCCGGCCGATGGCGCGCCGACGAGTCCCTGCGTCATCGCTGGCCCGAGCTGCGACAGCGTCGACGTGCTTTACGAGAAGCTACCGTATCAGCTGCCGATCTCGCTCGAAATCGGCGCCAAGGTGCTGATCGAAGGAACCGGGGCCTATACGACCACCTATTCGGCCGTGGGCTTCAACGGTTTCCCGCCGCTCGAGACGCATGTGATCTGAGCGACTCGATCGTTTCCCTCGTCCTTCGAGACGGCCCTCTTCGAGGGCCTCCTCAGGATGAGGGAAACGTTTTGGCGCCGCCCCTCCCACCCTCACCCTGAGGAGCGAGCGAAGCTCGCGTCTCGAAGGGCGAGGGTGGGAACAATCCTAACTCAGTCCCGTTCGGCGGGCGCGTCATGCGCCAGGCGCGAGGGTCGCTTGTCCTTCTCGACGGGAGGAAAAGATGGCCTTTGAACTTCTATGCCAACATCCTTCCGCCGCTCGCGGCGCGGCGACGGCGTGCGCCCTGCCGGCGTTTGCGATTCGCGACGAAGCGCCATGCGACATGGGCGCGCGTGAAGCCTTGCTGGACGACGCCTTCGGCCCCGCACGGTTCTTGAAGACCTGTCAGCGGCTGCGCGACGGATCGGCGCCCGCGCCGGGATTAGCGCTCGTCGCGACTGACGACGCGGGCGCGCTCGTCGGCACGGTGCGGCTTTGGCCGGTTCTCGCCGGCGAACGCGAAGCGCTGCTGCTTGGCCCGCTCGCGGTCAGCGCGCAACATCGCGCGCTCGGAATCGGTCGCGCGCTGATCGATGAGTCGCTCGCTCGCTCGCGCGATTTTGGCCATCGCGCCGTGCTGCTCGTCGGCGACGCGCCTTACTATGCGCGCTTCGGATTCGAGCGGCGCTTTACGGAGCGCCTCACGATGCCGGGACCGGTCGAGCGCGCGCGTTTTCTCGGCTTGGAGCTTGTCGAGGGCGCGCTACGCGGCGCATGCGGGCGCGTCGTTGCCGCCGCTACGCCCGCGATCGACTTGCCGCGGGCCGCGTAAGTTCACCAATAGGCGAGGACGCCGCTCGCGAGCGGATAGGAGAGGCCGGCGCCAAGGGCGACGCCAGCGACGACGTCGCTTGGATAGTGATGCGCGGTGGCGATTCGCGACCAGGCCATCGACAGCAAGAGGAGCGCCGCCGACAGAGTCGTCGCGGGCCAGGCGATGACGATGGGCGCAAGCACGCCGGTCAGCGTCATCGCATGGCCGCTCGGAAAGGAGTGGTCGTCGAGCGTCTTCAGAAGCGAGGGCAGGCGCGGGTCGGTCTGGAATGGGCGCTTGCGTCCGAACCGCCGCTTGATGAGCGGATAAAGCATGTGCAGCAGCGCCGCGTTCAGACCCGCGAGCGCCGCGACATGCATGCCCTGCCAGCCGAGGCCGATGAGAACGATCGGCGCGAGGATGAGATAGATCCAGCCGTTGCCGAGCTTGCTGATCGCGACGGCGAGGAATTTGCCGAGCGCCGAACGCGCCGTTCGCGAGAAGAGATGAACCGCCGCGAGGTCGAGTGCGATGAGGCGTTGACCCCATGTGGCGGCGGCGGCTGTTTGCGGCTCCGATGACGCGTCTCGCGTCAGCTTCGCCAGCTGGTCCGATGTGAACGCCATGACGCAAGGCTACGCGCATGAGGCTGCGGTTTCGCGACGCTGCGATAGATGTTGCGTGACGCTTATGTGATGGTTTGGTGACGCGCTAGATCACGCTGCATTTGGGCAGAATCGCCCAAATGCAGATGACGTGATCGATTCTAAAGTTTTAGAGCGCGCTCGACGCAAAAAAACCGGTTCCCATTTTTTCGCAGCGCGCTCTAAGCGGGCGCGAATTTGGCGAAGGCGCTCCGAAACACGGCGTCGAAGGCGTCGGCGTTAACGTCGACTCGTTCAATCTCCACGCCGTCTTCGGCGACGCCGGAAAAGCGATATTGGGGATCTGAAAACTCGAAACCCTCGTCGTCTTGCGCGCTTTCATAGGGCAGCGCGATTTCGACCATCAATTGTCGTTTCAACGACAGCGCGCGGCCGACGACTGCGTCGATGCGGTCGTCGTCGCTGTTGAAAAAGCCGTCAAGCACGATCAGGCAGATGTCGGCGTTTGGGGCTTCGTCTTCCAGCCACTGCAGCGCCGCCTCGACGCTTTCGGCGATGTCGATCTTGCCCGCCTCGCCGACGACGAACTGCTGCGGGCGGTCGACGCCGGCGTCGGATCGCGCGACGCCGAATGGCGTCAGCATATGTCCGCGCGCCAGCGTGGTGACGGCCTTGGCGAAAGCCTCGCCGGCCAGCGCGGCGATGGGGTCGTTCGGAGTCGGTTCGGCATTAGCGTCCATAGATCGACCATGTTCGTCGACTCTTGAAATACGAATCATCATTCATAAAAGTTGCAAAGTGTTCGCTCAAGGGGGATGTCCCGATCATTGTTGAAAAAGGAGGAGCGGCGTTGCTCGCCTTGAGCCGTTAGGCTCGGGGTGCTGATTCCACGAAAGGAAGCAACGCCATGCAGGAACATACCACATCGACCGCGATTC
>VGEB01000067.1 GCA_016869435.1 Alphaproteobacteria bacterium | reverse complement strand
GACTACAATTATACGGCGACGAAGGAAGCGATCGCGCGCGCCGTCAAGGGCGAGCCGAAGGCGTCGGAAGTCGTCGCCAAGCGCAACGAAGCCAAGCACCCCTTCGCGCCGAACTGAGATCGCGCGAGGTCTTCGAGTTTGAAGGGGAGCCGCGCGGCTCCCCTTTTTCTTTTTGGAGAAGCGCGTGGCGGCGGTCATCGGTTGGGATATCGGCGGCGCGCATGTGAAGGCGGCGCGCGCGGAGGGCGGCCGGCTGACGGCCATCGTTCAGCTCGCCTGCGCCCCGCATGAAGGCGTCGTCAGTCTTGAACAGACGCTGCGAGCGGCGAGGGCGGCCATCGGCGAAGCCAAGCGCCATCGCGTGACGATGACGGCGGAGCTCTCCGACGCCTTCGAAACCAGGGCGCGCGGGGTCATCGCGGTCGCCGCGATCGCCGCCGGCGAAATCGGCGTTGGCGAGATTCTTTATTATGCGGGCGCGCGCGGATTTATCTCGCGCGACGACGTCGGCGCGAATGTCCATGCTGTCGCTTCCGCCAATTGGCGCGCCGCCGCCGAACTCGTTTCGCGTCGTTGCTCCGAGGCGCTTTTCATCGACATCGGATCGACGACGACGGATCTCACGCCGATTTTCGCCGGCCGCGTCGCGGCGCTTGGCGCGAGCGACGCCGAGCGCCTTGGCTGTGGCGAACTCGCCTATGCCGGTTTTTCGCGCGGCGCGCCTCAGGCTTACGCGACGCGCGCGCCGGTCGCCGGACGATGGACGCCGCTCGTCAACGAAGCCTTCGCGTCGATGGCCGACGTACGACGCGTGCTTGGCGATCTTGCAGAGGGCGAAACGGATGCGGATCTGTCGCCGACGGCTGACGGACGCCCCAAGACCATTGCGTCGTCGCGCGCGCGGCTTGCGCGTCTTGCTGGACGCGACGCCGCCGAATTGTCGGATTTGCAATGGCGCGCCTTTGCCGAATTTCTCGCGCGCGCGCAATTGCGCGTCATCGAAAATCAGCTGGCGCTAATCAAATCGCGCGAGGCGATCGCCTGCGACGCGCCAATCGCCGCCGCCGGCGTCGGCCGCAAACTCGCTGCGCGCATCGCGCAGGCGCAAGGCCGCGCTTTCATCGATTTCGCCGATCTGATCGCTGCGCCGCCGGCGTTGGCGGCGAAGGCGGCAAATTGCGCGCCGGCTACCGCGCTCGCGCTGCTCTAGATCGCATTTACGAATCTTCGATTCATGAATGCGATCTCGTTTCTTGAACTGACACATTTTCTACGCCGCACCGGCATCCACTTCGGCGGAAAATGCTCTAGCGCTGATTATCGAATCGTGAAGGGCGCGATCACGTCCATCGAGAGGAGACCTTGCGTGCGCTTCGGGCCGCTCGGCCCGAAGAAGGGCGCAGCATCATTCACTGCCGCCTCCCAACGAAATTCTGGCCTGATAATCAGTCCTGAAAAATAAGGAATGGCTGTCAGCGCTTGTGAAAAAGTGACGCCGGCGGTGATTGCAAGATAGCTCGTCCCTTGTCCCTGCGGCTGAACGATCACGGAAGGCGCAGGAAAACCATGTTCGGAATTGACGCTGTCGAAGTAACCCGGATAGGCGGCGGCGAAGAAATTTTTGTCGTCGCGCCAATATTCGACGCGCGCGCCGAGTTTGATCGAATTGTCGATCTTGTACGTCGCATATTGCGCGATCCCATATGCATTGGCGCCGCGAGGATGCTGCGGGACGAGAGAAGTATTTAAACCAAAGCCGTTAGGGAGAGCGTTGAGCGCGTCGAATGTGGTTCCGAAAAACGAAACCGGGTTATAGCCGGTCTCGCGATAGTAGGTGATGTCGGACGCGAAGCTCAACTTTTCCGTCGCGTTCCAGGTCGTGGTCAGATTGTTGTAAAAGGTCCAGGAGTTGTTCGGGTTGCAGGCGCAAGCGGCAGGAACGCCGCCGATGACGCCGCCCGGCCAACCGACCAATAGAGGGTCTTTCACATTCGGATTTTCCGGTCCGGAATGCGTAATCGCGAGGATCGTCAGATCGCCGTCCAAGAGGTTCAGGCCAAAGCCGGCGTGAATGGAAGGCGAATTGTTGTTGTCGCCCGGCCAGCCGATCGATGTGTCGACGCCGGTGACAATGCCTGCGTAAAGATCGAGCCAGTCCGCTGCATGGACGATCGACATGACGCCCGTGTCGACGAAGGGGCCGGCATCCGAACTAAGGGAGCGCGTATAGAAAATATTGTCCTTCGAGGTGAGCATTTCGAAACCGTTGTAGCTTGTGAATTGGCCGACAGTGACGTCGACGCCGCCCTTCGTCAGGATTGGCAGATGGGCCTGAAGATTCGCCTCGACGATCGAAAGCTGCGTGCGATCGTGAATGAGATATTCGGTTTGGCCCAGGAACTGAGTGTAACGAGCGTCCGTGCCGAGCATTCCGATGAAGGTTAACCCAAAGTCCAGGTCGGCCGCCTTCTTGTCGAGCGGCCGCTCGACGTTCAGAATCGCTTGATTGAACTGGGGCCAGTTGGCGCGATCCGTATCAAGATGCCCGAAATTGATTTTGTTGTATGGGAGAGCGAAGTTGATGGCGACGCCTCCGGACAAATATCCGTCGATCGTAAGGCTATCGAGCCAGTTCTTAGAAACCGACGACTTCTTTGGGGCGTCGCCGCAAACGGCCTGCGACGCCGAAAGAAGAAACGCCATCACGGCCACAATTCGTTTCATCTCGCGTCTCTATGGCGGATGCCTTCGAATCGAAAGGAACGCCATACCCACATGCGTTAACGCGTGGCGGGAATCTTCGCCCGGTCCTTATACCCCGCAATTTTCTCCATCACCATGTCCCAGGCCTCGCGCTCGGCCTCGCCGGCGGTCTTATCGATCGCGATCTGGAGATAAGCGAGTTCGCTCTCGATCTTTTCGAGTGACAGCATGTCCAGCCGCGTCGCGAGAATCGCCGCTTCGAGCACAGCGGCGCGCGCCCGATTCATGCCGAGAAAGGCGCGATGCGATTCAATCCGCCTCACCCTGCAGAAAAAGCGCGGCCGCGCCTCATGCTCCTCGACGCGGGCGACGACGAGTTCGGCATGCGCCAGCGCGGCGGAGAGGCGCGGCGCGGGCCAGCCTTCTATATCGGTCAATGGCCAGTTGCGGCGTCCAGTGACAAGGCCCGCAAAAATCCGGGCGTCGTCGACGAAGCTCGCCGTCAGTTTCGGATTTTGGGTGAGATATTGCAGGGTCGAGGAGGGACGAAACGGGGCGGCGATCCAGTAGCCGCGTTCCTCGATCAATCCGAGCGGCGCGATATGCGGCCGGCCTTCGGGCGACAACGTCGTGACGACGCATTCATGTATCAGAGGCATCTTTCGCAGGTCCTTCGCCCGCTTTGCGCATCGTGTGGCCCATTTCCTTGAACCGTGTGGCGTCTTCTTCGTTAATATCCGTCGCAGCGCCGAAGTCGAGCGGCTCGTCCTGACGATAGCGCTTGCCGAGTTTGTAAGCGAGCTCGGCCTTCGTTAATTCCGCGCCAAGGTAAAAGGCATGAGCGCCGTCATGTTCGACGGCAAGATGCGGGAAGAGGGCCATCGCGTCGGCGGCGACACGATGAAAACCTTTCGCATAGATGTGGACGCCATCCTGCGTCGTCTCTATGCGGAAATTAGTATCGCGCAGTTCTCGCGCAAGCTCGGCAATCTCTTCCGGGGTGGCGGCGTAAGGCTTGCGGTCGTGAACCTGCAGCAGCGCGTCGCTGTAGCCTTTCGGCAGCGCGCGATCGGCGCGCGCCGTAAACATCAATCGTCTCGCGGCGTCGTGCTCCTGGAGCGTCCGCCGCGTATGGGGGCTCACCTGAACGGTCAGGAGGTGGCGGATATTCAATTCCGAACATATGCCGAGCATCGCCGCGGTGACGCCGGCGGAGTCGGCGTCGGTCAGCTCCGTGAGATTGCCCGTGCCCATCATGATCTCAGCATGAGGTTCGCGGGCGCGAAGCTCGACGTAGCGGGCGATCGAAAGGGCGAAGCCGAAATGTATCGGGTCGAGAATCGGATCGAGAATAGCGCCGATTCCGCGCTCGCGCGCACGCCGCGCGGCGCGTTGCAGCGAGTCGAGATCGCCGTGCGGCCGAGGCGTCAGCACGGGTACGATGGGCGAATTGTCGGGAAGGATCGAAAGCGTCTCTTCATCGAGGCTGAGAAGGTGATCGACGCCGGACTTGGCGGCGCGTTCAAGCTCGGCGATGTCGGCCGAGTCGACGCTGACCTTGAGGCCTGCGGCCTTAAGAGCGGCGATGGTTTCCTCAAGATGATTGAAAGGCGTATCCGGCAGACAGCCAAGATCGATCACGTCGGCGCCGCCGGCGACGAGTTCATGCGACTTGAGCAGAATATCGGTGACGCTCATCTTTGATGCGTCGACGATCTCGGCGAAAATCCGCATGTCGTAGCGCGAAAGATCGGGCGTCGCGCCGCCGCGACCGAGGTAGGCGGGAAGATCGGCGATTTCTTCGGGGCCCCGTTCAAAGGCGACGCTAAAATCCTTGGTCAGCGCTGCGAGATCGGCGCGACACCGGCCAGGCAGGATCACGCGGTCCGCGTGAACCGGCCGCGGCAGCCGCCGCTGAATGATCTCCTGCGTCATCAGCGCCGCGACTTTCACGCCGATGTCGTGAATGCGCCAGTCCTGCGCCGCTTCCCCGAAGCTCGCGACCACGCGCTCCAAGCGCGGCAATGCGAGGTGGCCGGTTAGGAACAGCAGGCGCTCGCTCATGCGGAGCTTTCGTTTAAGGTTGCGGCTCGACTTCGCGGCGGCGGCGCTCCACCGCTTCCTGCAGCGCCGCAAGGCTTTCGGCGACCTGCGTCGCTTCGAAGGATTTGAGCGCGTCGGTGTTCTGCAGGTCGATCCGCCGCGGATAGACCATCACCATGCCCTTTGGCGCGCGCGTTTCAAGTTCCGGCGCGGTGTCGCAGGCGAAGACGATCGTCGGCACGCGGCACTTGCCGGCCTGCGCGAAGACATTCGTCGCGAGATTGTCGGAAATGCCGACGACACATTTCGCCACCGTGTTCGAGGTCGCGGGCGCCAGCACCAGCGTGTGGTAAAAATTGTAGTAGAAATTTCCAACCGGCGCGGCGCTCGCAGTCGTGTCCTTGAAGATACGCACCGTCTCCGGCAGCGCCAGATCATGCTTATACATGCGCACGACTTCGGCCGCCGCCTTGCTGACGAAGAGATCGACGTGATCGAGGGTGCGGATCATGTCGAGACATTCGGTGAAGAAATGTCCCGATCCGGTGAGCGCCCAACCCCAGCGCGGCGTGACCACTTTCTTTTTTGTCATCAGGCGGACTTCCGCGTTGGAAAAATTGCGACGGCGGCGCCCGGCGTCACGTCATCGGTGAGGAGCGCCGGAGCCTGTGGGAGAGACGAGGGGCCGGCAATGAAGAGCGGCGTCCCGTCGAGATAATCCTGAAGCGCCGGATCGACAATGCCCTTGCGTATGATCTCGGTCAGCGGCGCGCCATCGCCGACATCGACGCTCTTGATCAAAAGCAGCGCCCGGGCGCCGGTTTTTTTGGCAAGCCAGGCGGCGAGACTGTCGGAGGTGACGTCCCACGAGGGCGCAATGTCCTTGGCGGCGGCCACCATGGCGCTTGGCCGCCAGAGGGCGACGCGTCCTCGGGTCCGCGCAGCTTCAATTCCGTCAAGTGAGGCCGCGAGCTCCAGTGTCGCGTCGCGGTTCGCGAGCGCCAATGCATATTGTTCCATCGCCAGAACCGCCATGGCGTGCGCGGTTCTCTCGTCGTAGCGCATGACCGGCTGCGCGGCGCGCACGGCGTCGGCGAAAGGTCCGCCGCCCGGAACGATCGTCAACGGCCGACGACAGCGTTTGAGCGCCGCGAGCCAAGCGGCGAGCGTCGGCGATGCATGAAGGCTGCCGCCGAGTTTGACGACGAGCGGAGCGCTACTTGACGGCATCGATGCGCATCGGCGCCGGCTGCAGGCGACGCGCCTCCTCGTGAGCGCGGGCGCGCCTTATCCTTACGCCGACGGCGCCCGGCGCGACGTCGAGCTTCTCGACCTGCACGGAGACGGATCGCACGCGCTCATGCAGCAAGACGCTTTCGGCGAGGCGCTCCGCGATTGTTTCGACAAGCTCGATATGCCCGCCGGCGAGGATCATTTTGATCGCGTCCATGATCACGTCGTAGGAAAAGATCGAGCGCATGTCGTCGGAGCCGTTGACGCGCGCCACTTCGGCTTCGACGTTGAAACGCACGCGCTGGGTATGGCCGTGCTCATGGGCGTAAGCGCCGATCTCGACGGGCGCGACATAATCCTTGAGAAACACGCAATCGGTGTCGTTCGCGCCGGGAGGCTCGATATAGCCGCGGCCGAGGAACGACCAGTCGGCATGAAAAGCGGCCTGCGCGTCCAGCGCCAATGGGATCAGATCGCGGATCAGCGTCGTGGCGCTTGCGTCGATGGCGGCGCGGCGCTCGCCATGAACGCATAGCGCGCCGCGAAAACCGAGCACGTCCGCGCCGGCGACGAGCAGACGCGGGACGTCGGGAGATTCCAATGCGCCGGCAAGACCGGACGCGAGCCCGAGACTGCGGCAGCGCGCGACGAATTCGGACAGGGCGCCGACGCTCAAATAATCGAGCAGTCGGCCTTTGCCTTTATGCGCCGTATCCAGCATGGCGCCGTGAAAGCCGGCGCCGGCCAGCGGCTCGAGAATGTCGAACTCGGGCCCGAGATCGGCGAAGAGCACGGCGACGAGCCGCGTTCGCGCGGTCAGCGGCGCCAGCGCGTCGATGATCTCGACGGCGTCGGGCGTCGCCGGCAGGGCGAATTTCACATAGTCGACGCCGGCGGCGAGGATCTCTTCAAAGTCGCGCAGCGCATGCGAAACGTCGTGGGGCAGTTCGATGACGGCGCTGACCGGCCGGCGGCCGTCAACGAAGGCGACGATCTCGGCGACCGTGCCAAGCGGCAGCGCGCCGAGCGCGCCGCGCGAAGGGGCCTTGCAGTCGATGATGTCGGCGCCGCGCGCGAAGGCGATCTCCGCTTCTTCTCGGGAGAGAACGCTCGCCAACATCAGGGTCATAAGTTCGTGGCTCCGGTTCGGAAAAACAGCCCTATGGATTTAATCTCTTATAGTCCAGTCGAGCCGCGGCGTCGCGTTGCGCGCCTGCGGACAGAGGAGAGCGCTTGGGCGCGCGGCGCAGCGGCGGCAGCGGGCACGGCTCTATTCCACCAGCGAACCGTTGGCGGCCAGCACCGAGGCGGCGAGATAGAGCGAACCGGCGATGAGCACGCGCGGCGGCGCGTCGAAGCGGCGCGTGGCAAGCAGCGCTAGCGCTTCCTCGACTCCGCCCGCCGCCGTGCCGGGAATGCCCTCCGCCCTGGCGAGGCTCGCGACCTCCTCCGGCGCCCAGCTCTTATGTTCGCCCTCGACCGGCACGGCGACGACCTCGCGCGCCAGTCCGACGAAATGCTTCAAGAGCGCGCGAACGTCCTTGGTCGTCTGCGCGCCGCAGATCAGCGCCAACGGCCGCGGCGCCTTATCGTGAAACTCGGCCATCGCCTCAGCCAAAACGCGCCCGCCATCTTCATTGTGGCCGCCGTCGAGCCACACCTCGGCGCCAGGCGGCGCGAGATCGACGATATGGCCGCGCGTGAGCCTTTGCAGCCGCGCCGGCCATTCGGCGCGCGTCAGCCCGGCCTCGATCGCCGAAGTCGGAATTTCCGGCGCGACCGCGCGCAGCGCGGCGATGGCGCCGGCGGCGTTTTCGTGCTGATGGCGCCCGGCGAGGCGCGGCAGCGGAAGATCGAGCAGTCCGCGCTCATCTTCATAGACGAGGCGGCCGTTCTCATTGGAGATGTGAAAGTCGCGACCCGCCACGATAGGGGGCGCGCCGACGCGTCGCGCCTCTCGCTCCAGCGCTCGGGCGACCGACTCTGACTGGAAGCCGATGATCGCCGGCGCGTCCTTCTTTAAAATGCCGGCCTTCTCATGCGCGATCTTTTCGACCGTATCGCCGAGAAACTCGAGGTGATCGAGGGAGATCGAGGTGATGATGGCGCATTTGGGCCGAGCGATGACGTTGGTCGCGTCATGGCGCCCGCCGAGACCGGTCTCGAGCAGCAGCCAGTCGGCCGGCGCTTCGGCGAAAAGCAAAAAGGCCGCCGCCGTCGTGATTTCGAAGAAGGTGATCGGCTCGCCCGCATTCGCCTGTTCGCAGCGCTCAAGCGCCGCATTCAGGCGCTCGTCGTCGACGACCTTTCCGCCGCCGTCAGCGCCGAGACGAATGCGCTCGTTGAAGCGAAGCAGGTGAGGGGATGTATAGACATGCACGCGCTTGCCGGCGGCTTCCAGCATCGCGCGCAGAAAGGCGATGGTCGAACCTTTGCCGTTGGTGCCGGCGACGTGAATGATCGGCGGCAGCCTGAGGTCGGGACGTCCGAGCGCGGCGAGCAGTCGCTCCGTGCGTCCGAGCGACAGATCGATTTTTTTGGGATGAAGCGTGAGCAGTCGCGACAGGATCGCGTCGTGCTGATCCATTGCGGCTGCGCCCTCGGGTCGCTAGGCGGCGGCGCGGCGCGGCGGCGATTTGGTCAGGAGACCGCAGAGGCGCGCGAGAGTCTCGCGCATCTCCTGACGCGGCACCACCATGTCGACCATGCCGTGATCGCGCAAATATTCGGCGCGCTGGAATCCTTCCGGCAGCTTCTCCCGAATCGTCTGCTCGATGACCCGGGCGCCGGCGAAGCCGATGATCGCGCCGGGTTCAGCGATCTGCACATCGCCGAGCATGGCATAGGACGCGGTGACGCCGCCGGTCGTTGGATTGGTCAGCACGACGATATACGGCAGGCGCGCTTCGCGCAGGCGCTGCACGGCGATGGTCGTGCGTGGCATCTGCATGAGAGAAAACATCCCTTCCTGCATGCGCGCGCCGCCGGAGGCCGTGAAGATCACGAAAGGCGTGCGCTTGGCCAGCGCATATTCGCAGCCGGCGATGATCGCTTCGCCCGCCGCCATGCCCAGCGAGCCGCCCAGGAATTCAAAATCCTGAACGGCGACGGTCACGGGCGAGCCCTCAAGATTTCCGAAGGCGAGAGTGACCGCATCGGCCATGCCGGTCTTGACGCGATATTCCTTCAGCTTGTCGACATAGCGCTTGATGTCGCGAAACTTGAGCGGATCGAGCGGCGCTTCCGGAGTCGGCAGCAGCTCGCATGCGCCGTCGTCGAATAGGCTGGAGAGCCTTGTCTCCATCGGACAGCGCATGTGATAGCCCGAACCGGGCACGACATAGAGGTTCGCCTCAATGTCCTTATGGAAGACCAGCTGACCGCTTTCAGGACATTTCACCCAGAGATTTTCGGGCGCTTCGCGCTTGATCAGCGCCTTGATCTTCGGCGGAACGACGTTCGAATACCAATTCATGACACGAGCCTCGTCAACCAGCCCATCACGCCACGCTTGGGACGCGCGCGGCGCACGCCTTCCGCGAGCGAGGCAACGAGCCCGGTCACCGCGCTGACGCTCGCAGGACTTGCGCGCCCTTGCGCATCGAGCGAAGCCTTGAGCGCCTCCACCAGCGCCGTGCCGACGACGACGCCGTCGGCGTTGCGGGCGATTTCGGCGGCGTTTTCTGCATTCTTGACGCCAAAGCCGACGGCGATCGGCAGCGCCGTATGCCGCTTGATGCGCGCGACCGCCTGACTCACGCCGGCATAGTCCGCAAGCGCCGCGCCGGTGATGCCGGTAAGCGACACATAGTAGACGAAACCGCTCGTATTTTCGAGCACCTTGGGGAGTCGTTTGTCGTCCGTCGTCGGGGTGGCCAGGCGAATGAAGTTCAGCCCGGCGCGTCGGGCAGGACTGCAGAGTTCGGCGTCTTCTTCCGGCGGCAGGTCGACGACGATGAGGCCATCAACCCCGGCGTCGCGCGCGTCGCGCAGGAAGTCGGCGACGCCGTAAACATAGATCGGATTGTAGTAGCCCATCAGCACGATGGGCGTGGCGTTATCTTTGGCGCGGAAGTCGGCGACGAGCTTCAAGGTTTTCTTGAGCGTGGTGCCCGCCTTGAGCGCCCGCAGGCCCGCCGCCTGGATCGCCGGCCCGTCCGCCATAGGATCGGTGAAGGGCATGCCGACCTCGATCACATCCGCGCCGGCGTCAGGGAGTCCCTTCAAAATATCGAGCGACGTCGCGAGATCGGGATCGCCGGCCATCACGAAAGTCACCAGGGCGGCGCGCCCCTCCTTCTTTAGGGCGGCGAAACGATCATCGATGCGGCTGGGCATGAGCGAGAGACGTCCTTCGTAACGCGGCGCGATTCTTCACAAAGCCCTCGACCGGCCGTTGAGGGAATTCGGGGCTCTTGCGGGGCATGCGGGCCGCCGTTGCTTAGGGCCTGGGCGCCGTCCCGTCCACTGTTTTCGCGCGCGCTAAATCGTCACCTGCGCGCCCAATTCCACGACGCGATCGGAGGGAATCGAAAAGAAGTCCGTCGCGTTGGCGGCCTGTCGGGTGAGCGCGACATAGAGCTTGTCCTGCCAGACAGGCATTTCGGAGGAGGGGCTTTCCTTGATCGAACGGCGTCCGAGGAAAAAGCTCGTGGTCATGATGTCGTATTTGAAGCCGGCCTTGCGCATGGCGGCGAGCGCGGCCGGCACGCGCGGACTTTCCATGAACCCATAGTGGAGCGTGGCGCGGTAGAAGTCGTCCGAGAGCTTCTCGATTTCGAAGCGCTTGTCCGGCGCGACGCGCGGGCGGTCTTCGGTTTTCACGCAGATGACCAGCACCCGTTCGTGCAGAACCTTGTTGTGCTTGAGATTGTGCATCAGCGCCGTGGGAGCGACGTCCGGATCGCTCGTCAGAAAGACCGCTGTCCCTGGCACGCGCGTCGGTTTCGACTTCTGCAGCATCGCGATGAGCTCCATCATCGGAATCGAGTCGCGATGGGTCTTTTCGGCGAGAAGCCGCGTGCCGCGCGTCCAGGTCCACATGACGATCATTGCGCAGCCGCCGAGCGCCAGCGGCACCCATCCGCCGTCTTTGACCTTCATCAGATTGGCGGTGAGAAAAGCAAATTCGACGACGAGGAAAGACGCGGCGAAGAGGATGGACACGAATAACGGCCAGCCCCACTTCCGCCAGGCGACAATGAACAGCAGCGAAGTTGAGAGCACCATGGTGCCGGTGACCGCGATGCCATAAGCCGACGCAAGCGCCGACGAACTCTTGAAGGCGATGACGAGCAGCAGCACGCCGATCAGTAGCAGGCGATTGATGCGCCCGATATAGATCTGGCCCTCCTGCGACGCCGAAGTATGCGTCACCTCCAGGCGAGGAATAAGGCCGAGCTGAATCGCCTGCCGCGCCAGCGAGAAGGCTCCGGTGATGACCGCCTGTGCGGCGATTGTCGTCGCCAGCGTCGAAAGGATCACCAGAGGCAGAAGGCCCCATTCCGGCGCGAGCAGGAAGAACGGATTGCCGACGGCTTCGGGGCGCGACAACACGAGCGCCCCCTGTCCCAGATAGTTGAGCAGCAGCGCCGGCAATACGAATCCGAGCCACGCCGCCCGGATCGGGCCGCGACCGAAATGTCCCATGTCGGCGTAAAGCGCCTCGACGCCAGTGACTGCAAGAAAGACCGAACCGAGGACGACGAATCCCAGCCACCCGTGCGTCACCAGAAAGGTCATGCCCTGCCGCGGATCAAAACTTCGTAGCACCTGCGGCGCTTCCGGAATATGCATCGCGCCCAGCACGCCGATGGTCAGAAAAAAAACGATCATGATGGGACCGAACAGCGCCGCGACCCGCGCCGTTCCGTGACTTTGCACCCAGAAGAGCGTGACGAGAATGAAGATGGTGATCGGCAGAACGAATTCGCTGAAGCGGTGCGTGACGAGTTCGAGCCCTTCGATCGCCGACATCACCGAAATCGCCGGCGTGATGATCGCCTCGCCGGCGAAGAGCGCTGCGCCTCCGACGCCGAGCAGGAAAGCGACTCGCGTGCGACGGCCCATGGCGGTCTGCGCCAGGGCCATGAGCGAAAGGATGCCGCCTTCGCCGCGGTTGTCCGCGCGCATGACGAAGATGACATATTTGATCGTGACCGTGAAAATCAGCGCAAAAATGAGCAGCGAGATGGCGCCAACGACGGATTCCTCGGTTAGCGCGTCATGTTCCACTTGATGCGCAAGCGACTCGCGCAGGGCATAGAGCGGACTCGTGCCGATGTCGCCATAAACGACGCCGATCGAGCCGATGATGAGCCCGACGAGCCCGCCGCGCGTCCGCTCAGACCCGTGATGGGCATGAACATGCGTCCCATCGCCGCCGGGGGCGGGGCCGGCGTCGGATCGCTGCGTCATGGGACGTTTCCTCTGATAGGACCCGCCGCAGCGCTCTTCGACGCTGCGGGCAGGCGCACGCCCAGACCGAGCACGAGTAGGACCAAGGGTTTCCTCTCCTTCGGCGGGCGCCGCCGATACGGTGCGGCGATATACGCGGTTTCTTGCGCAATGAGAAGCTGCTGTTGCGGCGCAATATTGGCGCCGCCCGCCTGGAGATCATTTTGGCGTTCTTCGCGCGATTGGGGGCGCCGTCGAAAGGCGCTGAGGGCGGCTGGACATAGGGCGTCTCGTTGATAGCTATCTCAACGCCAGCTTCTCAGGAGGCCCCATGTCCTCGTCTTCGACCGACCCCGGCCATTTCGCCCAGGCCGCCGGCGCGCCTTCGCCCAGCGCCATCGCGACAGACGTCGAGGGGCTGGAGGCCGGCATGACGGCGCTGCCGAACGGCGCCCCGGCCTATATCGCCCACCCCCAAACCGGCGCCGATTTTCCCATCATGCTCGTCGCCCAGGAGATCTTCGGCCTGCACGAACATATTCGCGACATCGTGCGGCGCTTCGCCAAGCTTGGGTTTGTCGCCGTCGCGCCCGATTTTCTCATCCGCTACGGCGACCCGCAGCGGGCGCCGGACATAGAGGCCATTCGCGCCATCGTCGCCAAGGCTCCCGACGCCGAGACGATGGCGACCTTCGATCAGGCGCTCGCCTGCGCCAGGAGCAGGGGCGGCGACGCCAGCCGCGCGGCGATCACGGGATTCTGCTGGGGCGGGCGCATCGCCTGGCTCTATGCGGTCCATAATCCGCGCCTCCGCGCCTGCATTCCCTGGTACGGCCGGCTCGACGGACCGCATACGCCCGAGCAGCCGCACTGGCCGATCGACGTCGCCGGACAGCTCAAGACGCCGACGCTCGGCCTCTATGGCGGCGCCGATCCGAGCATTCCGGTCGAACTGATCGAGTCGATGCGGGAGCGCCTCAGGGAGGCGGAGGCCCCGGCCGAGATCATCGTTTATGACGGCGCGCCGCATGCGTTCTTCGCCGACTACCGCGAGAATTATCGGCCCGGCGTGGCCGAGGACGCCTGGGCGCGGGCGCTCGCCTTTTTGCGGGCGAAAGGCGTTCTATGACCCGCCTACTGCGGCGTCAGCGCGATGATCCGCGCCGGGCCGCCCGACCCTTTTTCGATCTTCATCGGCAGGGCGATGACGATCGCGCCCGTCGGCGGCAGCTGGTCGAGGTTGGTGAGGTTCTCCAGGCCGCCGATATTGGCGGCGCCGATGATCCGGTGCACGAGGAAATCCTGCGATGGTCCGTTGTCGACGCTCGCGGTGTCGACGCCGATGAAATTCGGGCGGCGTTCCTTCGCGAGCCAGGCGGCGGCGTCCGGTCCAAAAGACGGAAAGTGAAGATGGGTCGCGTCGCCCGGCGTGTCGTCGCCGAGATAGGCCTTTTTATCGGGCCAGCGTGAACTCCAGCCGGTGCGCAGCAGCACGATCGACTTGTCGGGAATGCGGCCATGCGCCGCCTCCCAGGCGGCGATGTCCTCGACGGTCAACAAATAGTCCGGATTCGCCGCGGCCTTAGCCGCCACGTCGATCACGATCGCCGGACCGACGAAGCGTTCGGCGGGAATATCGGAGTTGGTCCATCGGCCTTCGGCGAAATGCATGGGCGCGTCGAGATGGGTGCCGCCATGCTCGGGCGAACAAAAGGCGTTGGCGTAATAGAAGAAGCCCGCCTTGGTGGGTCCCTTGTGCAGAACCGTAAGCTCGAATCCAGACGGCGAGGTCGGCCAATAGACGGTCTCGGCGTTAAAGGCATGGCTGAGGTCGACGACCTTGCTCGACGCCAGATCAAGACTTTGCGCTTGCGCCGGATTGCATCGCACGAAGGAGAACATCAGACAGAGCAAAAGGCCGGCGCGCATGCTTGCTTTACCCATATCGACGATCTCCAACGCGGCCGCGCGCAAAAACTAAAAATCGCTCGCGATTCCATTAACTTCCCAGTCGCCATAGCGCGCCGGGTCAGGTCCGCCGCGACCGCCGATTTCTTCGGGCGGCGCAGGACGTCGCGCCGCCTCGTTGCGACGCGCCTCGGCTTCTGCCAATGCGCGCTGCGCCGGCGGCGGCAGATCTTTGCGCCGTTCTTGCGATTCCGTTGGGGTTTCCGCCTTCGTCACGGCCCGATCTCTTCGCATTCATCGCCCCCGCCATGTCTATTGTGTTATGATTCGCCGTGCAGGGAGAAGCCGTTTGGCGGAGAGCGACAGTAGATCATTTTCCACTCGGACCAAATCGGCGCGCCCTCCAGCGCGTCAAGGGTCGCGACAAGGCTTCGTGCCCGCCGAGGCGGCGCGTGAGGCTGAAGCGGCGAAGATTCCCGGTCTTCCGGCGCGCCTCGCCGCAGCCAATATCATTGGCGATATCGTGCAGGGCGGCCACCGTCTCGACGAATGTTTCGCCGCGAACGCTGTTCCTTGCCGACTGTCCGGGCTCGACGCCCGCGACGTGGCGCTGACGCGCTCGATCGTCACGGTCGCGCTGCGGCGCTTGGGACTCATCCGCTATGCGCTCGGCGAACTCCTGGAGAAGGGGCTGCCCCGGCAGGCCACGCGCCTGGAATTTTCGCTCATCGCCGCCGCCGCGCAAATCCTGTTTCTTGACGCTGCCGATCACGCCGCCGTTGATCTCGCCGTGCGCGCCGTTCGCCTTGAGCCGAAAACCGCCGCCTTCAGCGGCCTCGTCAACGGCGTGCTGCGTAATCTCGCGCGACGTCGCGAGGAATTCCTGGAGATCGCCGCAAGCGGGGAGCATGACGCGCCGACATGGCTAATGCTTCGCTGGCGTAAGCATTACGGCGAGGAGACGGCGCGCGCGATCGCGGCCATGCACATGCTCGAGCCGCCTCTCGATCTTTCGGTGAAGGATGATCCCGAGGGTTGGGCGCAGCGGCTCGATGGCGTCGCGCTGTCCACCGGCTCGGTGAGACTTCGCACGCACACGCCGATCATCGATCTTCCCGGCTACAATGAAGGCGAGTGGTGGGTCCAGGACGCGGCCGCCGCGTTGCCGGTACGGCTGCTTGCGCCCCGACACGATGAGCGCCTGCTCGACATGTGCGCCGCGCCGGGCGGCAAGACAGCGCAAATGGCGCTCGCCCGCGGTCATGTCGTGGCGCTCGACCGTTCGGCGGAGCGGCTGAAGCTGCTCGCCGCCAATCTCGCGCGGCTGCAATTATACGCCGAAGTCGCCGTCGGCGACGCCGCCGCTTATCAGGCGCAGCCTTTCGACGCGATTCTGATCGACGCGCCCTGTTCGGCGACCGGAACAATCCGGCGCCATCCCGACGTTGCCTGGACCAAGAAGCCGGGAGACGTCGAAACGCTCGCGGCCTTGCAGACGAAGCTGCTCAACCGCGCCGCGCTGCTGACTCGCGCCGGCGGGCGCATCGTCTATTGCACTTGCTCCTTGGAGCCCGAAGAGGGCGAGCAGCAGATCGCCGCCTTTCTGCGCCGCAATCCGGATTTCCGCCGAACGCCGATCGAGCCCGGCGAAGGCGTGCCCGACGAATTCATCAACCGCGACGGCGATCTGCGCACGCTGCCGCATTACTGGCCGAATGAAGATCAGCGCCTCGCCGGCATCGACGGATTCTTCGCCGCCCGGCTCCTGCGGTCGGCTTAAAGCATTTTCCGCCGAAGTGGATGCCGGTTCGGCGTAGAAAATGCGTCAGTTCAAGAAACTAGA
>VGEB01000066.1 GCA_016869435.1 Alphaproteobacteria bacterium | reverse complement strand
TGAAATTGCCGGAGAGGGAGACGCCGAACTGCTCAATGACGGCTCCATCAAAATCGAATTTTCTTACGATAACGGCGACGAGGCCGTCCTCACGGCGCGCCGATGACCTTTTTCAACAGCCTGCTAGAAAAAACAAGGGCCAAAGCTTGGTTGAGCAGCAGACAAGCGACGACGGACGCCACCAACGGACGTATAAATCGCCTAATTTTTTGCCTGTGCTGCCGCATAACGAATTTTGAGTGCACAGCGATTCACTTGTCAATCAAGTTTAACCTCGGACAATCGCATTTATTGTACTTGTTGCGCTCCCGCCACACTTGGTCTTCGCGATAGATTCGTCCATGGGCCTATGGCTTCGGCGCGCGTCGAGACGGTCGGCGACACCGGCGACGCGGGGCTTTGGACGCGTCTCGCCGATCGTTAGAGAGGGAGCGCCGACATATTGATTGTCGACGGGAATTTCTTCGCGATCAATGCGTATGTGCGCGGCGTATAAGGAATTTTCGTATTGTCGCCAGCGCGTTTTCATGCCTATGATGCGCCCACCGTAAGCGATGGTTGGCGGCATCCATGCTCATTCGGGTTGTCCTGTTACTGGCGACATTGTTGCAGGCGGCGGCCGTTTCGCCTGGTGCGGCGCATGCTCGCTTGCAGCATCCGACGTTTGCCGCTCCCGTCTGCAAGGGCGACGCAATACCGGCGGCGCCTTATTCGCCGATCGAGCGCAATGGCGCATGCGCCGACTGCCTCGCGTGTTGCAACTCCCACCCGCCTGTCGTCTCTATATTTCATGAAGTTTGGCGCTTAGCCCGTTCGAAAAGCCGAACCGTCAATCCTGCCTCCGCAGCTCTTCTAGCGCCCCCGAAGCCTTCGGAAACGCCGCCGGCGCGCGCCCCTCCCGCCTAACGCCAAGCGCCGCGATTCGGCTGCGAACCGTCGCGGACTCATACCCGCGCATCGCCGAAGGCCTTGAGGCCGTTCGCGATCGATGCGTGGTGATTGGCGGCGCGCTTGGGAGGAGATGCGCTGATGCTCAAGTCTCATAAGACGATTGACCGACTATTTAGAAGTCATCATCGCGATCTGATTACGCGGGCGCGCCGCGTCATTGGCTCAGACGACGCCGAAGACATGGTCCAGGAAGCCTATCTCAAAATGCTCGAAAGCGACCGTGGCGAACTGGTCGCCAACGCGCGCGGCTATGTGTCGAAAATGACGTGCACGCTCGCCATCGACGCCCTTCGGAGGCAAAAGACCCATGCCCGGGCGCTCGGCGAAGACGGCGCATGGTTCCGGTCGGCCGCCCGAGACGCGCCGATCGCGCCAGCGCTGGATGCGTTCCTGCTGGCGCCGGACGTTCAGACCACGCTGGCGCGCCTGCCGCGGCACTGTCGCCAGATATTCCTCATGAACCGAGTTTTGGGCTTCAGCCATGCGGAGATCGCGCAGGAAATCGGGGTTTCTCTGAGAACGGTCAATCGCAAGCTCGCTCAAGCGCTTGAGCACTTCGATCGGGCCTTCGAGTGCTCCGGCAGGGGCGTCCCCTCGGGGCTCCCGCCTTTCAAGGAAGACTCGCCGCGCGAGTTTTTGGCTGCGCCATCGGTCGCCGGCGATGCGACCGAAACAAAAATCCCGTCGGCCCGAAAAAATTCTCGCCGCAGGCTGTCCGATTTTTGCGGGCTCGCTCGTCATACCATTCGGGTTCCGCGTTCTGTGGAGCCCGTCTGGACTTTCCGGACGAACTCAAAAGGGGAGGCCCCTATGACCATCCGTATCGCCAAGCGCATGACTCTCAACGTTATCGGCCGCGCCAGCGCCCGCTGCGCTTCGACCTGCTCCGTCAGCAACGGCTAAACACGATCGGCTTGCGCCGTTGGCCCCGGCCGGCGGCGCAGTCCAGGTTCGGCGCGTCAGGACGAAGGCGACAAATAGATGCGGCTTGGCTTCAATTTCACGCTCGGCGATACCTATGACATGGTCCAGAGGCTCATCGCCGAAAGACATATCGATTACTGCGAATTTCTTATCGACAATTTTTTCTGCGTCGAACCGGATGAATTAGCCAAGGCGTTCGATTGTCCCATCGGCTTGCATATTATGTATTCCAAGTTTCTCGAAGCCGATCGGCCAACCCTCGTCGATTTCGCCGCTCGGCTTCGAGATTACATCGACGCGCTGAACCCGATTTACGTCTCCGACCACATTCTGCATTTCACTCACGAAGAGCGCGCCTTCTTTCATTTGGGCGAAGTCGACTATTCCAGGGAATATGAATTTGTGCGCGACAAGGTGCTGGAATGGCAGGAGCTTGTCGGACAACGCATTCATTTTGAAAATTATCTGTCCATCATGGACGGCGGGGTAGAGGCGCCCGCCTTCTTCGAGCGCCTCATGAAAGAAACTGGCGCGGGCGTGCTGTTCGACGCGTCCAATGCAGTCTGCTCCAATCGCAATTGCGGCACGCCGTTCGAAGCCTGGCGCAACGTCATCGCCAGCGCCCGGCATTTCCACGTCGCCGGCTACAGGAATTCGCTGATCGAGCCCTTCATATCGCTCGACACTCATGCCGAGGCGCTGGCGCCGGACACGCTCGCTTTCCTTGAGGACTTTCGTTCGGTCTTCGACAAGCCCGGCGCAACGATGACCTATGAACGCGATGACCAAATCGAATTTGACGACGTCGTCGCCGATCTGAAGCTATTGAGAAACCTCTTCGGCGAGTCGGAAGAAAAGCGTCATGACCTTGCTATCTCTGCCTAGTCGCACGGATCGCGACCTCTATCCTGCGCTTATGTCGCCGCAGTTATGCGCGAAATATCCTGCGGATCATAAGGCGTTTGTGCGGATCGACGTCAGCCTGCGCGTCTATTGGCACACGCTTTTTGATATTTGTCCCGAACTGCTGGAACTCTCCGGTCCCGACGGGATGTCGATTTTCCGGCCCTTCATGGCCTGGGCAGGTGAGAAGAAGCTCGCCTTCGACTGGTCATATTACCTATGGGTCTATGTCTGGCTGCGGGAATCGCCGTTCAAGGACAGGCTGTTGGCTGACGGCAAATATCTCCGATCGATCATGGGGGCGTCCGCCGCGCGTTGGGCGGTGCTCGATCGCGGCAGAAACTGCGGGCTCGTCATCGGCTGCGCCGATTCGACGGATTTCGTCGTCGGTTGGAAATGTCGCAGCGTTCGTTTCGGACGAGAGATCGAGCTTATCGCGCCCGAGGAGCCGTTGCCGGCGCCTCCCGATATTTTTGGTTACTTTACCTTGCCGACTTTTGAACTCGACATATTTCCGGGGTGGCAGAGCTTGGCGCGATGAAAAGCGCGCCGCTGTGGCGCGGATACTGGCTCCTGTTCGCCAGCACGTCCGCCGCCGCCCTCATCATGCAAATCGATCTCGCCAGGGTTGCGCGACTGGGCCGGCTCGCGACAGGCGCCTACGCGATTTTGATGCGCATCACGCCGCTCGCCATTGCGCTCGGTGAAGCGCAAAGGATTGGCGAGACGCCCGTGGAGCCGGCCGGCGTCCCGTTGGGCTCGAAAGGACGTATCCAATGAGCGTGGAGCGAGTGCCTGTTCTCATTGTCGGAGCCGGCTATGCCGGCTTGTCGGCGGCGACGCTTCTCGCATGGCGCGGCGTCCCCTGTCTCCTCGTCGAGCGGCGCGCGTCAACATCGCGACTGCCGAAAGCGCACGGGCTGAACAGGCGTAGCATGGAACTACTACGCGTCGTCGAAGGCTTGGAAGATGCGTTGTTCGCGGCAAGCCGCACGGGCGCCAACGACTCTACTCTCATCATCGCGGAGAGCGTCACGAGTCCACCGATCGAAACGCTCGTGACCAAAATTTCGCTCGACGCGACGCGCGTGTCGCCAAGCAAAATATGCACCGCCGGCCAGGATCGGGTCGAACCAGTGCTGTTGCGCTTTGCGCGCCAGAACGGCGCCGATATTCGGTTTTCGACGGCGCTGTCGCGCTTCGCGCAACGAGAGGACGGCGTCGAAGCGATATTGCGCGACGAGGACTCTGGAAAAGAGATGATGGTTGTTGCGGACTACATGATCGCCGCCGACGGCGCCGGCGGAACGATACGCGACGCCGGCGGCGTAAAAATGGAAGGCCCTGGGTTCCTTGCGGACACGATCTCAGTGCTGTTCGAGGCAGACCTCAGCACGATCCTGCCTACCGACGGATTCGTGCTTTACTACTTGCGCAACTCGGCGTTCAGCGGCGCCTTCGTTACCTGCGACGAACCCAACCACGGCCAGATCAACATAGAATATGATTCCTCCCACAATCAGGAGTCAGATTTCGACGAAGAAGGTTGTACTGAACTCGTTCGACAAGCTCTCGGCGTCCCTAACCTCGCTGTGAAGATTCTTGACATCCGTCCCTGGCAAATGGCCGCTCTTGTCGCCGATCGCATGGCCTTCGGGCGGGTGTTTCTCGCGGGCGATTGCGCTCATATCACGCCGCCGGTCGGCGGGCTGGGCGGACAGGCTGCAATTCAGGACGCCGCCGACCTTGCGTGGAAGCTGGCCCTTGTCGTTAAAGGACATGCCGTACCCGCGCTGCTCGACAGCTATGAGATCGAACGCAAGCCGGTAGCGCGGATCGCGATCGCGCGCGCCATCGCTAATTACGTCGAGCGCCTTCTGCCCGATCGTCAGGACCTGCGCATTCGGGAAGAGGAATGCGGTCTTCTCGAAACCGCGATGGGCTACCGGTATCGCTCGGACGTGATCATCTTTGATGAAGCCGACGACGGGGCGCCGGTCGAGAATCCTCTATGTCCGACCGGCGCGCCGGGCACCCGCCTCGCGCATGTCTGGTTGCGGCGCGGCGAGCAGACAATCTCCTCTCACGATCTGATCGGACGCGACTTCGTGCTCTTCGCCGGCTCTGATGGCGGCGACTGGATCGAGGCGGCGCGGCGTGTAGGTCTTCGGTCAACCGCGCCGCTTCTCGTCTGCCGACTGGGATATGACGTCGACGATCCCGAAGGGCTTTTTCTACCGCGTCTCGGCGTTTCGCCTGAAGGCGCTCTGCTCGTGCGACCCGACGGATTCATCTGCTGGCGTTCGCGCGGTCGAAGCCCCGACGCGTTCGCGACGCTTGAGGCCAGTTTCGCGCGCGCCAGAGGCGAAAAGATCGCGGAGGGCTCTGCGCGTCACGCGACAACCCTCGCGGGCGCGCCGGCATGAATTCGCAGGCTTCTTTTCGAATCCATCGCAACCGCCCATCGCGGGACGCAAGCTCCTCCCGCCGCGAAATGAAAACGAAGGCGCCTGCCGTTGACGGCGGTTTCCGGCCGATTGGAGAATGACCCATGACCGTTGTTGCGCCCGAGATGCCCATGAATGGCGCCTCTTCCGGTCTTGCCGTCGATCCGAAGAGACTCGACACGCTTCACCGTCCTTATCAGGACTTCCGGCGCCAGTCCGACGCCGGCGCCGCAGGGCGAAACCTGCCGTTGGCGGTCGCGCACCAATTCAGGCGCTATTATTTTTTCAATCCGCCAAAATGGCGGGTGTGGGCGCGAACCCTCGGCTCCAGCCAACGCATGGAACCGTCCTTCGCGTCAATCGGCGCAGTGCGCTCCGGTACCTCTTTCCTATCCTCTTATATTCTTCAGCATCCGCACGTCCTATTGCCGTTTTCGAAGGAAATCTCATTCACCGACACGATGCGCGAGCTCATGGCGTATTTCCCGACGCTCGCGGCGCAAAGGGCGGCGGAGCGGCGTAACGGCGGCGCCATCACCGGCTATTGCACGCCAGTAATGCCCAACCCGCTTTGGATATTCCTCGCGAAGTCGATGTTCCCGAATATGCGCATCATATGCGTCCTGCGCGATCCGGTTGAGCGCACGTTTTCTCATTGGCGGTGGGATCAGAAGCGTTTCATGAGCCGCAGGTCAAAGGATCCGCACTGGAAGGGCTTTCCAGATTTTGAAACCTTGATTGAAGCCGAAATAGCGACGATACGCGGCGGCGGCATGGAGCCGCATGCGTTCTCGGGCGCGCGCGCCGGCTATTTACGGCACAGCATCTACGCGCCCTTTATGCGTCTGCTCTTCGAGCATTTTGGGAGAGAGAGCGTTTTCATCGTCGATGCGGCCGAATTGTTTCGAGATCCCCAATCGACCGCGAAGCAGATATATGCGTTTCTCGGGTTGCCTGCGGTCGAGCCGCTCTTGATCGAAGAGCGCAATTCCGGGCCCTCCGGAGAGTTCAGTGACGGCGTTCGAGAGAAATTGGCCGCGTTTTTCCGGCCGTACAACGAAGAGCTCTATGCGTTGCTCGACATGGATTTTGGCTGGGGCGGCGCGAAATAGAGCGCGATGCCTGGACCTCCTGATATTTTTCGCTTCTCTGCGCTACCGACTTTTGAACTTGACATATTTTCGTGGTTGCGCAGCTTGGCGCGATGACTAGCGCGCCGCTGTGGCGCGGATACTGGTTCCTGTTCGCCAGCACGTCCGCCGCCGCCTTCATCATGCAGATCGATCTCGCCATGGTTGCGCGACTGGGCGGCCGGGCGCCTGGCGCTTATGCAATTTTAATGCGCATCACGCTGCTCGATGTCGCCGTCACCATTGCTTGCGCCGCCGTCGCGGCCATTGCGCTCGGCCATGCGCAAAAGAATGGCAAGGCCGCCGAGGCGATCGAAAAGACCTGCGCGCTCTCCCTCGCGCTTGGCGCCGCGACGGCGATTTTCGGCTTTTTCGCTTATCCGATCTTCCTTGACGCTCTGATGGGGAGCGGCGCGGCCGCGCCCTATATCGGCGCCCCGATCGTTTGGCTCGTCGCCGGCGCGCCTTTCCGCGTTCTCTCTAATACGCAAGGATTCTTATTGCACGCCCTCGGACGAGGCGGCTCGGTGCTGACATGGAAACTGGCCGAGATTCCCGTGAAGGCGGGCGCCAACGTCCTCTTCATGCAGACGCTTGGATTTGGCTTCGCCGGCTGTTTTCTTGCGGGCTGCATCGTTGCGGCGGTTTCATCACTCTGGTTGTGGAACCGACTGCAAGCGCATGGCGCGCGCAGAATTCGCGTCCCCGAAATCGCTTTCGTGCGCTCATTTCTGAGCGGAACGTTTTGGGAAGCGCTGCGGGTGCTCTCGCCGCAAGCGGCGATGCTCTTCACGCTGACGCTCTTCGCGCTCCCTTGGCCGAACGGCGCCAATGGTCAACGTCTCGACTCATTTGCAGCCGCCCAAACCTTCATGCTGTTCATTCTTGGTCCGCTGATTACGCTGATGCGCTACCTCGCCATTCACCTGCCGACGAGGTCTTCAGACGACTGGACGGCGGCGCTCACGGCGGTCATCCGGGTCGGCGCGCCAATCGCTCTGACCGCCGCCATTGTGCTTCTGCTTGGGCGTGATTGGATCGGCGAGACCCTCTACCGCCAACATGGAGCCTGGTGGTCCGTTTTCGTCGCCTGCCTGGCGCTTTCCCTTCCCATCCGCTTCGTCGGGAGCATCCTCCGAGGCCTGACGCTCGCTCGGAGCTCCTTCGCAGAACTGACCTCCGTGGATGTGCTTTCGCAGTGGTTCATCGCCCCGCTGTTTATTCTCTTTGGGCTTTCCGTGAACCGCCCGGAGATCGCCTATCAGTCCCTGATCTGGCCCGAACTTCTCGCTGTTTTGTTGATTTGGCTTGGTCTTCGGTCCGCGCCCGAGAAGCCGGCTAGCGTCGAAGTGGGCTTCACGCGCCCGCGTTCCGGCAATATATGAAGGACGCTTAACTTCCGCCGGTTCGAGGACAGGATGAACGCCCACGCCAGGACGCCCGCGGTCGCCGCGCCGGCGCCGCTCATTGACCCCTTCGGGCGGACGATCTCCTATCTGCGCGTCTCCGTCACCGACCGATGCGATTTCCGCTGCGTCTATTGCATGTCGGAACATATGCAGTTCCTGCCACGGCGCGACCTGCTGACGCTTGAGGAACTCGACCGGCTCTGCTCCGCCTTTGTCGCGCGGGGAACGAAAAAGCTGCGCATCACCGGTGGCGAGCCGTTGGTGCGCCACGACGTGACCAAGCTGTTTCGCGCTTTGTCGCGTCATCTTGCATCGGGCGCGCTGGAGGAGCTGACGCTCACCACCAACGCCTCGCAGCTCTCGCGTTTCGCCGGCGAACTCGCCGACTGCGGCGTCCGTCGCGTCAATGTCTCGCTCGACACGCTCGACCCCGACCGTTTCAGAGCGCTGACCCGCACCGGCGCGCATGAACAGGTTCTGGCGGGGATCGCCGCCGCGCGCGCCGCGGGGCTCAAGGTGAAGCTCAATGTGGTGGCGCTCAAAGGCGTCAATGAGGAGGAATTTGTCCCGCTCGTGCGCTTTGCGCACGCCGGCGGCATGGACATGACCTTTATCGAAGTGATGCCGCTCGGCGAACTCGACGGGCCGGAACGCGCCGACCAGTATCTGCCGATGCAGGCGGTGCGAGATCGGCTGAGCGAAGCCTTCACGCTCGATGAGATCGACGATCGGACCGGCGGGCCGGCGCGCTACATGCGCGCGCGCGAGACCGGCGGGCGTATCGGCTTCATCACGCCGCTCACTCATAATTTCTGCGAGAGCTGCAATCGCGTGCGCGTCACCTGCACCGGGACGCTTTACATGTGCCTCGGCCAGGAGGACGCCGCCGATCTGCGCGCCCCGCTGCGCGAAAGCGCCGACGACGGGCTCCTGCATCAGGCGATCGAGACCGCGATCCTGCGCAAGCCCAAGGGCCACGACTTCGTCATCGACCGAACCGCGACGGCTCCCGCCGTCTCCCGCCATATGAGCATGACGGGCGGCTGACACATGCAGCCGGCTACAGTCGCCTTCATCGGCCTTGGCGTCATGGGCTACCCCATGGCCGGCCATCTTCATCGCGCCGGCCATAGGGTTCGCGTCTTTAACCGCACTCTCGAGAAGGCCGAGAGCTTTTGCGCCGCCCACCCCGGCGCGGAATGGGCCCCGACGCCGGCGCAAGCTGCGGTCGGCGCCGAATTCGTCTTTTCCTGCGTCGGCAATGACGACGATCTGCGCGCCGTGACCATCGGGGCGGCGGGCGCCTTCGCGGGCATGTCGGCGGGCGCGATCTTCGTCGACCATACGACGGCGTCGGCCGAAGTCGCGCGCGAACTGTACGCCGCGGCGGCGGAACGCGGCCTCGGCTTCATCGATGCGCCGATCTCCGGCGGCCAGGCCGGCGCCGAAAAGGGGGCGCTGACCGTCATGTGCGGCGGCGACCCGTCGGTATTTGCCAAGGCCGAGCCGGCGATCGCCTGTTTTGCGCGCGCCTGCCGGCTGATGGGGCCGTCCGGCGCCGGCCAGCTCACCAAAATGGTCAATCAGATCGCCATCGCGGGTCTGATTCAGAGCCTGGCCGAGGCGCTGCATTTCGCCAGCGCCGCAGGGCTCGACGCCGAAAATGTCATCCATCTCCTGAAGAATGGCGCGGCGCAGTCGTGGCAGATGGAAAATCGCACGAAAACGATGCTCGCCGGCGAGTTCGACTTCGGCTTCGCCGTCGAATGGATGCGCAAGGACCTGGCGATCTGCCTCGCTGAGGCGCGCCGTAATGGCGCGCGCCTGCCGGTGGCGGCGCTGGTCGACCAGTTCTACGCCGAGGTCGAAAAGATGGGCGGACGGCGCTGGGACACGTCGAGCCTCATCGCGCGTCTTGAGCGATGAGGCGGACTTAAGGCGAATTCTTAAAATTTCGTGACTGCGGCGGAACCATTAGCAGGGCCGCGGCGTTTCTCCCCGGCAAAAAGAGGAAAGGTCCGGATCGCAGTGTTCGCGTAGCGATCCGCGGCTGAATTCCCGGTCACCCTGTGGGGAGCCCTAAATGGTCGTTTCGCGCGAAAGCCTGTTCGCGAGCCGCACGTCGCGGATTGTACTCGGATTGACCGTCGTATTCTGCGCGGTTGCTGCTGTCGCAGCTGCGCCATCGGCGTCCGCTCCGAATCGGTCCGTAGCCACTGGCGTCCAAGCCGCCGTGAGCCTGAACGACGTCGGCCTGCGTCCGCTCGCGCGCGGATCGGCAGTCCGAGTGGGGCGCGCCTATGGCGCGGAGGATGAAGATTGCACCCTCGTCATCACGCCGAGAGCTGACGAGAGTGGTCGAGTCCGTTATATGCGTAGCGTCTCCTGCGCGAATTGACGCCAGGCTGCGCTCCCGGATAGGCCAGAGGGCATTCCTTGGGCGAAGTCGTTCGGAAACGAACGCTTCGCCTTTTTGTTTTCGCAGCGCGCTCCATGCTTGTTGGCTGGATCACATGCTTCGCATCGAGCATTCAGCCGACGCAAAGTCATCTGGAAAGTCGCTCTAGCAACTCGCGTATCGTTTCAGGCAGGGGAGCGGAGAGGCTATCGGCGTATATGCGTCGCAGCTCTACGGTCAAACGATCATTGAACCCGAGCAGCGACAAATGGAGCGCTGCTTCCTTTCGCTCTTTAGTTAATGTTCGCTGCCGATCTCTCGCCGTGCGTTGTTTAGCTTTCTTGTCCATTTCGAAGCTCTTGGAAGGCGGTCGGGACGGGAACCGGCGACTCCAATGCCCACGGGTTGAAAGGTTGCCCTGCTAAAATTCAACAAAATAAAAGGGCGAAATGTTCCGTTGGATACAAACCTATTCTTCGTCTTAGAACGCTCGACTCGGCGAAAGCGGAACAATGCTCACGAAAAAGCGTTTACCGGACATGTCCTCTGCGCTTCGGATGATCTGGGATGGCGCCGCGATCGTTCTGGAAAGGCTATTTGAAGCTTTCGCTCGTGACCTGTCCGGTCGCGATGACGCCGGCCACCACCGAAGGCGAAAAGGTCCGCTTCCATATTCTTAATCGAAGCACGGGCAACCGGGTAGTCAGCCAATATGTCGACTCTGTCTCCGGCGAGCCGGTCGGCGAAGACGATGCTGTCAAAGGCTACCCGCGCGGCGAAAATGATTATGTTCTGCTTGAAGACGAAGAACTCGACGCGCTCAGCTTGGAAAGCACGCGTACAATCGATATCGGCGTCTTCGCTCCGGTCGAGAGCATCGACTGGATCTGGTTCGACAAGCCGCATTATCTTGTTCCCGACGATCCGATAGGCGTCGAGGCTTTTTCCGTCATTCGCGACGCGATGAAGGCGACGGGCACGGTCGGCGTTTCTCGACTGGTGATGTATCGGCGCGAACGTGCGGTGATGGTTGAGCCGCGCGGCAAGGGTCTTGTTTTATGGACATTGCGTTTCGCTGACGAAGTGCGCGATTCCAAGGACTATCTCGACAAAATAGGCGATGAAACGCCGAATGCGAAAGCGCTTGGCCTGATTTCCAAATTGATCGAAGAGCGCAAGAGTCATTGGGACCCTTCGATGGTTGAGGATCCGGTCCAAACTCAGTTGCTCGACATCATCTCCGGAAAAAAGAAGGCGCACAGGCCCGCGCGCGGCAAGAAGCAGGCGCCGGAGACGCCAAGCAACGTCATCAATATCATGGATGCGCTTCGCAAAAGCATCGATGCGGAAAAGCGCGGCGCGAAACGTTAGGCTCTTTTCTTCCCGACGGGTTTCCCCGTTTCGATCGGCGCCGCCGCCTGCCGAAAATCCGCCCAGGGATCGGCCTTCAAAGAATCAAGGCGCGCAAGAGTCTTGGCGATCGTGAAATAAGCGGGTCCGATCGCCGGACTGAGTTCGTCCCAGGCGAGCGGAATCGACACGGGCGCGCCAGGTCGGGCGCGCGTCGAATAGGGCGCTACAGCGGTCGCGCCGCGCTGATTGCGCAGATAGTCAACGAGGATTTTGCCCCGGCGCTCCGACTTCGCAATCGTCGAAACGAATTTGCCCGGGCTGTCCTTCGCCATGGCGTCGGCGATGCTCTTGGTGAAAGCCTTGACTTGCGGCCATTCCGCTTTCGGCGTCACGGGCGCCATCACATGGAGGCCCTTGCCGCCCGATGTCTTAACGAAGGCGCTAAGCCCAAGACTTTGAAGCCGGTCCCGCGTCTCTTCAGCCGCGGCGATGACAGATTCCCAGATCACCTCCTCGCCGGGATCGAGATCCATGATGATGACGTCGGGACGCTCCCAATCCGACGCCATCGAGCCCCAGGGGTGAATTTCCAAGGCGGCGGCCTGAACCAGCGCGATCAGGCCGTCGAGGTCCTTGATGCTGAGTAAGGGCTCTTCCTTCAACTCTTTGGGGTCGTGGATGAGCGCGATGTGAGGATCGACGCCTTTCCAGGCGTGCTTTTGAAAGAATTTCTCTCCATCGACGCCGTTTGGACAGCGCAGCAACGCCAGCGGACGATTGACAATGAAGGGCGCGATATAGCGCCAGACCTCCGAGTAATAGTTTGCCAGTCCCTGCTTGGTCACGCCTTGGTCCGGCCAGTAGACGCGATCTGGATGGGTGAGGGTCACGGCGCTCGTCTCCACCCGCGCCGTCGCGGGCCGCTCGACCGGCGGCGCCTTCTCGCGTACGACGTCTTGCGCTCGCTTGTCTTCGCGCAGGCCACGGAAGGAGGCGTGCCGCAGAATTTGATCAGCCGTCCAGCCGCGAAATTCGACCTCGGCCACCAGTTCGGGACGCACATAGCGCACATGACGCGCCGCCTCAGCGCTGAGGCGCGCACTGAAAGGACTCGACGATGTGCGCAAGGGATCGAGCTTCATGAAAAGCTCGTGCGCCATGTCAGTCGTGAATCCGGTCCCGACGCGGCCCACGTGACATAGAACCCCCTGCTGGTAGACGCCGAGCACGAGCGCGCCGATCGCCCGCCGCGACACCGTCGACGGCGTATAGCCGGCAATGACGAATTCCTGCCGGGCGAAGCATTTGGCCTTGATCCAGCTTTTCACCCGTCCCGAGCGATAGGGCGAATCGCGCAGCTTCGACACGACGCCTTCGAGGCCAAGCCGACAGGCATGCGACAGCACGAGCGCGCCGCTGTCTTCGAAATGAGCGCTGAAGTGAAGTCTGTCGCTGGTTTCGCCGCCAAGAAGACTTGCCAGCGCTCCCTTGCGGTCGAGCAGAGTCGCGCCGCGCAGATCGTAGCCGTCGAGGTAGAGAAGATCGAACACCCAGTAGACGAAGCGGTCGCTGCGCCCAGCGCTCAGATCGTCCTGAAGCGCGGAGAAGTCAGAGGCGCCGGAACTCGTCTCGACGACGATTTCGCCGTCGATGAGCGCCGCGCCGAGCGGCAGCCCACGCAGCGCCGCGACGATCTCGTCGCCGAACTTCTTGGTCCAGTCTAGGCCGCCACGCGAGAACAGCCGCACCCGCCCCGCCTCGATGCGGGCCTGCACCCGATAACCGTCGAATTTGATTTCGTGAATCCAGTCCCTGCTCGCCGGCGCGGCGCCGGCGCTCGCCTGCATCGGCGTGACGAAATTCGGCAGTTGCCCTTTCTTCGCGCCTCTTATGCGCGAAGGCTCTAAGTTCAGCGCCGGCGCCTGTCGCATCGCGGCGGGGCTCATCCTGACCGACTGGGATGTCGCAGCCTGTTTCGGCGCGGCAGCCTTTTTCGAGACCCGCTTTGCCGGCCCCTCAGCGAGATCGTCGATCGCGCGCCCGCTTTTCACGGAGAGCGGCATGTCTTCGAGTATGTCGTCGTCTTGAGGCGTTCGCGCAAATTCGTCCTGGCCTTTGATGAGAAACCAATTGTCGTGCTTATCGCGCGGCTTTCGCGCCATACGCACGAGATGCCATCGTCCGCCGAGTTTCTTGCCCTTCAGCTCGAAATCGAGATGACCCTTGGCGTAGCCCTTGTGCGGATCGCCGTCCGGAATCCAAACGCCCTTGTCCCAGACGATCACGTCTCCGGCGCCATATTGGCCGAGAGGAATGACGCCTTCGAAATCGCGATAGTCGAGAGGATGGTCCTCGACATGTACGGCGAGCCGCTTTTCGCCGGGCACGAGGCTCGGGCCTCTCGTGACGGCCCAGCTTTTCAGCACGCCGTCCATCTCCAGCCGGAGATCGTAATGCAGCCGCCGCGCTGCGTGCTTCTGGATGACAAAGCGGTTGCCGGTCTTTCGTGCGCCGCGCCCTGGCGGCTCGTGAGTCGCCGAAAAATCTCGCTTCTTGCGATAGTCGGCGAGCGACATGCGCGGTCAGCTCGCTTTTCGGCGCGTCGCCGTCGTTCTGTCCTTACGCGCCGGCGCCGCGCGCTTCCTGGTCGCGGGCCTGCCGTTCTTGTCCGAAAGGGCCGCGCTCTCTCGCAGCGCTTCGAGCAAATTGACGACCTTGGCTTCTCGGGCCTTTTTCGGCGGCGCGACCGCTTTGCCTTCGAGCTTCGCTTTCACGAATTCGGCGAGAGCCTGCTCATAGCGGTCTTCGAATTTCGACGGATCGAATTCTCCTCTCTTCGTATCGATGATGTGCTTGGCGAGTTGAAGCATCTCGCCCTCGATTTTGACGTCGGGCGCCTCATCGAACGCCTGCTGCGCTGATCGCACCTCATAGTCGAAATTCAAGGTGATCGCGAGAAGACGGTCGCCGTAGGCGCTGATTAAAACGGTGCGCGCGCGCCGGAAGAGGACCGTCTTGGCGATCGCGGCGACTTTATTTTTGCGCAAGCCTTCCCGTATCAGCACGAAGAGCTCGGCGGCGTCGCCTTGCGACGGCGCGAGATAGAACGGCTTGTCAAAATAGATATTGTCGATTTCGACCCAATCCAAGAAATTCTCGATCGTCAGGATCTTGTCGCTCTGTGGCCTTGCATGTGCGATTTCTTCTGGTTCGAGAACGACATAGTCGTTCTTGCCAACCTCATAGCCCTTGACTTGATCGGCGGAATCAACCGGCGCGCCGGTTTCGCTGTCGATAAACGTCCGGCGTACGCGATGGCCGGTGACGCGGTTGATCGTATGGAAGGCGATCCTGTCGGAGGTCGAAGTCGCTGAATAGAGCGCGACCGGGCAGACGAGCTCGGCGATTCTGAGAGAGCCCTTCCAGTTCGCTCTCGGCGGCAACGCATACCTCTTACGCTGGCGGGGCGATTGGCCGCCGCTGTCGCATTACGCTTCCGGCGCGTCTGTCCTGTCAAGCTTCTCTGCAAGTTTCGAGGCGACCAACAAGCCCAGCGTGGCGCCAATGATGAGATGGAGGTTTGGTCCGACGCGCTCAGCGACGGCCTTTGCGGCGACCGGCGCGAGCGATCCGATCGACTTAACCATGTCGCTGTTCGAATTCAAAAGTTGGTCGGCGAACGACAGGGCCGGGCGTCGCCAACGCTTTACTGAATGCGTCCTGCGCGTCCTGCATCTTATTCGTGACCTGAGAAGTTACGCTCATGTCCGCTGCTCTGCTGTTACAGCCTCCCCGGGCATATATTGAACTGCGGATCGTTTGATTGTTCCTGCGCTTGCCGCGCTTGCGCTCGGGTTTTTGCCGAAGATGAACAGCCGATATTCCAACGCCGCACGGGGCTCGCGCCGCTGGCTATAGTCACGGAAAAATATCTCCCGAATCTTCAGCGATCTTCGCCTCGCCGACCGACTTTTGAAATTCGCCAACGACGATCTGCGCCAATCCCGAAAGCATGAGATTGGGCGATTGCGTGGCGATGCCGAGAGTCATTTTGGTTTTACCCATCGCCTGGTTGGCGTAGCCGCGCATTTGGTCGGCGGCGCCAGACTGCACGATGTTGTCGAATGTCTCGCGCATCGAGTCCTTGGCCTCGGCGACCGAATAGCGCCGCGCGGCCGGCTCTATAGCGATGGGGTCCTCTTTCAATAGCGACGATGAATTCACGCCGTCGTCGCTGCTGCATTCTTCGGGGCCGTTGGCCGGACGATCGCCCTTTACTACCGGAAACTCAACCATTGACGCCATTCCCTTAAAATTCAATTCCGACATCGGCGACATTCGTCGCCAGGATTAAAACCCACAGGAGAGGCTTATGTTCCGAACGGCGATGACATCGCGCAGTTTGCGACGTCGACGGAGAGAAAGAGAACGTCAAGTTGAAGGAGAAGGATTTGCGATCTACTTGAACGGGTTTTCGACGCCTGTCGGCAACGCGACGTCGAAGCCCTGGTTGATTCCCGAAAACATTTGGTAGAAGCCCGACAACACGACAAGTTCGACGAAACCTTCCACGCCGAATGTCGTGATGGCTTGGTCCTGAACGCTTTGCGGAATGTTTTGCCAGGACAATGTCGCCTCAAGCGTTTTTGAGACGATGTCAAAGG
>VGEB01000065.1 GCA_016869435.1 Alphaproteobacteria bacterium | reverse complement strand
GACCGCTCGGCGTCAAACGGGCATTCTTATGGATGTTCATCCGGACCTCCGGGAAAAGGTGAAGCTTCGCAACTCCACTTTCCTCGGCCTCGTCCGGATGGACAACCTATAGAAAGCTCACATCTAGAGCAGGTTCCGAAAAAGTTGACAGACTTTTTCGATGAGAATCTGCTCCAACGTTTTGATTTTGAGCGATTCCTTATCGATCACATGATTCTATGTGATCGGGAAGCGCTCTAGGAGGCCGCGACGCTGTGCAGTCGCCGAGCCGGTCGCCTTCTATCTCAATCAATGGTTCTTGAGCCTAGTCCTGTTTGACGCAGGCGCCATTGATGGAAACGGTCATTTTATGCGATGCGGCGTTCACAGCATATAATTCCACGGCGCCGTTCGAGCGGTCGATATTGCCGCCTTGGCCCTTGTTATTTTTGAACACGTAGAATGCGTTGTTCTTCCGAATGAGAGAAAAGTTGCTATCAAGGGCGCTGACGCCGGAGAGCTTAACTGCGCCGCCTTTGATCTCAATCGAGAATGGTCCAGATTGGGTTGAACCTGCGCTCTGAGCGGATGCCTGGCATTGAAATGCGATCGGCGCGTCTTGCGCGAAAGCTGAATCTGCGAGCGCGAGAAATGCTATCCCCGAGATAAAAGCTGTCTTCATCTTGACCCTCGATTGAATCCTGACCTTGCGAATCTGGCCTCGGCATTGCGCGCCGGCCGACACGAATCCTGAGGCGAACCGCCAAGACGCCGCGCCCACCGCCGTCTCCCGCAGGCAGAATACGTCCGCCGCGTCTGACGCTTCAAACGCGCCGGCTTTCAATCGCAGCCTCCCCGCTCAAAATTGTGACCACATCGGCGCCGGCGGAGCGCCTATTGAGACGTCGCCTTTTTTGGGCGCTCACGATCGGAAAGCGCGACGGTGTCCATTTCAAGCTTCTTCAAGAGAGCGAGCAAACTGTCTGGAAGCGGCTCGCGAAGGACCTCATCGTACTTTTGTCGCAACAATTTGCTGACTTCATCCGTGACGCTTGGGGAAGGCGATAAGACCCTGCACATTTCGAATTTCCATATCACAATCGCGCTGGACAAGAACGTCAGTTGTGGTTGCGGCCAGAATGTGGGCGAACATTGCGCGGAAGGATTGGAAGGCCGGAATTGTAAAATTGATGGTAAATTTAGCGTATCTGATTAGCGCATCGGAGTTGGCTTTTTGGCGGCTGGCGACTTGGCGGCGCGATGCAATTGACGTGTCCTGCATTGCCGGTTTGCGAGAGCTGCTTTGACGAAGGGTTGTCACGAGTTCGGAAGGCGAAAGCAAGGGAAGAACGAGTATGCCAAACACAATAACTCTTCATCGCGTGCTCGCGACGAAACCGGACAAAGTCTATCGCGCCTTCCTTGAACCGGATGCAATTGCGCAATGGCTGCCGCCCAATGGCTTTACCTGCACGGTCCATAAGTTGGACGCCCGGCAGGGCGGCGAGCACCGCATGTCCTTCCGCAACTTTACAACGGGGCGAAGCCATTCATTCGGCGGCAAATATATTGAGCTGACCCCGCATGAGCGAATTAGATATACGGACGCATTCGACGATCCGAATTTGCCCGGAGAGCTGAAGGTTACGGTCTCGTTGAAAGCGGTATCGACAGGAACGGAACTCACTGTTGTGCAGGAAGGCGTTCCAGACGTCATTCCGCCTGAGGCTTGTTACCTTGGTTGGCAAGAGTCGCTGCGAAAGCTCGCAAAGCTTGTCGAGCCGGAAATCGACGAGTGATATGGGCGCCGCGGCGGCGGCGCGCCTCGCCGCTATTGCGCATCGGCTCTCTCAACCCAGCGGCGCGACCGCTCGCCCCGTCATCGCAAATGGTCTGCGTCTGACGGCCGCTTCGGCTATTTCCTATGAGAAGCATCAGAGATGGCGTTCACGGCGATGTTAAGGAGAGCGTGAAATTGGACCGCTCTTTCAGCGGGCACAGTGAGTATTGCGGCCAAGAAGCCAATCGAGCCAGCCACAAAGGCGGTGACCACAAACGAACTAAACGCGGCAGCTATCCTGTGCGCCAGCCGCGCCTGGATCGGTTCGCCGCTCGATGGCCGTATCTCGACAAAATCCTTCGGAAGCCTGGTCCTTTCGTCATTCGAAGGGGAGTCGCTTGCATGTGACTGAACATGCATATCAGAGGTTTTGGGGTCGTCTATCAACTCAGCCTTTTCGGCTCGGGTGTAGGTGAATTCTGGATGCGCTTTCGCCTGCGAATGATTTTCACGGCGATTGCCGATGGGGGAGACCGCGTCTGCGAGATAGGCCGCATCATTAAGGGGCGTCTGACTTTGGGCTTGCGCCGGAGCGGCTTCCAATTTTTCTCTGATCTGACGCTCATGCTCTCGTTGCTCAAGAATGGCGAGGCGCCGTTCGAGAAGGAGAAATCTTCTCTGCATGCTTGCGACAGTCACGTCGCTCAATTGCTTCTCGTCGTGATTAGGACGCTCCTGCTCGGGCGGGGCCGCTCTCGCCGAACTTTGCTCGTGTTGACGTCGCGCTTCTTCCCTTTGGAAGTAGGCGATGGGCGTCCAGTCGCTGAGAGGGGTCTCGCGCATATTTGGTGCTCTCCTTCCATGCTCCAGGCGCATCTAGCCGACGGTCGGACGAATAGTCGGATGCCCAAGAGCGATGCGCAGAAAGATGTCAGAGCCTTGCTGACTTTGCGGCGAGCTTGAGGCGTGAGCGGGGAGGCCGTCCAGATCGGCGCCGATGGACGAGAAGAAATTCGGCAAGCGGCCGCGGCGTTCCAATCTCCGGCTCATTCGGCCCCGTCCGTCCGCTTTGCCGCTTCGACGAGCGCGCGAATGACCCAGCGCTGCACCTTTCGCGCCTGGGAGGCGGCGCGACCTTCAAGACGTCATTTCCGACCACGAGTTGAGCGCCAGCCCTCGTTAAGTTCTGTTTTTCAAAATCATGCGAAATCCTATTTAGGTCAGGTCGCAGCGCTAGGGCGCCCATCTTCGTCGGGCGCGGCCCGCCGTGAAAACGGCTTCTCCCCACCAAAAATATTGGCCTTGTGAAAATTGCCTCGCTCCAGCATCGTGCGGCTGCCTGACTTATCAACCTTCTTAGATTCGAGTGCCGACGCAATCCTTATCCACAGCGATTTCCGCATTTGGAAAAAGCTGCAAGGCGAAGCTCGCCAACCCGGCCGCCGCGGGCGCGCCTGAAGATCAGTTGCGCGCGCCGCTTGAAGGTTTGTTCCAGGACCTTTCCGCGCTCGCCCGTGTGCCGAACGTCACACTTGTCGGCGAAAGCACGCTTGGCGCTCTTGCGACGCGTCCCGATTACGCCGTCACGGTTCACAATGCTCTTGTCGGTTTCGTCGAGGTGAAGGCGCCGGGAAAGGGCGCGGACCCTCGCCGCTTCACCGACGAACACGACAAGAAGCAGTGGACGAAGCTCAAGTCGCTGCCGAATCTGATGTATACGGACGGCGGCAGCTTCAGTCTCTGGCGCAACGGCCAGCTTGTCGACAAAATTGTCGCATTGGAGGGCGACGTTGAGAGCGCCGGCGCCAAGCTCACCGCTCCGGCGACGCTGCTCCCGCTTATTTCCGATTTCCTCAGATGGAGCCCCGAACCGCCGCGCTCGGTTCCGCAGCTCGCGGAAACCGCGGCGCGGCTGTGTCGGCTGTTGCGCGATGAGGTGACGGAAGAACTCCAGCGCGGCAATCCGGGACTGACCTCGCTCGCGCAAGAGTGGCGCGGCCTTCTCTTTCCGCAGGCGACAGACGCCGAATTTGCCGACGGCTATGCGCAGGCTGTGACATTCGGCCTGCTCGTCGCGCGCGCCCGCGACATTGAGCTGAAGTCGGGCATCGACAAGGCGGCCTTGGAACTACGCAAGTCGAATTCGCTGATCGGAACTGCCCTGCGTCTGCTGACCGACAGTCCCGAGGTGCAGCAAGCGCTCGACAGCGCACTGCGGACTCTCGCGCGCGTTCTCGATGCGGTTGATTGGCCGACTCTCACCAAAGGCGATGTCGACGCCTGGCTCTATTTCTACGAAGACTTTCTTGCGGTCTACGACAATGCGCTGCGCAAACGCACGGGCTCCTATTACACGCCGCCCGAGGTCGTCACCGCGATGGTGCGGCTCGTGGATGAGGCGCTGCGCGATCCCGTGCTGTTCGCGCTGCCTCAGGGCCTCGCCTCACGTGAGGTAACGCTTGCCGATCCCGCAGTGGGCACGGGGGCCTATCTGCTTGGCGCGATGCGCTCTATTGCGCAAACAGTGGAAGCCGATCTCGGTCCAGGCGCCGTGCCGGGCGCCATCGCTTCGGCTGTCGAACGGCTCATTGGCTTCGAGATGCAGTTCGGCCCCTATGCTGTGGCGCAGTTGCGGCTCATGGCGGAAGTTCAGACGCTGATGGCAGTCAAGGATTCAAGCAATCTTCCCGCTTTGCGCCTCTTCATCACCGATACGCTGGGCGACCCTTATGCGGCGCAAACGCAATTCTCGGCGCTCACGCAGCCGATCGGCGAATCGCACAAACAGGCGAACAAGATCAAACGCGACGAGAGGATCACCGTCGTGATCGGCAATCCGCCGTACAAAGATAAGGCCAAAGACAAAGGCGGTTGGATCGAGGTGGGTAGCGCCGGGAGACCAGCCGCAATGGACCTTTGGGCACCCCCGACAGACTGGGGGGTCAGCACCGACCTGAAGCATCTCAAAAATCTTTATGTGTTCTTTTGGCGGTGGGCGACGTGGAAAGTCTTTGGCTCAGGTCACGCTGAGACAACGGGAGAGCCAACTCCCGAACGTGCGGGCATTATATGCTTCATCACCGCAGCCGCCTTCTTAGGTGGGTCCGGCTTTCAAAAGATGCGTGGCGATCTTCGTGGCGATTGCTCGGACATTTGGGTGATCGACTGCTCTCCTGAAGGGCATCAGCCGGACGTGCCGACACGTATTTTCCAGGGCGTCCAGCAGCCGGTGTGCATCGTGCTCGCCGTAAGGCCACTGGGAAAGGACAGAACTCAACCGGCGCGCGTACATTTTCGCGCGCTGCCGGAGGGAAAGCGCGAGGAAAAGTTCAAGACGCTCGCCAATGTGTCGCTTGCGGACGCGGGTTGGACTGCTGGACCGAGCGGCTGGCGCGATCCGTTTCTGCCGGAAAACGCCGGATCGTGGAGCGACTTCGCGCCGTTCGAAGACTTGTTCGTTTACAACGGATCGGGCGTCATGCCGGGTCGAACCTGGGTTATCGCGCCCGATGCGAGTTCGCTAAACGCGCGTTGGCATCTGCTCACCAGAGAGAAAGACCCCAAGAAGCGAGAAGAACTGTTCCATCCTCACGAGAATGGCGACCGCACGAGCACGAAGGGGACAAGAAAGGGACTGAGTGGTCATGAGGCTCGACTGGAATCAGTCGCGAACGACAAGCACGAAGTCATAAGCCCGACGCGCTATGCGTTTCGAACGCTAGATCGACAGTGGATCATCCCGGACAATCGGTTACTCAACCGACCGAACCCGACGCTTTGGGAGAGCTTCGGTAAGAGACAGATTTTCTGTGCGTCTTTGGAGAAACGCTCTCCTGAAAATGGGCCAGCCATTAGCTTTTCTTGCTTCGTGCCCGACTTAAATTTTTACAAGGGCTCTGAGGGCGGGCGGGTCTTCCCGCTCTGGCGCGACGCGGCGGCGGAAATTCCGAATATAAAGCCGGAACTGATCGCGCATCTTTCCGCCGCTTACGGCTATACGGTTCAACCGGAAGAGGTCATGGCCTATATCGCCGCCCTGCTCGCGCATCCTGCGTTCACGGCGCGATTCCAGTCTGATCTCGTAAGGCCCGGCCTGCGCGTTCCGATTACAGCCGCCGCCAGCCTTTTTTCGGAAGCGGTGAAACTCGGCCGGGAAGTCATTTGGCTACACTGCTATGGGGAGCGCTTCGCCGATCCCAAGGAGGGGCGTCCGGCCGGGCCGCCGCGTCTGCCCAAGAAGGAAAGCCCGGTCATTCCCGCGGGCGGCGGCATTCCCGGCGCGCCGGAGCCGCTGCCCGATACGATGGACTATGATCCGGCCGCTCGGTGCCTCTCGATCGGCAAGGGTTTCATCGATAATGTGCCGCAGGCGGTGTGGGACTATGAAGTCTCCGGCAAGAATGTGCTGCGCCAATGGTTCAGCTATCGCAAACGCGATCGCTCGCGGCCGATCATCGGCGACCGCCGGCCGCCCTCGCCGCTCGACAAAATTCAGCCCGATCACTGGCTCGACGAATATACGAGCGATCTGATGAACCTGCTGCATGTGCTCGGCCGGCTTGTGAAGCTCGAACCCGCTCAGGCCGACCTGCTCGAACGAATCTGCGATGCGCCGCTTCTCCCCGCCGCCTTCGCCGAAGCGGAAGAAGCCGATGAAGCGACATCTTGATGTGGATGGTTGGGAGTGACGTCTTCAGGCGCGCCTAACCCTCGTATAAGTTAACGCCGCTGCACAATCAGTCGCGAGCCGATGCCCCAAGACACGCCCGACCTTTTCGGCCACAGCCCGACGCAGGGCGATTTGTTCGCGGGCGAAAGCCATGAAGCGAGACAAACGCCGATCGACCCGGACGTCATTCGCCGGCGCCTCCATGCGATGCTCGCCGCTGTGCGCGCGACGCAAAAGGGATCGCCCTGGTCGCCAGAAACGACGCGGCTCAATCGGTTGATCTTTCCGCAGATGGCGAATTGGTTGCCGGAGAGCGAACGCGATCAGCTGCGCTTCGAGTTTGAAACCGAACTGAAGCGCCTCAATCTTGCCGCCTGATCGAAAAAGCGACGGCGCGACGATTTCCGCTCGCGACGCTCCCGAGGCGCCATGACCCGGCTTCGCTTGCACCGAGAGAGCCATCTCGTCCAGCGCATCGGCTGGCTGAGGGCGGCGGTGCTGGGCGCCAATGACGGCATCGTTTCGACTGCGAGCCTGATCGTCGGCGTCGCCGCCGCCGAAGCGACGCGCAATGACGTGCTCCTCGCCGGTGCGGCCGGACTTGTCGCCGGCGCCATGTCGATGGCGGCGGGCGAATTTGTCTCCGTCAGCTCTCAATCCGACGCCGAACGGGCCGATCTCGCCCGCGAACGCAAGGAGCTGAGCGATCATGCGGAAAGCGAAAGGGAGGAGCTTGCGCAGATTTACGTCGAGCGCGGCGTCGATCGCGACCTCGCGCGCGAGGTCGCGCGGCAATTGATGGAGAAGGACGCCCTGCACGCCCACGCCCGCGACGAATTGGGAATCTCGGAGATCGTCACTGCAAGGCCAGCGCAGGCCGCGCTGACGTCGGCCCTGACCTTTGCCGCCGGCGCCGCTTTGCCGCTTATTGCCGTGTGGCTCGCGCCGCGCGATTTGCTCGTCCCGATCGTTTCGGCCGGCTCCCTGGGATTTCTTGCGCTTCTTGGCGCAATCGGCGCGAGAGCCGGCGGCGCCGCCGTTCTTCGCGCCACGGCTCGCGTGACGTTCTGGGGCGCGTTGGCTCTGGCGCTGACCGCGGGCGTCGGCAAGATTTTCGGCATGGCCATCTGACGCGCGCGACCACGAAGCCGTCTATAAGGCGAATGCGCAATCGGCTTTCAAAATGGAGCAGCGGATGATTCGCTTGGCGTTGGTCGCGATCCTTGGCGCGGCGTCGGTTTCGGCCAGCGCATCATTCGCGCTGGAGCGCGCGCCCGCTGAAGTCGTGACGGAAATCGCCAGAACGACAAAAACCGCAACCGGGCAGCCGATCGCGTTGCCCCAGGGGCCAGTGGAGGTCGTGGCGTCGATCTACACTTTGGCGCCCGGCGCCAGATTGCCCGAGCACAAACATCCTTTCCAGCGCTATGCCTATGTTCTTGAAGGCGAGCTGCTGGTCCAGCAGGTCGATTCATCCTCAAGGGTCTATCACGCTGGAGAATTTGTCATCGAGAGCGTCGACCATTGGCATTTCGGAGCCACGGTGGGGATCGTTCCGGTTAAATTGCTGGTCATCGATCAATTGCCGCCAGGCGGCGAGGTTACGGTCAATCGGCCCGCGGCGCAGTAATCGCGGCGAAGCGCGTCATTTTGGCGCCGCGCTACCCGGCTGTGGACTACCGCAGTTTGATCGTCAGATCGGTGCCGACGGCTCCAGTCTCGCTGCTGACCGGCTGATCCGAGATGATGAGCGAAGCGCCCGTCCAAAGCCGCTCGCCGATACGGTCGCGAACATCCTTGGGGATGTCGACGCGTTCCAGCGCCTCGGTCGGGCTCGTGGACGTCCGCAAATTCCATGACATGCCGGTCTCGGCGGAGGCGGTCTTTCTGCCTTGGCTCGGCTCGTCGCCGAGGCGGGCCGGCATCGACACGACCCACCATTTGAGCGAGCTTCCGTCTTCATTGGCCGCCGTGGCGATATAGAGGTGCGAACCGAGCGGCGTCTTCGGATCGCGAATGTCGATCGGCGCGTCGAAAAGCGGCGAGAGCCCCTGGCGCACATAAATGCGCCCTTCCTTTTTGCTGATCAGGATCGAAAGGGGCGTCGCGCGGCGGTCGGCGTCTCGTTGAGCGGTAGCCGCCGCCGCCGCCGAGGTTCTCGCCTCATCCAGGCGTCGATCGGCGTCCGCGAGTTCGGAATCTCTGACGGCGGAGGCCGCTCTCGCCTGTTCAAATTTGGCTGTGGCGTCGGCGAGAACGGAGTCGGCGTTGGTCTTCGCCAGCAGCGCCGCGTCCTGTGCGAGAAGAGCCTTTCCATAGGCTCTCGTCAGCCCATCGGCTTTGGCCTTTGCGGGGGCGTCGCCGGCCAAGGCGACCCGCTCCGCAGTCTCGGCGGGCTCGCGCTGGCCGGCGGCCGACGCCGTTGCGGCGTCATATGATGCGGCGGCTGCGTCCGCCCTTGTGCGCGCCCCGGCCTGTCCCGCCTCGGCGGCTCTGAACTCCGCCGCGGCTCGCGTTGCTTCCCTCTGCTTCGCCGCGACTTCGGCGGTTAGAGCCTTGACTGCCGAAGTGGCGGCGGCGAAGTCGGCGGAGGCCTTGGTCTTGAGTTGCCGCGCGTATTGCTGTGGATTGAGCGTCAGCCGTTCGGCGCCGGCGCTCGATGGGGACCCCGCCAAAGGCCTCGCCTTGTCGGCGCCGGCGTCGATTTTCGGCTGTTCCGCTTGTTGCTGGGGATTGGCGGCGGGCGCTGCCGCCACGACAGGGGTCGCCGGCTGCAGGTCGGCGGCGGCTGTGGCTTTTGCGGCCTCAGCCGGTTCGGCGACCTGAGCCTTTTGCTGCTCGGCTGGGGGTTCCGGCTTTGCGGCGGGCGCATCCGCCACGATAGGCGCCTTTTGCTGGGAGTCAGCGGCAGGGACGCCCTTGGCGGCGTCGGGCGCCTCGACCTTTTGCTGCTCCGCCGGGGATTCGGGCTTTGCGGCGGCCGCCTGCGGCTGCGCGTCGGCGACGGGTCCGCCCTTGGCGGCGTCGCCCGCTTCGCTGCCGGCGTCGGCCTTCGCTTCCTGCCGTTGCGGAGCGACCGACGCGCGGTCCGCCGCGACCACCGTTACCGACGCGCTTTTGTCCGCTTCAACGGAAGGCAGCATTTTTGGCTGGGGCAGCAGCGCGTGGTCGAATTCGGCGGGCGTCAGCTCGTGCGGCGAGATGACGACTCGCTCGCCGATCCGGGTCATGCCCCAGAGCTTGGCGGCGAATGCGGCGGGAAGCCGGATGCAGCCATGCGAGGCCGGATGCCCTGGCACGACGCCGAGATGCATGGCGATCCCCGACCAAGTGATCCGCTGCATGAACGGCATCGGCGCGCTGGAATAGATATTGGAGCGGTGAAAACGCTCGCGGCCGATGATGCTGAAAATGCCTCTGGGCGTCGGATGACCAGGGATACCTGTCGAGATCGCCGAACGGACGACGAGCCCGTGGTGATTATAGATCGACACATGCTGATCGGCGATCGAGGCGATCAGGAAGAGCGGTCGATCGAACTGCGGAGCCTCGGCCTTGGCCTCACGTGCAGTCGTTGCGCCAGTTTTTTCGGCGGCCGGAAGTGAAGCTTTCTTTCCTCCGACATTGCGTTGCGGTCGAGCGACACGTTTGATATCTCGCGGCGGCGCCGCCCGAGGCGCGCTGTCGCCGCCCCAGAAAAAAAAGCCCTGCGCCATGGCGGGCGAGCCAGAATAGCCGAGCGTCGCGGCGGCGCCTGCGGCCAGAGCCACCGTCGAGAAAAGCCGGGCGCGAGAGCGCGTTAGCAAACGCATGTTCCGCTCCAAACCCTGGTTGACGCCTTCGGTGTAAGGCGAATTTCTCATTTAATCGATAATGAATGGCTAATCCGAGGCCGGATTCAGCAGCCAAGAACAAGCTTCGAGCGAACGCCGACGCGTTCAAAACGCATATAAGGCCGCCGATCGGTCAGACTCGGCGAGAGCTGAAGATCAGTCATTCGCCGCGAGTAGCTGATCCTTCGCGCATTCTACGATGCACGACGCGGCTCGCTGCGGAACTTACAATTTTTTCTCCTGAATCTCGTAATGATCAATGTCCCGGCTATTTCTGCACAAATCTATTCGATGCGACGCCGCCGGGCCGATTCTGCCAAATCATATCATAATCGTCGCAGCGATTCGGCAAGAAATGTCCCGATCGCCGTGAAAGCGGCGTCGCTCTCCTTCAACAGGCCAGGAAAGAAATAGAATCCGTGCGGCATGGCGTCTGCGATCAAATGATCGACCTTCACGCCCGCCGCCGTCAAATTCTCGGCAAAGGCGCGATTCTCGTCAACGAGCGGATCGGCTCCGCCGCTGATGAGCAAAGTTGGCGGATAGCCCTTCAAATCGCCGCGCGCCGGGCTCGCCCAGGGATGGGGCCACTGTTGCTGCGTCGTCAGATAAGCGGCGCGCGCAAACGCCATGAAAGGCGCGTCGATGACCGCGCCCGTCGGAGCGAGCCGCTCGAAAGACGGAAATTTTTCGAAGTGAAAGTCCGTGACCGGGCATAGCAGCGCGGCGGCAAGGATGGATATGCGCTCCTCGCGCGCTCTGATCGGCAGCGCCGCGGCGAGATTGCCTCCGGCGGAATCGCCGCCGACCAATATGCGCGACGGGTCGCCGCCGATCTCGCCGCCTGCCTCGCGCATCCAGCGCAGAACCGCCATGCAATCGTCGAGGCCGGCGGGAAACGGCCATTCGGGCGCCCAGCGATAATTGACGCTGAGAACGACGACATTGTTTTCGGCGGCGATGCGGCTGGTGACAAACGCCGTATCTTCCGATCGTCCGACGACAAAACCGCCGCCGTGGAGATAGAGCATCATCGGCCTCGGTCCTTCGCCGGGCGGCGCGAAACATTCGCAGCGGATCGGACCGGCGTTCGAAGGAACGGCGCGAGTCGAAACCGACACCTGCGGATAAAGTTGCGCTGCGCCGGGCGGAAGTTCGGCGGGGTCGACCGTCAGCCCCTCGCCTCTGTAGCAGGCGCGCACTGGCGCCAACATCATGTCCCGCATCGCGACTGGCGCGCGCAGTTTCATCAGCACGCGATAGAAGGGCGCGGCCGGGTCATTTTCTGAAAGCCTGATCGCTCCCGGTCCATCCGTGCGCTCGTCGACGAAGACCGACGAGGCGACGGGACGATTTCCTGCGTCCGTCATTAACCTTCCCCACATCATTGCCGTTTCGCGAACAGATGAGTCGCCTCGGATAAATCGCGTCAATCCCAGTCGAATCGGCTGTATGGCTCAGTCGGCGAGGCTCTTGAGAGCGATGCGTTCGTCGCCGCAAGCGGATTCTTCAAATTGACAGGACGCGGCCGCAAGAACAATAATCGCTACCTATCGTCTGCGGGGGCGAGTTCCATGACTGACAATGATTCTGGCGTTGACCGTCGGCTTTCGCGCCGGTCCTTGTTGTTCGGCGCTCTGACGCTTCCTCTTGTTGTTTTGGACCCCGAGCCGGCGTCCGCGCAATTGGGTCTCATCGGCGCAATGCTGGGAGGGCTCCGCTTCCGATTTCGCCGGCGCCATTACGGCGGATACGCGCATCATTATCGCGCCCGTCGCCATTACGCGCGTCATCGCGGACGCGTGCGTGTTGCAAGCCACCATCGCCGTCGCGGCGGCGGCGGTGGCGGAGGTTCGGGCGGTGGTGGCGGCGGCGGTTCGAGCGGCACTGTGCCAAAGATGGATTATTGATCGGCGACGCCGTCTTTACCGATAGAGACGGCGCTTGCGCAACGTTTCAAGAGCCCCGCGGGCTTTAGCGTGCCCCTGCATCGCAGCCAGGCGATAATAGTCGCCTGCTTTCTGATAGTCATGTTTTGGCACGCCTTTGCCCAGCTCAAAGGCCAATCCTAATCCAAATAGCCCATCGGCGTTGGATTGGTCCGCCGCCTTCGTGAACCATCGAACGGCTTCTTCCAAATTTTCGCCTTCGGCCGTGTCCCCATTCCAATATAATTTCGCCAAGGCGGCCTGGGCCTCGGGATGACCTGCCTCGGCTGAGGTTTTGAACCATTGGTAGGCGTAACTCAGTTTTTGATGGCCGGGAGCATTCACGTACATCTTACCCAAATAATATTGCGCGTCCTTGTCTCCTTCCTGCGCGAGTCGTTGCGCCAGCTTGAACGCTGTATCCCATTGAAGGGAACTGTCCTTCCACTCGTCGCTGTCTCTCATCAGATTACGAAGATCCGTGATTGATCCAGACGACGCAGATACGCTGTTTTCGGACGGCCGGCGCGAGCGGTAGTCCAGAGGAACGTCCGAGGCCTGATTTTCGTCTACGCCGAAGGTGCTGCTGTTGCGGGGCGCGGCGCGCCGATTGCCCGCGTTGGCGTCCTGCTTTCGAAAGTCGTCGCTGCGGCTCTTCTTATCTGGGAGCGAGATTTCTCGCGACACGCGCTCGTCGGAAGAGAAGAAAGGCTCGAGGCCAAAATAGAGAGAGGCAAGAATCAGGACCATGCCGGCGCCGACCGTCACGCCTTGTGCAGCCGGGTGCAGCCCCTTGAAGCGGCGCACGAGCGTCGCGCTGCGGCTTTTCGCCAGGGCGACAAGCTTGGTCGACAGGCGCTCGGGCGTTGGCACGTCGCGCTCCGCCGTCGAATCCTGGACGAGGTGTCCAGCGTTTCGAATGATGCTGGCGGCGTCGATTCGCATAGCCGTCGCGCCGAGCGCGTCGCTGAAGGCGCGCATATTGGGAAAACGTTGCTCGGGTCGCTTCGACAGCGCGGTCATGATCGCAGATTCGAGTTCCGGCGTGACGCCGGAAATTCGCGGCACGAGCGGCGGCGCCTCGGCGTGAATCTGCGCCTGCGTGACGTAATGCTCGGTTTCCCCGGAAAAGGGCGGCGCGCCGGAAAGCATTTCGTAAAGCACGATCGCCAACGAATAAAGATCGCTCCGCTCGTCGCCTTCGCCGCCGCGGCATTGCTCCGGCGACATGTAAAGCGGCGTGCCGACCGCCGTGCCGACGCGAGTCAAGCGCACGCTCCCGCGCACGCGGGCGATGCCAAAATCCATGATCTTGATGCGGCCGTCGTCGGCGACCATGAGATTGGACGGCTTGATGTCGCGATGGATGACGCCCATCTGATGCGCGTAGGCGAGGCCGTCGGCCGCCTGTGCCATGACAGCCAGACTTTCCTTGACGCCGAGCGGCTTGCCGCGCTCCTTCAAAATTTCGTCAAGCGGGCGTCCGTTCACCAGCTCCATGACCATGTAAAGGTCCTTGCCGTCCAATACCGGCGAATAGAGCGTCGTGATGTTGGGATGGTTGAGGCGCGCGAGACTGGTGGCTTCGGCGCGAAACCGTCCGACGAAATCGGGATCCTGAGTAAGCTCCGCGCGCAATGATTTGATCGCCACGTCGCGCTCGAGGAAGGTGTCGGTCGCGGCGTGCACCTTGCCCATCGCGCCGGTACCAAGCAGCCTGACGATTCGGTAGTGGCCAATCATTTGCGGGTCGGTCATGGCTCAACCCTCCGCGATAGTGTCGATCTTCGCAGTCAAGACGCCGATCGGCGAGTCGGAAATTTTGATCCGCTGCGTCGCCGCCTGGCCGCCGGAGTGTTTCGGCGCGTCCTCGACGGCGAACACGCCGACCGAAATATTGTCGTAGCCGCCGGCCGCGAGCGCCGCGTCGATCAAAGCCGCACAGGCGTCCCTTGGCGAATGACGCGAAACGATCGCGGTGATTTCTGCGTCGCTCGCCAGATTGGAAAGGCCGTCGGAACAGAGAATGAAGCGGTCGCCCAATCGAAGGCGCAGTCCTTCGGACCAAAGGTCCGGAGAAATCTCTTGCCGCGTTCCGAGCGCTTGCAAGATGACATTACCGCCCGGGCTCTTTTCGGCTTCCTCCGCCGTCAGGACGCCATCGCGCACGAGTTGCGCGTGCAGCGTCTGATCCTCGGAGAGCTGGGTCAATTCGCCGTCGCGCAAAATATAGGCGCGGCTGTCGCCGACATGGGCGAGCCACAGACATTCGTCGCGGACAGCGATCGCCGTGCAGGTCGTGCCCATGCCGTTGCATTCCGGATTACGCGCGGCGTAATCGAAAATCGCACGGTTGGCGGCTTCGAAGGCTGTGTTCAGCGCCTGCGACGGTGGAGAGTCGAGAGAGAAATAGACGCGCCGAACGACCTCCGCCGCGAGGGCGCTCGCCACTTCCCCGGCCGCGTGACCGCCCATCCCGTCAGCGACGAGGGCGAGCAAGCCGAGTTTCGCTTCCGGGTCTTGTCCCGCCGGCGCGACGAAGACGACGGTGTCCTCGTTGAGCGAGCGGACGCGTCCCACGTCCGTGCGCATCGCGCCCACCACGCGCCATGAAGCGCCATTCGCCTGCCGTACCGCCGTCATCGTTGGCGTCCCTCGGATCACTCACGCTGCGGGCGCAACAGATCGCGGCCATATTTGATCGGAACCGCAAGCGTCACGCGCTCATTGCCGCGAGTCTTGCTGTAAGTGAACAGCCCGATCACCTTGCCGGTGGCGTCGAACACAGGTCCGCCGCTGTTGCCGGCGCCTGTCGCGGTAATGCTCAACTGAATGACGTCTCCCGTCGTGCTATAAGTGGTGACGCCGTCTTTCTGTTGGACGCCGGGCGAGAGCTTCGACACGATGCCGTCGGTGATCGTGGCTTCCGGGATCTCTTCGAAATGACGTCTGACCGGTCCCCCGCCCTCCTGCGTTGACTGTTGCTGAAAAGTCGACACCGATACTGCCGGATAGCCCAGAACCACGACTTTTTCGCCGACCGTGACGGCGTCGTGAGAGGCAAGTTCGACCGTGCTGAGCGCCTGAGGCGAGTCGATCTTGATGAGGGCGGCGTCCGAATCCGACGACGCGCGGACCAGACTGGCGTTGATGTTCAAGCGGCTGCCCGGAAAGCGCGTTTCGAGGGTGTCGTTGCGTCCTTCGAAGGTGCGTTTGTCCGCCTTGGTGGGGTCGGGTATGTTGCCGCCGCCAATGGGGACAGCGAGCGCCGGTTTTGAGGGGAATATGAGGCCGCCGGAGTCCGGCACCCAGTCGTCGATATCCGAAAACGCGTCGTCGTCGAGATTGATCAGCTCATATTTCCGCAGATCGGGGCCCTTGTAACCCTTGGTCCGCTTCCAATCGGGCCCGCCCTTATAGTCGAACAGCACGCCGAGCCGTTTCGGCGCGGAGAAGTGGATTTCCCAGCCCGCGGCGACGTGCTTGTTGGTCAGGAGATAGCCCTGCTCGCTGACGACGAAGCCGCTTCCGGAGCCGGCTCCGTCGATCGGCACGTTCGACCGGTAGTCGTCGTCGAGGGTCAGCCATCGCACGACAGTATTGGGTCCCAGCCGCACATAGGCCGGCAAGGTCGCGCTTTCGTTCTTGTTGACCTTGACGTTGAAGGTCTGGTGATAAATCGGTTTGCCGGTCGTCTTGTCGTATAGCCGCCAATGGAGATAAATCTTGGCCGTGGCGTCCTTATATTTGTCGTAAATTTCCTGCGGCGACATGCCGGTGATTGATTTCACCTTGCCCTCGACGCCGGCCGAGGTTTCCTCCTGACCTTTCTCGATATCGGAAATCCGCCCGCCGACGCGCTCCTCGCCCTTCCATTGTTGCCACATCAGGATTCCGCCCCCGAGCACGAGAACGGCGGCGATCCCCGCCGCGGTCGCCATCAAGGCCCCGCGCGAAGCGCGGCGTTCCTCGGTGAGCAGCCGCTGCACCGTCTCCTGGCCGACTCCGAACTTCTTCGGCGCCGACGAATCGCCGCTTGTTCCCTCTGCGCCGGCAGCGCCTGTCGCGGCGGTGTTTACGGCCGTCGCCGCGGCGACTTCCGCGGTCTTGATGACGCGGGTCGCCGCCGTGTCGCTGACTCCGATCACTTGCGTTCGCGCGGCGAAACTCGCGGGCCGCGGCTGCACGTCGAAGGTGAATTTCGGGCCCTTGGCGCCCAGTTCGATCGTATCCTCGGGAAGAAGTTCGACCTCGCCGGTCACCCGCTCGCCGTTGAGAAAGGTGCCATTGCTGCTGCCGGCGTCCGACAGCTTGAAGGAGACATCGCCATTTTCGCCGGCGAGGCGGATAATTGCATGCTTGCGGCTGACGACGCTGTCGCCGACCGGATCGAAGGCGATCTTCGACGCGGGATCGCGGCCGATCGAAAATTCGCGCGTATCGCCGACGGGAAGCTGTTCGATCTGATTGGCTTTGGAACCCGATAGATGTCGAATGACAATGCGCTCAATTGGAGTCGTCATTTTAGCCCGTCTTATTCATCCCACCGCCGCGCGATTGTGATTTTTTCCGCGACATGATTGCGGGCGCGAGTCCGCTTTGCGTTTTTGGCGCTGGGTGGGTCTGCACTTTTCGCACGCGTTGGAGTTGGT
>VGEB01000064.1 GCA_016869435.1 Alphaproteobacteria bacterium | reverse complement strand
GACGACTCTCTGCTGACCTCCCCCCGCTTCGCCGACCCGTGGAAACCGGCGTCGACCGCGAGCGGATCAACGCGTGCGCCTACTCAGTGAGATTCAACCTCGAATTAGGAAAGAAAAGACGATGCGGTTCCAATCGAAATTGATGCACGGCGTGGGGCTGGGCGCGCTCGCGCTTTTGTCCTCAGCGTCCTTTGCGCATGCGCAGCAGGCGCTTCCCCAGATCACCATCGGCGCCGCGCGGCGGCCGCCGCCGGTCGCGACTCCGGCCGTGCGAGAGTCGACGGCGGGCGAAGAAGGAATCGCGCCGGGCTTTAGCGCCGCCCGCGCGAAGCTGCCGATCTACCGGGACCCGCCGGGCGACACGGTAACGCTCATCAACACCAAGTTCTTAAGGCCGACGCCCTTACCGGATGTCCGGAGGGTGTTGGAATACAGCCCCGGCGTTTCAATACAGCAGGGCGATGGCGTGCGCGATCTGCAGATCTCGATTCGCGGCTCCGGCAACCGTCTTGGCGCCGGCTTTCCAACTGGCGTCCGCAACATCATGCTGTGGGAAGACGGCTTTCCGATCATGACGGCTGACGGCAACGGCCGCACCGACCTGCTCGATCCGCATTCCTACGCCGCCGTCGACGTCTATCGCGGTCCTTCGTCGGCGCTCTTCGGCAATTACGCCTATGGCGGCGCGATCAATTTCCGCACCTTTTCCGGCGCCGAAATCGACGGCGTCCACACGGGTTCGGAATTCGGCAGCTTCGGCTATGTCAACAATTACGTCCGCGTCGGCAAGGCGGTGAAGGACAGCACGCTCGGCGCCTTCGATCTGGCGTTTTTCGCCTCCGACGCCAATAGCACCGGCTGGACTCGCAATTCCTTCTCAGGCAAACAAGCCAAGTTTCTCGGCAGATGGGATGTGACTCCGACCGATCGGGTCATCGTGAAATATATCGCCAACAATTTGAGATCGGAGTTCATCAACCGAAATAATTTAGGGGTGTTCTATCTCAATCCTTTTCAAGAAGGCTGCGCCATCCCAACCGTTTGGAACGCCCAATTGTGCAACAATCTGAACGTGCCGGTGAATGGCATATCCACACCGCTTGTTCGCCAAAGCGTCTGGCAGCTCGGCACGCACTCGAACACGCTCAGACAGATCGGCGGCGTTCAGTTCGAGCATGATTTTGACAAGGACACGACATGGCGGACGCAATTCACCTACGACTATTTTGACTTTCTCAATGGCACCTGGCCGCCGCCAGTTTTGGGCCCGGCCGGACAGGGCGGCCCGGTGGGCATCAGGGGTCCGACGGTGGGCATCACCGCGCAGACCGACATCACCAGCCACATGCCGATCTTCGGATTTCCGGCGACGCATTTTCTGCAATTCTTCTATAACAACGCCAAGACCGCCAATCCGCTATTCAACCAGATCGCCAATAGATGGTATAGCGGCGCGATTGGCGCGCAGGTCGGCAAGATCGATTCATACACGTCGAACATCAGTTTGCGCGCGCGCGAAGAGATCGCGCTCGCGCCGGGCCTGACCGGCGTCATCGGCTTCAGCACGAACTGGAACAGAGTCTGGGGCGTCTTCACCGCCTATAACTATACCGCCAATTTTGCGCCCAGATTTCCCACGCAGGTCGCCGTCGACAATGACTATTGGAACACGGCGCCGGAAGCCTCGCTCACCTATCGCTACAGCCCCGAGTGGCAAGTGCGGGCGCGCTATGCGACCGGCTACAGCACGCCGACATTCGTGTTCCTGACCAATACGCGAAGCGGCGTCGGACAAAATCCGCTGAAGGCTCAGACCAACATGGGCGTCGATCTCGGCATCGACTGGACGCCGAGCCCCGATCTCACGGTCAGCGTGACCGGCTTCAACGAATGGCACCGCAATGAAATCTTGACGTTGAACAACGCGCTTGTCTCCTATCAGCAGAACATTCCCGCCTCTCTCCATCGCGGCGTCGAACTCAACGCCGATTGGCGGCCCTTTGAAGGATGGCGGCTGATCGCGGCCTATACGTTCAACAATCAGATCTTCACCAATTTTTGGGACGATCTCGGGGCGGTTAACCTGGGCCCGCCGTTTTTTACTCAGCTGGCCGGCGGCGCTCCTGCTCTCTACAATCGCTCGGGCAACCGAATCCCCAATGTGCCGCCCCATACGGTGACGATGCGCTACGGCTATGATCAGCCGCACGGCGATCTCGCCGGTCTTGGCGCCTATGTCGAATATGTTTTCAAGAGCAACTATACGATCGACAACGCCAATTACACGACCGTTCCCAGCTACAGCATCGTCAATCTCAACGCTCACTATAACCACGACCTGACAGACTTCTATATCAAGAACATCGAGCTCTATTTCGATGTCCAGAACGTCTTCAACCGGACTTACGTCGCCGGCGCGCAGGCGCTTGGCAACACGCTGATCACAGGCACCCCGTTTCAAACGCCGGTCGTCTGGCCGACCGGCGGCCTGGTGCTGGCGCAGGGCGCGGGCATCAGAGCCGGCCAGCCAATTGGTTACACGGCAGGCATCAAACTCAGGTTCTAACGCGATCAGGCGCCGCCCCCATCTTTGGGGCGGCGCCGCCAGACGAGCGTTTTTAGGGCGAAGCTTCGAGAACGCGCACGGCTGCGGTATTTTTTTAACCGACTGCGCCGCGTGATGCGGCAATGGCGACCGGCGAAATTTCGAATTGGAAATCGCCGGGGCGGGATAGTTTCAGTCCGCCAATTTCGCGTGGGAGGCCATGCAATGCTTCGCGCTGGGCAGGCAATTGGGCGCTTGATCGCCACCGCGGGGATCGCGGCGCTCGTCCAGGCCGTCGCGGTCCTGCCGCTCTTTTCAGCGCTTGCGGAAAATCCTTCAGACGCGCGCGCCGCGCATGGACTCGCGCTCTACGGCGAACCTGCGCTGCCGAAGGATTTCGATCATTTTCCTTACGCAAATCCCGACGCGCCAAAAGGCGGCGTGCTGCGCCTCGGCCGACCCGGCGGATTCACGAGTCTCAACCCGTTCAACTCCAGATTCGGGGACGCGCCGCAGCTCATCATCGGCAATGTGGTCGAGAGCCTGATGACGCGGTCGCAGGACGAAGCCTATTCGCTTTATCCGCTGATCGCGCGGTCTGTCGATATCGACGACGCCCGCGAGCATGTCACATTTCACATCGACCCGCGGGCGCGATTTTCCGACAAGACGCCGATCCTCGCTTCGGACGTTCTATTTTCCTTCGAACTGCTGAAGTCGAAAGGCCGGCCGAAACATCGCGCGACTTTCGCGCTCGTGAAATCCGCCGTAGCTCTCGACGATCATACGGTGCGTTTCGACCTGACCGGCGTGAAGGATCGCGAAGCGCCGCTCGTTCTCGCCGACATGCCGGTCCTGTCGAAGAAAGCCGTCAATGTTGAGCGCTTTGATGATCCCGACATGACGATCCCGCTTGGTTCTGGCCCTTATCGGATTTCCGAAGCTAAAGTTGGAGAGCGCCTGGCTCTGCGCCGCGACCCTGACTATTGGGGACGCGACATTCCCAGTCAAAAGGGACTCTATAATTTCGATGAAGTCGCCGTGGACTATTACCGGGACGGCGCGGCGCTGTTCGAGGCGCTGAAAGCCGGACTGATCGATTATCGCGAGGAGACGAGCGCCGCGCGTTGGTCGTCCGGCTATGATTTCCCCGCCGTTCGCAGCGGCGCCGTCGTGAAGGAAGTCCTGCGGCCCGGCCGGCCAACGGGAATGGAAGGCTTCGTCTTTAATCTGCGCAAGGCGATGTTTCGCGACGCGCGACTGCGCGAAGCGATCGCCATGATGTATGACTTCGAATGGATCAACGCCAATTTTTACAGCGGACTCTATATCCGGACCGAAAGCTATTTCGGCGAGTCGGACTATGCCTCGACCGGGCGTCCGGCAAGCGACGCCGAGCGCGCCTTTCTTGCGAAGTTTCCCGGCGTCGTTCGCGACGACATTCTCGAAGGACGCTGGCGACCGGTTCAGCACGACGGTTCCGGGCGCGATCGCATCGTCGCGAAACGCGCGCAGGCGCTTCTCGCCGAAGCCGGCTACGTCCTCGTCGGCGGACGTCTCCAGAAGGATGGCGTTCCCGTCACATTCGAGATCATGATTCGCGATCGTGACGAAGAACGGCTTGCGCTCAATTTCGCCGCTTCGTTGAAACGCATCGGAATCGAAGGCAATCCGCGCTTATACGACGAAGTCCAGTACGAGCGGCGGCGACAGCGCTTCGAATATGACATGATGACCGGGCAATGGCTGCCCGCAGCGGTTCCCGGTCAGGAGCAGTTGAATCGGTGGAGCACGGAAAGTCTCAACCGCGAAAATTCGGTTAATCTCGCGGGCGCCGCCTCGCCCGCGCTCGACGCCGCAATCGCAAATCTACTCGCGTCGCGCACCAGGGATGACAGCGTTTGGGCGGCGCGCGCGCTCGATCGCATCTTGCTTTCCGGATTCTATTTCGTGCCTCTCCAGCATACGAACGCGATCTGGTGCGCCCATAGCGCCGCGATACGCCATCCCGACCACACGCCGTTCTTTCCGATGTTTCCGTTCGGCTTCACTTTGGAGAGCTGGTGGATGCAGAGCGCTCAACCTCATTAGGCATCGTGTTGGCGGACCACGCCGGAAGCGGTAGAGATATTCGTCAACCGCTTGCGCGAAGCGTTGGAGACGCATCATGGGGCATGAGCCCTGGCCGACCGAATTTCGCCTCTCCGAAGGCGGACGCCTGCTGAACGTCGCCTTCGACGACGGCGCGCGTTTCGTGCTCAGCGCCGAACTGTTACGCACCCAAAGCCCAAGCGCCGAGGTTCAGGGCCATTCGGCGCAAGAGCGCAAAACGGTCGGCGGCAAGCGCAATGTCGCGATCATCGCCGTCGCGCCGGTCGGCAATTACGCCGTGCGGCTCGACTTCGACGACATGCATCGCACCGGGATCTACACATGGCGATATTTGCGCGAACTCGGAGAGACGGCGACGCAGCGATTTGACGCCTATCTCAAAGAACTTGCGGCGAAGGGGCTCGATCGCGATCGGCCTGGAGAAAGATAGTCAAAACAAAAGCGGCCGACGCTAGAGCAGGTTCCGAAAAAGTTGACAGACTTTTTCGAAGAGAACCTGCTCCAACGTTTTGATTTTGAGCGATTCCTTATCGATCACATAATTCCATGTGATCGGGAAGCGCTCTAGCGCCGGCCGCCTGAAAACTGCTGCCGGGCCTACCGCGTCACAACTACGCGCGTGCCGACTTTCACCCGATTGTACAGGTCGACGACATCGTCATTGGTCATGCGGATGCAGCCGGACGACACGGCCTGGCCGATCGTCCAGGGCTCGTTGGAGCCGTGGATGCGATAAAGCGTGCCGGAGAGATACATGGCGCGCGCGCCGAGCGGGTTGTTGAGTCCGCCCACCATGTGCCGCGGCAAGTCGGGGCGACGATGCAGCATCTGCACCGGGGGCGTCCAGTCCGGCCACTCGCGCTTGTGCGAAATGTAGCGCGTGCCGGCCCATTCAAATCCGGGGCGGCCGACGCCGACGCCGTAGCGGATGGCCTGGCCATTGCCGAGCGTGTAATAGAGGCGCCGCTCATTGGTGGCGATGATCACCGTGCCCGGCGCATATTTCGGCTCAAAGGCGACGACCTCGCGCGGAATGGCGACCGCCTGTGGCCGGCCGTCGCTCGTCTGCGGGGCGAAACCGCCGCCAAAAAGCGCGGTGAATGGATCGACCGCAGGCGCCGGTTGCGGCGCGGGGCTCCGCGCCAATGCTTCGCAAGAAAGGCCACAAAGCGCGCCGAGCGCGCAAACCAATGCAAAAGTAAGACGCCGCATGATGATCCCTTTTTCGAGAGTGGGCGTGCGCCGCGCTGAATCAGGGAACCGCGCGATCCTTTCAATTAGTCTCGCAGCGCGTCCCCGCAGGCAAGCGGCGAAGTCCCGCCAGCCTGCGTTTCTCCAGCGATTGTGGCACAGTTGCAACAGTTAGGTTGAGCGCGACAATACGGTCAGAACTTCAGCGTCGTCGCCTGTTTGACGCCGGGCAGGTTCTTAAGGGCGGCAAGCGCTTGCGCCGGCAACTCGCCGTCGATGGCGACGAGCGCGACGGCGCCGCCTCCGGGCCTGTCCCGACCCAGCGCGAATGTGGCGATATTGACCTCGGCGTCGCCGAGCGCGCTGGCGAATTTGCCGATGAAGCCCGGCCGGTCCTCATTGGTCAGATAGATCATCGACGCCGAGAATTCGGCGTCGACGCCAATCTCGCCGATGCGGATGATGCGCGGCTTGCCGTCGTGGAAGACGGTGCCCGATACGCAGATTTCGCCATGCGCCGTATGCGCGCTGAGCGTGACGAGAGATTCGTAATCGCCTTGCGCCTCGCGGGTGATTTCCTCGATCGCCAAGCCGCGCTCCTTGGCGAGGATCGGCGCCGACACCGGATTGACGTCTTCGAGAATCGGCCGCAGCAATCCCGACAATGCCGCGGACGTAATCGCCCGCGTCTTTTGATAGGCGACGACGCCTTCATAGACGATCGACAATTTGTCGACGCCGGCGCGCGCGATCTGCCCCACGAAGAGACCAAGCTTTTCGGCAAGCTCGACGAAAGGTTTGAGCCGCGGCGCCTCTTCGGGGCTGATCGAGGGGAAGTTCACGGCGTTGGCGATCGCGCCGCGCGTCAGATAGTCCGCCATCTGCTCGGCGATCTGCAGCGCGACCTTCTCCTGCGCCTCGGCCGTCGAAGCGCCGAGATGCGGCGTGCAGACGACATGCGGATGGCCGAATAGCGGATTGTCGGTCGCCGGCTCCTGCGCGAAGACGTCGAAGGCGGCGCCGGCGACATGGCCCTCGTCGAGCGCCTTGCGCAGCGCTTCTTCATCGACGAGTCCGCCGCGCGCACAATTGACGATGCGCACGCCCTTGCAGGTCTTGGCGATGTTTTCCGCCGAGAGAATGTTCTTGGTCTGCGCCGTCAGCGGCGTATGCAGCGTGATGACATCTGCGCGCGCCAGCAGGTCGTCGAGGTCGACCTTTTCGACGCCAAGCTCCTCGGCGCGTTCTTCGGTGAGATAGGGGTCGAAGGCGATCACCCGCATCTTGAGGCCGAGCGCGCGTTCGGCGACATTGGCGCCGACATTGCCGCAACCGATGACGCCGAGCGTCTTGCCGGTAATTTCGACGCCCATAAAGCGGTTCTTCTCCCATTTGCCGGCCTGGGTCGAGGCGTCGGCGGCAGGGATTTCACGCGCCAGCGCGAACATCAGCGCAATCGCATGTTCCGCCGTGGTGATGGAATTGCCGAAGGGTGTGTTCATGACGATGACGCCGCGCGCCGTCGCGGCGGGCACGTCGACATTGTCGACGCCGATGCCGGCGCGGCCGACGACCTTGAGACGCGGCGCACGTTCAAAAATATCGGCGGTCACTTTCGTCGCCGAGCGGATGGCGAGTCCGTCATAGTCGCCGATCGCGGCGGCGAGCTTGTCTTTATCTTTGCCCAGCGTCGGTGCGAAATCGACGTCGAGGCCACGCAGCCGAAAGATCTGCGCGGCGGCGGGCGAAAGGGAGTCCGAGATGAGAACGCGCGGCGGCATGTGTTCATCCTCTAAAAAAGCTGACACGGGCGCAGCTTTCGTGAAAAAATCGCGAATCTACATCACGCCGCCTGCGTGACCTCGTCGCAAGCCTCCGCATAGGCCCAATCGAGCCACTGGGTCAGCAGCGCCACGTCGGACGTTTCCACCGTCGCGCCGCACCAGATGCGAAAGCCCGGCGGCGCGTCGCGATAGGCGCCGAAATCATAGCCGGCGCCTTCCTTTTCGATCATCGCGACCATCTTCTTGGCTAGCGCCGCCTGCGCGTCGGCGCTAATCGCCGCGCTGTCGCCGCAGAAGCCAAGGCAGACGCTGGTGTTGGACCGCGTCGCCGCATCCTTGGCGAGGAATTCGATCCAAGGCGTCTTCGCGACCCACGCCGCGACGGCGCCCGCATTGGCGTTGCAGCGCGCAAACAGCGCGTCGAGTCCGCCGATCGATTTCGCCCAGGATAGCGCGTCGAGATAATCTTCGACGGCGAGCAGGGACGGCGTGTTGATCGTCTCGCCTTGAAAAATCCCTTCGATAAGCCTGCCCTTTGCGGTCAATCTGAAAATCTTCGGCATCGGCCACTGCGGCGCGTAGCTCTCGAGTCGTTCGACGGCGCGAGGCGAGAGAATGAGCATGCCATGCGCGGCCTCGCCGCCAAGAACCTTCTGCCAGCTGTAGGTCGTCACATCGAGCTTGGCGAAATCCAAGGGCTGCGCGAAGGCCGCCGAAGTCGCGTCGCAGATCGTCAGGCCTTTGCGGTCCGAAGGAATGAAATCGGCGTCCGCAACCCGCACGCCGGAAGTCGTGCCGTTCCAGGCGAAGACCACGTCATTGTCGAAATCGATCTGCGAAAAATCGGGCAATTCGCCATAGGGCGCGATGAGGCTTCGCGCCTTCTCGATCTTCAGCTGGTTGAGGACGTCGTTGACCCAGTCCTTCGAGAAGCTCTCCCAGGCGACGACGTCAACGCCGCGCGGGCCGAGAAGCGACCAGAGCGCGATTTCGACGGCGCCGGTGTCGGAGGCTGGCACGATGCCGATTCGGTAATCGGCGGGAACGCGCAGAATCTCCCGCGTCAGAGCGATCGCCTGCGCCAGTTTTTCCTTGCCGGCCTTTGACCGATGCGAGCGGCCGAGCGCCGCTCCGGCGAGATTCGCCAGCGACCAGCCGGGCGGCTTGGCGCAGGGGCCGGAGGAAAAGCAAGGATTGTTCGGCATTGCGCCGGGTTTCGCCGTTTTGTCGCCGGCCATTGCGGGATCCTCTGCTGTCTGCGCAATCGTCTGCGGCGCCCGCCGCGCGCCGCTGCGCATGTGACGGCGCTATGCGCGCGCTGCCTCCTGCGGCGTCTTGGCGCTGATCGCGAGAGCGTGAACCCGATCGGCCAGCTCCTCGGCGAGGAGCGTGTTGACGAGACGATGCCGCTCGATCAAGCTCTTGCCCTCGAAAACCGCGCTCACCACCTCCACAGTAAAGTGGGTTTCGCCGTCCGGATGGTGATGCCCATGGCCGGCGTGGCGGTGAGAGTCGTCGATAACATTGAGCGCCTCGGGCGCAAGGCCGTCGGTAAGTTTCCGCGCAATACGCGCCTTGACGACGCCTTTACTCTGATCCGTCATTTTTCCTCTCCGGTCAGCGCCGAATTAGCACATCGGGCGCCGGTTGCGCTTGCGGCTTGCTGCGGCGCCATCATAATGGAACGAAATGAACCTGAATTCGCCCCTCTTCGATCGCATCCGAACGCAGCGCGAGTCGCGCGAAACCCCGCGCGAGACAACGATTCGCTGTGATTCGCCCGGCTGCGAGGCGGAGGGCGCCTATCGCGCGCCGATGGGGCGGCTGCGCGAGGGGCAATATCTCTGCTTCTGCCTCGAGCACGTCCGGGAATACAACGCAACCTACAATTATTTCAACGGCATGGATGACGCTTCCGTCGCCCGCTACATGAAGGACGCGACCGTCGGCCACCGCCCGACCTGGTCGATGGGGACGCGCCGCGGACAGGCCGGATTTCGCGAGGACCACATGTCGGCGGTCGATCCGCTTGGCGTCTACCGCCAGCGCTTCCGCCGTCCCCAGCCCGCAGCTCCGCGCCGCGGCCCGCAGCATTCGCCGGTGACGATCAGGGCGTTCGTGGCCATGGGCCTCGAGGAGACCGCCGACCGCGAGACGATCCGCGCCCGCTATAAGGAGCTCGTCAAGCGTCATCACCCGGACGCCAACGGCGGCGACCGCTCCCGCGAGGAAAAATTGCGGGAAATCATCCATGCCTATAAGACGCTGAGGGCCGCGCGGCTGGTCTGAGGGCCGCGCCGGACAGGATTTTCCGCCGGGCGAAACTGGACCCGGCGCGGCGCGGATAGCGCGGTCGGCGCAACGAAAGGACGCAAATTTTGATCGCTTTAGAACACCCGGCAACCGGCCTTGACAGCACGCCGGACATGAAGATTTCCGTACGCCAGGTGTTCGGAATCGACTCCGACATGGAGGTTCCGGCCTTCTCCGAGCGCAACGAGCATGTGCCCGACCTCGATCCCGACTATCTGTTCGACCGCCAGACGACGCTCGCGATTCTCGCCGGCTTCGCCAAGAATCGGCGGGTGATGGTGACCGGCTATCACGGCACCGGAAAGTCGACCCATATCGAGCAGGTGGCGGCGCGGCTCAACTGGCCCTTCGTGCGCGTCAATCTCGACAGCCACATTTCGCGCATCGACCTTGTCGGCAAGGACGCCATCGTCCTCAAGGACGGCAAACAGGTCACCGAGTTTCGCGACGGCATTCTGCCCTGGGCTGTCCAGCATTGCGTGGCGCTATGCTTCGACGAATATGACGCAGGGCGCCCCGACGTAATGTTCGTCATCCAGCGCGTGCTCGAAGTCTCCGGCCGGCTGACGCTGCTCGATCAGAACCGGGTGATCCGGCCGCATCCGGCCTTCCGACTGTTCGCCACCGCCAATACGGTCGGGCTCGGCGACACCTCGGGCCTCTATCACGGCACGCAGCAGATCAATCAGGCCCAGATGGACCGCTGGTCGATCGTCGCGACGCTGAATTATCTGCCGCATGACGCCGAGACCAATATCGTCCTCGCCAAGGTCAAATCCTATGGCGCGTCGAAGGAAGGCCGCGACATCGCCAACAAGATGGTGCGCGTCGCGGATCTGACCCGCAACGCCTTCATGGCGGGCGACCTCTCGACAGTGATGAGCCCGCGCACGGTGATCACCTGGGCCGAGAACGCCGAGATTTTCGGCGACATCGGCTTCGCCTTCCGCATGACCTTTTTGAACAAATGCGACGAGCTCGAGCGCCCGCTGGTCGCCGAATTCTACCAGCGCTGCTTCGGCAAGGAGCTGCCGGAAAGCGCCGTGAATGTGGTGATGACGTAGGCGCTGCGGCGCTGCATGGCGATTGAATATGACCCGCGAAAGGACGCTCGCAACCGCGAGATTCGCGGCTTGTCTTTCGAACTTATAAATGATTTTCGTTGGGAAACCGCGATCGTCGGCAGAGACGACAGGCGGGACTATGGCGAGGAGCGCTTCTGGGCGCTCGGATTTATCGGGAAAGACCTATATACTTTGGTTTTCACGCCGCGCGAGAAGGCGATCCGCGTGATTTCCTTGCGGAAGGCGAGCAGAAAGGAGCGCTTGGCCTATGGCGAGACGGCCTAATCCTTATCTGACCGATGAGGAAAATCCCGAACTTGAGGCGGGGGCGATCGCGCACGGCCGCCCGGCGAAGGAAATCCTACCGAGTGAGCTGTACGAGGCGCTGACCCGGCGCAGAGACGAAACTGTCTCGGTGACGCTCGATATCGACCGCTCCGTCGTTGAACGTTTCCAGTCGACCGGTCCCAACTGGCGCGAACGCATGAACGAAGCCTTGAAGAAGGCGAGCGGCCGCTAACCGGCCAGCCCATGCGGAACAGAAATTGCTCGCGTCTTGGGCAAATAACTGACGCGAGGCCCTATGCCGCTTTACGCCTATGTCTGCGACGCCTGCGCGGCGGAATTCGAGCTGCTGGTGCGCGGTTCGGACGTCCCGGCCTGTCCGATCTGCGGGAGCGAGAAGCTGCAGCAGCAGATTTCCCGCATCTCCAAGGAAATCAAATATCCCGCCATGGCGAAGTCCTGGCGCCGGCGCGCGGCCGCGGAGGGCGATCTTTCCAACTTCAGCAAGGCCGAACGAAAGTTGTAAGCAATCGCGCAATTCATGCCTTTCGGGCTGAATCCGCGCATCGTTTGCGCCGTCCGATCTTTGCGCAATTTTAAGCGATTTTGATCACTCTGGCTCTGACGCGCTTCCAAGGCGGCCCGGCGGAAAATCCAATTGACCGCCAAATAATCGCCCCGGACCGGGTAGAGGATCGCGACATGCGGATCGTTAGATTATTCGCCATAGGCATGTTGGCGCTTCTCGTTGGCGCATGCGCCTCGACCGCCGAGCAGCGCGCCTCGGACGAAGTCCGCTGCCGCGGTTATGGCTTTCGCAAGGGCACGGACGGCTTCTCGAAATGCCTGCTCGACGTCGACCTCAATCGCGACGCCGACCGCCGCGCCAGTCTCAACTATCCCTATGGTTGGGGGCCGGGCATCTACAGCGGCCGCCCCTGGAGATATTGGTAAGGCGTCCGCCCAGCGCATCGCGTGACGCTTTTCCTTCCGGCGCCCGAGCCAACTGGTCTATATAGAATCCATGCCGCCAGCGCCGACCAATCGACGGCCCGCCTCGCCCAAGGAGGCGCCGCAGGAGCCGTTCAAGCGCGCCGTCGCCGGCGCGATGCGCGCCATGGCGCGCGCGCCCGCGCTCGACGTGATTTTCGCCCACGAACGGCCTTCGCTCATCGCCGGCAATGACGGCGCCAAGGCGCGGCTGACCGAGCCGCCGCGCAAGCTGAGCCTCAAGGACGCCGCCATCCTGCGCGGCCAGGCGGATTCGCTGGCGCTGCGACTCGCCTGTCACGACGACGCGCTGCATCGCCGCTTTGCGCCCGAGCCGCCGGACGCCCGCGCCGCCTTCGACGCCATGGAGCAGGCGCGTTGCGAGTCGATCGGCGCGAGGCGGATGCCGGGCGTCGCCGACAATATCGGCGCGATGCTCGATGACCGCTATCAGCGCAGCCACGCGGGCGATATCTCGAGCCGCGAGGACGCGCCGCTCGAAGACGCGCTGGCGCTGCTCGCCCGTCAGCGCCTGACCGGGCTGACGCCACCGGCGCACGGCCAGAAAATCGTCGATCTATGGCGCGACACGATCGAAGAGCGCGCCGGCGCCGATCTCGACCGGCTGTCCGGGGCGGTCGAAGACCAGAAGCTCTTCGCCCAGATCGTGCGCGAATTGCTCTCCCATCTCGACATGGCCAGCGGCGAAGCGCCGGACGAGACCAAGTCCGAAGACGAGAGCGAGGAAGCGCCGCAGAATCCCGACCGGAGCGAGAACGACGATCGGGACGAGGAAGAATCGAAAAGCGCCGCTGAGATGGATACGGCGCTCGCCGCCGAGGACGCTGAGCAGGAAGGCGAAAGCGACTCCGCGGAGGCGCCGTATGGCGAGACCGAGCGCGAGGCCGACGCCGGCGACGCGGAAGAGGCCGCCGAGTCGCGCCGCCCCGCGACCAACGCCGCCGACCGCGCCGGCGCCGAGTATCACGCCTACGCCACCCGCTTCGACGAAACCGTCCGGGCCGAGGAGCTCTGCGACACCGAGGAGCTGGATCGGCTGCGGGCCTATCTCGACAAGCAGTTGCAGCATCTTTCGTCGGTGGTGGGGCGTTTGGCGAACCGGCTCCAGCGCCGGCTGATGGCGCAGCAGAGCCGTTCCTGGGAATTCGACCTCGAAGAAGGCATGCTCGACCCGGCGCGCCTGCCGCGGGTCATCGTCGATCCCCAGCAGCCGCTCTCCTTCAAGCGCGAGAAGGACATGGATTTTCGCGATACGGTGGTCACGCTGCTGCTCGACAATTCCGGCTCGATGCGCGGGCGCCCGATCACCGTCGCCGCCACCTGCGCCGACATTCTGGCGCGCACGCTGGAGCGCTGCGGCGTCAAGGTCGAAATTCTCGGCTTCACCACCCGCGCCTGGAAGGGCGGCCAGTCCCGCGAAGCCTGGATCGCCGAGGGCAAGAAGCCCAATCCCGGCCGTCTCAACGACATCCGCCACATCATCTACAAGGCCGCCGACGCGCCCTGGCGGCGCGCCCGGCGCAACCTCGGCCTGATGATGCGCGAAGGGCTCCTGAAGGAGAATATCGACGGCGAGGCGCTGGACTGGGCGCATCGCCGGCTGCTGGCGCGCTCCGAGCAGCGGCGCATCCTGATGATGATTTCGGACGGCGCGCCGGTCGATGATTCGACGCTGTCGGTCAATCCGGGGAATTATCTCGAGCGCCATCTGCGTCAAATCATTCACGAGATCGAGACGAAATCGCCGGTGGAGCTGATCGCCATCGGCATCGGCCATGACGTCACTCGGTACTACCGCCGCGCGGTGACGATCGTCGACGCCGAGGAGCTTGGCGGCGCCATGACCGAGAAGCTCGCGGAGCTCTTCAGCGAAAGCGCCGCCCCTGCCCCGCCGGGCCAGCGCCAGTCGCGCGCGCCGCTCGCCGCCTCCCGCCGTTAACCTTCGGCGCGTCGTCTTAACTTTTTTGCAACGATTCGACGCGTCGCGCGTTTCCCCCCAGCGTCAGTTGAACCGTAGGGGACCCGTGATGGCGTTCATTCATTGGCAGGACAATCCGCCTCAGAGAGAGGCAAGCGAGACAGAGCGGTTTTTGTGCGTGGCCGCCGTGGTCGCATTCGCTGGGCTGCCCTTTGCCCTGTGCGCCGCGCTGACGATCTGGGGCTCCTGAGCCTCTGTCGGTCGTCGAAACGAATCCCTGACATCCGCGTTGGCCGTGCGACGCCTAAAGGGTGCGCACGGACGGCCGATGCGCTCTCATTCCTGACTGGCCGCAGGCCTGACCCGCGATTCCGGAGCCGAGCCGGAGCGCGGGTTTCATTTTAGCGCTTTCCGGCCGCGCGCCACGCGCGTGGACATGACCGCGGAACGGCTCCGCTTTCGCGAAAGCCGCTTCCACGAATTCCCGCCCTATTCTGTCGGCGTTGATTTGCGCTTATAAGGCGAGAGGACTCCATCGTCCGCCGCAACTCCTGCCGATGGACAGCTCTTGCGCCTCGCTCCGCCTCTAAAATCGATTTTCTTGCTTGCCGCGATGGCGCTGACGCTCTCAAGCTGCGGCGTGAATTATCATGTCAATCCGGGCCCGCGCACATGGCCCGCCGCCCCGAGCGCTCCGGGCAAGTGAGCCGCTTCACACGAGAGTCATCATGGCGACGGTTCGACTGCTCAGCGATGAAGAACTCTCGCCCGAGGCGCGGGAAGTCTTCGCCGACATTCGCGCGACGCGCAAAAGCGATTTCGTCAATAATTTCTGGCGCGCGCTCGCGCATGATCCGGCGACGCTGAAACGCACCTGGGAGAGCGTGAAACAGGTGATGGGTCCGGGCGTGTTGGAGCCGAAGGTCAAGGAGATGATCTACATCGCCGTCTCCATCGCCCATGCCTGTCCCTATTGCATCCATTCGCATACGGCGAACGCCCGCGCGAAGGGAATGAGCGAAGAGGAATATCGTGAGTTGCTGGCGATCGTCGGCATGGCGTCGGAGACGAACCGGCTCGTCACCGCGCTCGGCGTGCCGATTGATGAGGAATACGAGGCGGGGTGAGCGTGCTCCGCTGGGCCAAGCACGCTGTGTCCCACCAATAAGCAGTCCTCATCCTGAGGAGGCTCCGCAGGAGCCGTCTCGAAGGACGAGGACTGCGGCGACCAGAAATTCTCGCCACTGGAAACGCCCCTCGTCCTTCGAGACGCGCGCTTCGCACGCTCCTCAGGATGAGGGGCTTGGGTCGCGCAGGATGAAGCGCCTTTTAGAGTTGCGCGGCTGGAACCGCCGCCAGCCGTGCCGCCTCGCGCGCGAGACTTCCCTCACGCCACCAACAAGCAGCTGTCATCCCGAGGAGGCTCCAAAGGAGCCGCGATCCGAGAGCTTTGCAAGTTTTGCCGCGGTGCGAGGTGAGCTTTTTTCATTATTGCGCACATATTTTTGAAATATGTTTCATTGACGAGGAATATCATTGCGTGTAACGAAAAATCGGCAGATATATGATCTAGGCGATGGCTATGACGCAAGGTTTGATCGAAACGCGACGCGATGCCGCCGACAAGAAACGCCGAAAGTTCAGAGAGTTAGCCGAAAAGCGAACAAATAAGGCTTTGGAAGCAATCCGCCTCATCGGCAATTTGTCCAACCGCCAAACGTATGCCTTCGAGGATGCCGAGGTCCGCAAAATCATCAAGACTCTGAAAGACGCCGTCTCAGACATTGAAGCGCGATTTGAGAAATCCGATCGGAGTCGAGGCGAATTCAAACTTTGATGGAGAAAGCGCGGTGAACACGATTATGCACGGCGTGCCGATAACAATTCAAAACATCAATTTCGCCGTTGCTCGGCAAATCGAGCAATGTCCCAAGACGATGATGCTACGCGAACTGGTGATGAACGCAATTGAGGCTGCAGCAAGTGCGCCGAGAGATCGACGAGTGGTGGAGATAAAGGCAAAAATTTTGAATGAATTTGGAAATACACGGAAGCTCACCATATGGAACACCGGTCGAGGAATGAGTAGCGCTGAACTCGATCACATCTGCGATCTTTCGGCATCAATCGGCAAAGACATGGCACTTGAGGGCAATTTTGGCATTGGGGCCAAGGTTGCTTCGTTGCCATCGAATGCTCTCGGCATGCGCTATCGCTCGTGCCACGAGGGAATTGTTAGTCAGGTAATCCTCGGAAAGCGCGATGGAGGATACGTTAAAGTCTACTGTGATGTCGAAGGAGTGAGTGAAACCGTAATCGACGTTACCGAACAGGTTAAGAATGAAGGAGAGTACTCTCTGGGTGAGGATTGGACGGAAGTCGTTCTATTTGGACAACGAATCGAACAAGATACGGTTGCCGATCCCTACGACGGTGACCCTAAGCAGGATCGCCAGTGGATCGCAACCTATCTCTATCACAGATTTTATACGCTACCTGAGGGTGTCGAAATATTTCTAGACGAAGGAACGCATCCGCGAGACGGGCGGCGACAATTCAAAACCATTCCGGATAGGTCAGAATCGTTTGGCCGCGTGGAGACGGTCGACGCAGCTGAAGGAATAAAGATCCATTATTACTATGATCCTCCCTACTCGGA
>VGEB01000063.1 GCA_016869435.1 Alphaproteobacteria bacterium | reverse complement strand
GGCGCTCGCAAAGCGCATGGCGAACGCCGTCCCATCGAACGAGCATCTTGCTCAAACCGCGAAAGCCGCATAGCATTCAGGCCAGCAACGCCGATTTCCGCTTTTCAACATCAAGCGGGACATCCCCTTCCTTCAAGAGAACTTGATCGAACAAGCGCGATAGTTCGAAGAACAGGGCCACTGAAAACAGCAACGCGCCCGCCACCGCAATGCGGCTCCAGTTGAGTTCGCTCTTGCCAACTGCGTTTTTTTGTCCGGACGAGGTCCATCTACTATTCCCGAATAGGGCCGCAGCCAGGCCTGTGACTCCGCCGAGCGAGGCTATAAGCGCGTCGGCCTGGCCGCCAAGCCAATCCTTGACATTAATTCGCGGCCAATCATGCTCGGGGTCCCATAGGACCAAGACCGCATACACGGTCCACACCAAGCCAACGACAAGAAACCAGCCGCTAGAGCGGGCGCCCCACTCAAGGAGATCGTCTAGGTTGGAGCTCCTGCTGTTGAAGCCCGCGAAAGCGATCCCGCCAGCGAGATGGGCCACGAAGCAAGCGGAGACGCCAAGCACGACCGCATAGCGATGATCGCCGTTAGCCATCGTGAGCCCGAACCGAAACAACATCAAGAGCACGACGCCGAACACGGCGCCGGCGAGGAAGCGCGCCAATAACATCATCGGCAATTCGCGCCAATACATAGAGGCGTCCGAGCCATGATCGCGCGTGGAAACCTCCGTCTTCGCGGCTGCATCCCAATCGCGGCGAAATAGCGAAATTAACATCGCGAGCGCGAGAGGCAACGCCCACAGGCTCGCTCCGCCAATCGCAAACCAAAGCAATTGGGATATTTCGTTTGCGCGCGTTTGAGAGATTACATAGGGCAAGGCGGTCGACGCCAGACAAGCTGCGAAGGCGGTTGGAGCGAGCACCAGGAGAAAGTGCTCAACTTCATCGACATCGCGGGGAAGGATCGACGTCGAAGGCTCCTCGTCCGCTCTTCGCGATGCGGCGCCTTTTCGCTCGCGGCGCAAACTCTCCTTGAACTTTTGCGCCTGGAGCACGACGAGTTGCTTACCTACGATATATTCAGCCGCGGCATACACAATAGCGGCAAAGAGCAGCAGCGTTTCGGCAGATATGACTCCCTCATTGAACTCGAGATGCATCGCGTTGGAGACCAATGTCGCGAATTTCGGAATCCAAACCAACAACAAGAACAACGGAAGGAACAGCAACCAATTTAGGATTAGATTTCGGGCGACGACCGCGACCCCCGCCCATGTATCCCCCGACATTAGGCCAGCGCGCGGCGTTAAATAATTGGAATATTCTCGCAGCTGCCCAAGTTCTCGCGGTTCATCGAGACTCGCGAGCTTCGCCGCAACTTTCTCCATGCCCGTGAAGCCACCATTATCCGTAGGTTCATCAGTTGATGTCCCTTTGGCGCACGAGACTCCATTCCCTTCGCGAGTCGCCCAAGCTGACAGCCAAGAGCCGATGTAGCCGCCACCCGAAACGGTCGAGAGGTAATCGAATTTCGTGAGCAGCCCCTCCTTCGCTAGAGCTTGGATCACGCCCAAGCAGATGGTCGCGCTGCGGATGCCGCCTCCGGAGAGACAGAGGGCAGTGAGGTTGCACTCGAAAAGCTCCTTTCCGAAATCCTTCCTATTCCATGGACGCTCCCTCTCCGAAGCCATCGCGTCCGCTTCCAGACGCGTCAATGCTGTGGAGCCCTTTTGCCGTGGAGAGTGTCGAATCTTGGTCAGCCAGTGGGAGAAATTTGTCCAGGCGGAGGAGAGCTGAGTCTTAAAGTCATGCGCCTTATAGCAAGGAAGCCCTTTCGCCAGCTCGCTTTCAGGGCGAATTTGCGCCAGTTCGGCGCAGACGACGCGTCGAAATTCGAAGGGGCCTTCGTTGGGCTCGGCGAAGGTCGTTTCGGTCGCGCTAAAAACGGATCGCGGTTCATCCGGCATGAAATTCATCCTTCAAAATTTTGCGCTCAATCAAGACGAACGATCGTCGGCAATAAAAATGCGACGCCCCCAAAAGACGTCACCTTATATACAATCTGTCGCATCACCCACCGCTTTGCAAGCGCCTTCCGCTCGATGCTATCCGGCGGCATATCTGCACGCGATCTGGATTTTCATTCGCCTCGCGGCGCTTCCGGGCCGCCCCGATTTGCTTTAAGCCCGCCGCATGTGCGCAGCGCTAGAGGACGGAAGCGAGGCGCGGGCCCAGATCGTCGAGGTCTTGGCGCCCGTGGCCGTCGATGCGACCTATTCCTATCTCGCGCCGGCGGCGATGCGTCTTTCGCCCGGCGACAGCGTAAGGGCGCCGCTCGGCAAGCGTGAGGCCTATGGCGTCGTATGGTCGATCGACGGCGGCTTCGCTCCGGGGAACAATCTCAAGACCGTCAGCGCCCGGCTCGACCGTCCGCCGCTTTCGCAAACGCTGCGCGGTTTCATCGACTGGCTCGCGCGCTATACACTCACCCCCCGCGGCATGGCGCTGCGGCTGGCGACGCGGGCCGCGGAAGACGCCGGACCGGAAGCGCCGCGCACGCTTTATCGCGCGAGCGGCGCGGCCCCCGAACGCCTAACGCCGACGCGCGCGCGCGTCCTCAAGGCTGCGGAAGGCGGCGTCGCGTTCGCAAAAAAGGCGCTTGCCGAAGCCGCCGCCTGCTCAACCGGCGTCATCGACGCGCTCGTGGACGAAGGCGCGCTGGAAGCGATCGCCGCGCCGCCCGAGCCGATCGCGCCCCCGCTCGATCCCTTGTTCGCGACGCCGGTTTTGGAGCCCGCCCAGCGAGAGGCCGCCGACGCGCTAAAGGCGGCGCTCGCCTCGCAGGCGTTCAAGCCGTTCCTGCTCGAAGGCGTGACTGGATCCGGCAAAACCGAAGTCTATTTCGAGGCGATCGCCGCGGCGCTGCAAGCTGGCGGACAGGCGCTCGTCATGATGCCGGAAATCGCGCTCACGACGCAATTTCTCGAGCGTTTTGCAGCGCGCTTCGGCGAGAAGCCGGCCGAATGGCATTCGGGAGTCACCGCCCGCAAACGCGCGCGCATCTGGCGCGGCTGCGCCACCGGCGACGTGCGCGTCGTCGTCGGCACGCGCTCGGCGCTGTTTCTACCCTTTTCCGATTTGCGCCTTATCGTCGTCGATGAAGAGCACGAAGGCGCCTACAAGCAGGATGATGGCGTCAGCTATCACGCGCGAGACATGGCGGTGGTGCGCGCGCGGATGGAGCGGGCGACGATCGTTCTTGCCTCGGCGACGCCGTCGATCGAAACCCGCGTCAACGCCATGCGCGGGCGCTACGGCTATCTGAAGCTTGATTCACGAGCGCGGGCGCGACTGATGCCGACGCTCGAAGCGATTGACATGCGCAAGGAAGGCCCGCCCCGCGGCAGATGGATCGCGCCGCGGCTCGCTCTCGCGGTCGGCGAAACGATTGCGCGCGGCGAGCAGGCGCTGCTCTTTCTCAATCGGCGCGGCTATGCGCCGCTGACGGTCTGCCGAACCTGCGGCCATCGCTTTCGCTGCGAGAACTGCGACGCCTGGCTGGTCGAGCATCGCTTCCGCCGCGCGCTGATGTGCCATCATTGCGGCCATGTCGAGCGTCGTCCCGAGGTCTGCCCTGAATGCGGCAGCGAGGATTCTCTCGCCGCCTGCGGGCCCGGCGTCGAACGACTCGCCGAAGAGGCGGCGACGCTTTTTCCGAACGCCCGCATACTTGTTCTCTCGTCAGACTTTCCAGGCGGCGCCGAGCGGCTGCGGCGCGAGTTAGAGGAAATCGCAAAAGGCGCCTTCGACATCGTCATCGGCACGCAACTCGTCGCCAAGGGCCATAACTTTCCTTATCTCACGCTCGTCGGCGTGATCGACGCGGATTTGGGTTTAGGCAGCGGCGACCCGCGCGCCGCCGAGCGCACCTTCCAGCTCCTCAATCAGGTGACAGGACGCGCCGGACGCGGCGACAGGCCGGGACGCGCGCTGATCCAGACTTTTCAGCCGTCGCATCCGGTTGTCGCCGCTTTGCTTTCGGGCGACGCCGAGCGCTTCTACGCCCAGGAGATCGCGGTGCGCGAGCGCGCCGGAATTCCGCCATTCGGCCGTCTCGCGGCGCTGATCGTCTCCGCCAAAGACGCCGCCACGGCGGAGGCGCATGCGCGCGCGCTCGCCCGAGCGGCGCATGAACTGCCGCCATCGCCGCGCTACCGAATCGCCGCGCCGGGCGCCTGGCCCGAAGAATACGAGATCGCCCTGCTTGGTCCCGCCGAGGCGCCGATCGCCCTCATACGCGGCCGCTACCGCTTTCGGCTGCTCGCCAAAGGGCCGCGAAACGCCGACATGCAGGGGTTTTTGCGAGACATGCTGGCCGCCGGTCCGAAAGAGAGGGGCAGCGTGCGCGTGCAGGTCGACGTAGATCCGCAGAATTTCTCGTAACGCAGGCTTTCGACGCTTACCCGCCGACCACGCGAGCGACGATCCTCGCCGTATAATCCACCATCGGCACGATTCGAGCGTAGTTGATCCTTGTCGGGCCGATGACGCCGAGCGCGCCGATGATCCGACGTTCGCTGTCGCGCAGCGGCGCGGCGATCATCGACGAGCCGGAGAGCGAGAAAAGCTTATTTTCCGAGCCGATGAAAATGCGCACCCCTTCGCCCTGTTCGGCGCGCTCCAGGAGGTCGATGACCTCGGTCTTTGTCTCCAGATCGGCGAAGAGAAGCCGAACGCGCTCAAGGTCGGCGGCGGCCGTCAGATCTTCGAGCAGATGCGCCTGGCCGCGCACGATCAGCTGTCGCGATTCGCCCATCGCGCCCGCCCAGGTCGCGAGCCCCGCCGAGACAAGCCGGGCGGCGAGTTCATCGAGCTCCCGTTGCGCGGCCTGACGCGAACTTTCGATGTTTTCTCTGGCTTCAGCGATTGTCCGTCCGGAAACGCGCGCGTTCAGATAATTGGCGGCTTCGGTCAGGGCCGAGGCCGGAAGATCGCGCGGCACGGGAATCACCCGGTTCTCGACCGATCCGTCATCGGCGACCAGAATGACCAGCGCCCGCTCGGGCTCGAGCCGAACGAAATCGATCTGCTTCAAACGCACATTGTCCTTGGAGGCGACGACGACGCCGGCGATGCGCGTCAGGCCTGAAAGCAGGCTCGTCGCTTCCCCGAGCACGCCGGCGAAATCATGGTCTTTCGAGGCCGCTTCGACCTCGGCGGCGATGCGGGCGCGCTCATTTTCTTCCAGATCGCCGATCTGCAGCATGGAATCGACGAAAAAACGCAGGCCAAGCTCGGTCGGCAGCCGTCCCGCGCTGGTATGGGGCGCGTAGATAAGACCGAGTTCCTCTAAATCCTGCATGACGTTGCGCACCGAGGCGGGCGACAGCGTCATCGGCAGCAACCTGGCGAGGTTTCTCGAGCCGACCGGATCGCCTGAAGCGAGATAGCTGTCGACGATCTGCCGGAAAATTTCGCGCGCCCGCTCGCTGAGTTGGGCGAGGCTCAAAGCCGATGGGTGGGCGATCGGTTGGTTGCGGATCATTTGCTCAGAATATCGCATCCCGGCCCCAACGAAAAAGCCCGGCCGCGAGGCCGGGCTTCGTCGACGTCGGGGAGGACGGTCGATCTAGATGCCGAGTTCAGGCATGCCGATCAGCGCGCCGAAGCTCTTAATCTGATAATTGACGCCAACGCGGGCGATATTCGTATCCAGATAGTTGCCGACGCCGGTGCGGTACGCGAACGGGAAGGCGAGATTCGCGCTTGTGGCCCCCTTCATCCGGGTGAAGATATACTCGGCCTTGATGGTCCAGTTGTCGAGAATGGCGTATTCGATGCCCGCGCCGATGGCGAACCCGGCCTGCCAAAAAGACTGGCTGGTCGGGAACACGCCGCCCCACTGCTGGCCATTAGGATAGACCTTGCCATAGGCCAGGCCGCCGGTGATGTAGGGCAGAAACCGGCCGTAGGCGTAGCCAAAGCGCAGGCGCTCCATGCCAAACCACTGCAGACGGCTGCCGGCGCTGGCGCCTAAATTAAAGGCCCCCGTATTTGTCGGGCGAACGTTGGCGTAGTTGAATTCGCTTTCGTAACCGGCAACGAGACGGTTGGCGAACACCCAGTTGTAGCCGTTCTGGTAGCCGACCAAATAGCCGCTCGTGCCGATCGAACTCGACGTCGGAATCCCCACGAAGGACCCGGGCGTCAGCAGGTAGACTTGCGAATTTTGGCTGGAGACGCCGCCGGCGTAGGAGCCGCTGATGCCGATGTGGAAACCTTCCCAGCTGAAGGGCGGCGGAAGCGGCGGAGGCGGCGGAGCCTTGTAGCTCGGAAGGTCAGCCGCCGAAACGGCGCTGACCGCCAACACTGACGCAAAGGCGCCAATAACAAAGGTTTTGAAAGTCATCCGAGGCGCCTCCAATAAGCTCGCCCTTTCGGGACGAACGGCAGTTTCGAAGGCAAAGTAACATCTTCAATCCTAAGACGTAATTAGCGCACGAGGGTCGACCAGCGTTTTTCCGGCGCCGTTGCCGATGCGCCACACTCTTCCGCAACGCGCTGTTTTCTTACCTCCTATTTTCTCCGCCGGCGCTGATCAGCGCGCCCGTTAGCACGCGAAGGCTCGCCTTATAGGCGGCGAGCGAGAAGCGTGACTCGTAGTAGCGGCGCGCTGAACTCGCGCGACGCGCGGATTCGTCCAAAGGCGCGTTCGCGGCCGCCCTGCTCAGCGCCTGGGCGAATTCCAAAGCGGAATCGGCGATGACGACGCCCGGCAGGCGTAACGCTTCCTCATCCATCCCCCGCATCGCCTGGCGGGTGGCGATCAGCGGAAGACCGCTCGAAAGCGCTTCGACCGACTTGATTGAAAGCCCGGTGCCGCTGATCGTCGGCAGCAGCGCGATGCGCGCGTTGGCATAGACCGCGCTGGGATCGTCGACCCGGCCCATAAACCAGTCTTTGTAAGCGGCGTATTGCTCTGGCGCCTTAGAGCGAACGACGGCGTCGACATTGCCGACGATCTTCACCACGACGCCTTGTGTCGCCGGCGCAACTTCGCGCAGAAACCAGATCACGCTTTCGACATTGGCGGTGTTGTTGCTCGCGACGAGAATGATGTCTGGCCCGCCCGGGCCGGTCGGCGCTTCGGGAACGGCCGGATAAAGCAGCGCGTGGGCCTTCTCGGGAAGCAGAGCATGAAAATCTTCGGCTTCCTGCGCGTTGAGATGCAACAGCAGATCGGCACCGCGCATCGCTTCAAGTTCTTGCGCCAGCATCGACTCGAAGGTGGCGCGGGGCGAAAGCCAAGGCTTGGTTTCATTGATCAGCGCGAATTGGCGCGCTTGCAGATCATGCGTGTCGAGCAGGATCGGAGCGGTTCCGCGCGAGAGCCGGCGCGCGATCGGCATCAGAAAAAAATGATTGCAGTGAACGAGATCGAAGGTCGCCTCGTCGAGGCGGGGCGACAGACGCGTTTGTTCCGCCATGCCGAGGCGCACCACCGCCTGATCGCCGTGGACGTAGGGCCACAATACGTCGCGTAGAAAGCGCGGTGAGAACACTGCGGAAATTGGCGCGCCGCCATAATAGCGGGGACCGTCGTCAAGCTCCGGAGTCGCCTGATTGAACGCCTTCCATATCCAATTCCGGTTCGGAACGAAGCCCGGATCGGAACTGACTGCGATCGGAAAAACTTCGGCGCCCAGCGCGCGATAGGCGGCGATTTGTCCAAGGACGACGCGGTAAGTGCCGCAGGAATGCCAGGCCGGATGGATAAGCGCGACACGCCGGCCGAGCAGCGGACGCTCGGCGCACGCCGAGCAGTCACTCGATGAAACGCTCAACCCGATCCTCCAACTGGCGCAAGCCGCAGCCTAATCAGACTTCGAGCATTCCGACAATCTCGCTTGTGCGCGGAACTTGGCGCGTTTGTTCGCGGGTTTTCGAGAAGATTTCCAAATCACGGGATTGTCCACGCTCTTCATCCCGCTTCGACGCGCTCTTGGACGCGCCGCAAATTGAGAAATTCAAAGCTCGGCGGCGACGGTCGCAAGGGCGTGCGCATAAGCCTCTTGGCTGAACTTCTCTTCGTACAGGCGGCGGGTGTCGCTCCGCTCCGGCTCCGCCGTAGGGCCGTGTTCGGCCCGCGCCTGAGCGTCGCGCCACAGGTCCGCAAATTGTTTGGCGTTTTCGGCAAGCGCGACATTGCCCAATTTCGCCGGATCGACCTGCATGCCGCGGAACGCCAGCGGCGTCGCGACGAGCGGCGCGCCGCAGGAGAGCGCTTCGACCGCCTTGATCGAGAGGCCATGGCCTTCGACGGTGGGCAGCAATACGCAGCCGGCGCTGGCGTAGACCGCGCCAATGTCGTCGACCCGGCCTTTGAACAAGGCGCGGTGAGCTTCATAAAGCGCGGCGTCGCGTCGCTTCACGCCGCCGTCGATATTGCCGTAAATCGCGACGCGCGCGTCGCCCGCCAAAGGCGCGACCTCTTCCAGGAACCAGCGCAGGCTCACGTAATTTCCGTAATTGTCGCTCGCGACGATGATGACATCGCGTCCGCGCGCCAACGGCGCCGGCGGCGTCGCCGGATAGATCAGGGCGTGCCGAAGCTCTGGGAGCAGCTGCTGGAAATCGCGATGCTCCTCTTCATTGAGATGCGCGCAAAGATCGGCGCGGCGCATCCATGAGAGCTCGACGTCGAGCATGCCATCGTAGGTCGCGTATGGCGGAATGAAGATGCCGCCCTTGTTGCGCAATATATATTGGCGCGCCTGAATGTCCTGCGTTTCCAGAACGACCGGAACTTTGCGCCCGCGCATCAGCGTCTCGACGAAAGGCAAAGTGAAATAATGATTGGCGTGAACGAAATCGATCGTTTCGCTTTCGAAACCCTCGGGCAACGGCGCGCGCTTCGCGAGTTCGATCAACCATGAGGCCTGATCGCCATGGATCAGTCGCCACCAGCCGTCGACGAGAAGTCGGGACGCCAAGGCCGAGAACGGCGCGCCCGAAAAATAGCGGCGGTCCGCGCCGATGTCGCGCGAGGCTTCGATATAGGTCGGCCAGCGCGCGCCTTGCGGCGGTCGCCGCGCGAGATCGTCCATCATCGCGACGGAAATGACGCGCGCGCCGAGCGCCTTATAGGCGGCGATCTGACTGACGTTCACTTGATAGCTGCCGCAGCTATGCCAGGCGGCATGAACGACGGCGACGGTTTTGCCGGCGAATGGGCTCGCTTTTTCCGCTTCGGTCTCGGTGCGGCGCGTCTTGGCGGGAGAAATATGGCTCATTGTATCAGACATGATGCTGCAACATCGCGGTGGTCTCAAATTTCTCACCAAAATCGAGCGCTTGGCTTCGCCGCTACAGGCGTCCGGAATTGGCTTTTCTCTCCATAGTGGGCCGCCCCTTGCCTTTGCCCGCCTTTTTCAAATACATCCCCTATATGAGGCTTCGCTTCCCAAATCCAGTCTTATCGCCCGAAGGCGCCACGACGCCAAGCGCGGCTTCGGCCAAACGTTACGGCGTCGCCATCGTCGGCAATGACAAGATCATCGACTGGCTGCTGCCTTTCCTCGAAAGCTACCGGGACACTAATTCCGCGCTGCCGCTATATCTCATTCCCTATGATGACAATGTCGCCATGACCCGCCGCGCCGCGGACATTTACGGGGCGCATTACGTCGGCGAAGAGCCGACTGAAATTGACAAGCTCTCGCACGAACTTTACCCCGGCATCTTCAACAGCAACCGCCGGCGATTGAGAAAGCTGCAGGCGCTGGCCCTCCCGCTCGATGAAGTCGCGTATGTTGACGTCGACGTCATTCTGTTTCGCGACTTCACCCCACTTTTCGGCCGGCTTGAAAAGAGCAAGACGGAATTCATCGTCGCCTCGCCAAGTTTCGAATATGTCTATAACGACAGGCGCGACTGTTATCCATTCTTGAAAGACGCGCTTCTCTTTAATGACGGTTTTTGGGTCACCTCTAACCAATATCTGAAACTGTCGGATTTTATCGAAACAATCCGCGATGACGCCGCAATCTTCCACGACGTGCGCAAACGCGGTCAGCTCTTCGCCCAGCCGCTGGTCAATTTCGTCACGCATCGGAGAGGGCTCAAAATCGAGCTCCTGCCGAATGTGATCTCTGGCGCCTCGCACGAAAGCTTCTATAAGGCGCCGGGCGTCGAATTTAAGAACGGCAAGCCCGTCGACTACGAAGGCAAGGAGATCTATTTCGCGCATTGGGCCGGCGCGACCGCTTTGCCCAAAGGAGGCGTTTTTGATCAGGCATGGACCGAATATTCAAAGGCCGCCTGGGCGAGGTTCAAGCAGTGACGTCTCGCGCCTTGCATCGCGCATCGTGTCGCGCCGAAGCGTCGCTTGTCCCCTTACGCCGTGCGACGCGGATGTTCTTTTCCGCGCGCAATCGTGAACGATAGCGCGGACGCCCGCCATGCCGCGCCTGTTATTTCTCTATCTGTTCAAGCGCATCGGTTTTGGCATGCTCGTCGTGCAGTTCGCGCTCTCTGTTCCCGTCGTCCTGTCCTATCTCCTTTATCAGCTGCCGCCTGCCGCGGTGCGCGGCGGCCTCGTCATTCCTGCCCTCATCGGGGTGACGCCGACGGTGGCTTACGTCACGCTGCCGATGGCGGTCGGCGTCGCCACCGCGCTCGAATTCGGCCGCATGGCGGGCGAAGGGATGATCGCCGTTCTCTATGCGTTGCGCCTTTCGGTCTGGGCCATCTGTCGCCCGGCGCTGGCGCTGGCGTCCGGCGTCGTCGTCCTCGGCTATTTGCTCGCCAATTTCGCGGCGCCTCACTATTCGAGCGAAATGCAGGACGTGCTCAATGTCGTGCGCAATTCCCTCAACCATCGCATGCTCGACGCCGCCCATTTCTACACATTCGATAATGGCGTGAAGACTCTCTATATCGAGCGCTGGGAAACGCCTGACCTTGCGGTCAATCTCTTCGTTCGCCAACTTTCGGTCGAAAAGATGCAGGAAGAGACGGTGACTGCGGCGCGCGCCGAATTTCGGCGCAATGAATCAGGCGTCATCGTCGCGCTCTCCAATGGCAGCATCCAGACGCGCTCGCTGACCACGAACGACGTGCGCATCGCCAGTTTCGACGAATACGCCATGGCGTTGCCGATGCAGGGCAGCGCGTCGTTGCCGGATCGCGGCTGGCGAGGGGTTTATGAATTATCCGCCGGCGATTTTCTTGCCAATTACGCTGCGGCGAAGCGCGACCCGCGCCAACTTGGAGAATGGACGGCCGAGGCGGCGAAACGCTTCGGCGTGCCGGCGCTCGCCGTCGCCCATACGCTCCTCGCCATGGCGCTTGTCCTGACCTTCGGAAACATCACCGGCCGGCGCGGGGCGGCAGGCGGCCTTACCACAATCGCCATTCCGGGCGTTCACATCGGATTTCTCGTCGCGCTTGAATCGCTGCTGCGCCTCAACGGACTGTTCATCCTGCTGCTCGCCGCGGCCGCCTTCGCCGAAGTCGGCGTGTCCCTCTGGCTCATCGCGCGGCTCAACTGGAGCCCGAAGCCAAAGCGCCTGTTCGGCGGGCGCGAGTCTGCCGCCGCAGGGGGAGCCTACGCGACGCCGCTCGCCTGACCCTCCTCGGCCAGCATGGCGCGACGATAGTCGGCGATAATCTTCTCCGGGTCGCCGATCTCGCGCACGACGCCGCCCTCGAGCCAGAGCACGCGATCGCACAGCGAGGCGAGAAAGTTGAGATCATGCGACACCATCAGAATAGTGCCGGTCCTGGCGAAGTCGGCGATGTATTTCTCGCATTTGCGCTGGAATATTTCGTCGCCCACCGACAGCGCTTCGTCGACGATGAGCACGTCAGCCTTGGCGTGGGCGCAGATGCCGAAAGCGACGCGCGCGATCATGCCCATCGAATAAGTGCGCATCGGCTGCTCGAAGAAGGGCCCGATGTCGGCGAAGGCGGCGATGTCGTCGATGCAGGCGTCGACCTCTGTGCGCGACAACCCCAGAATCGCCGCGCCGATACGGGCGTTTTCGCGCCCGGTCAGCAGACCGTCGAACCCCGAGCCGAGCGCCAGAATCGGCGCGATCCGGCCGGCGACCTTGAAGTCGCCCTTCGTCGGCTGGGTGATCCCGCATAGAATTTGTAGAAGGGTCGTTTTCCCGGCGCCGTTGCGTCCGACGATCCCGACGCGCTCGCCCTTCTCCACGGTGAAATTGACGTCGTGGAGCACCCATTTCTCCCTGTAGAACTTCTTCCATAGGCCAAACAGGATCTGCTTGAGCTGATCGTTCTGATGCGCATAGAGCTGAAACGCCTTGCCAACGCCCGCGCAACGGATTGTGGGCTCAGATGACATCGACGATGACCGATTTGTAGCGCATGAAGAATTGATAGCCGCCTATGAATACGGCGTAGGAGATCGCGACGAGCGCGAGATAGCCGAAGACGTTCGGGATGGTCCCGTCGAGCGCGATCGCGCGCAGCATCTCGATGTAATCGCCGACAATGTTCAGTCGCAGCCAAAGCGCCACCGATCCGGACATGGCGGCGATCTGGTCCAGGCGATAAAAGATGGGCGTCGCGAACATCAGCACCGGCACGATCGAAGCCATGATATGGGCGACATCGCGCGTGAACGCCCCGAGCGCCATCAGAAACCACACGACGCCCAAAATGAAAAGGAAGAAGGGGACGACGAGAAACGGCGTCAGCACGATCGTTAGGGGAAGCGTTCCGGCCGTCAGCAAGCGAAAGACGATGTAGACGGCAAACGCCACGCCACCATATGTGAAGGCGCGGATCGTTGCGGTCCAGGCGATGGTTTCGCTGGGGAAAATCGACTTCTTCACGAAGTTGACATGCTCGTGGAGGAGCATTGGCGCGCGATAGGCGAGTTCGCTGAACACATTGAATGCGATAAGCCCGATAAAGATCGAGGCTGCATAGTCGCTGACGTTCATGCCGTCGGACAGCTGAGGAACCGTAACCGAGAACAGCGCCGTGTAGGTGAGCAGCATGATGAGCGGCGAGAGCACCGCCCACATCGGCCCGAGCGCCGAGCCACGAAACCTGGAAATGAACTCGCGCCGCACAACGGCGCGGATAAGCTCCCGATTGCGCCAAGCCCGCTCGAAGGGCGCGACATAGGCGGGAGGAATCGAGGCGAGCAAGTGTCAGCGCGTCCTTTCAGGTTTTGAACATGATCTCGAAAAACGCAGCGCGTCCCTTGGACACGATCATGCGCCAGTCAAGCGCAGTCGCGCCGAGAGCGGCTTTGCCCGCATAGACCAGTTCAGCCCGCCTCATGTCAATGGCGGCGCTCAACCCTCCGTGAGACAGGATGAATTATCGCGCACTTGGTCTTCGCAGGCTGTCATGGTGACTCGTCGGGAGGCGATCGCCGGGTTGGGCGCCAGTTTCGGCGCTCTCGGCGTCCTCTCCATGCTGCCGGGCGCTGGAGCGGCGCAAGATCCGCCTTACCAGCTCGGCGAATGGACGGGCGATAGTTTCGCGCCCATGCATGCGATCCGCGATGGGCTGTCACGCACGCCGCTGCCGTCCCCCGAGCGGCGCGTCGAAATCGCCGTCATCGGCGGCGGACTTGCCGGCCTCGCCGTCGCCGTGATGCTCCAGGATCGCGACCTCATCGTCCTGGAGCGCGAGTCGGAGCCCGGCGGCGTCGCCAAGTCGAAGCGCTGGCGCAATGTCGACTATGCGCTTGGCTCTGCATACGTTGTTGATATTAAAGAACCTTTTGGCGAATTCTATGAAAAACTCGGTCTCACGCCGCGCCCCGTCAGCGCGCCGGTCGACAGGGTTCTGACCGGCGTCGAGGCCGAAGGCGATCCGCGCGACGGAATATGGCGAAGCGCCTATGACGACCTCAAAGCGCTGCTGCGTCGCCTCGGCGCTCGGCCTGACTTCCCTAAGTTGCCCATCTCCGAGGCTCCGGAGCCGGCGCTGGCGCTGGACCGGCTTTCCCTGCTCGACTTCCTGCGCGGCGAACATATCGACGCAGAACTCTTCGGCCTCCTCGACGCCTATTGCCTGTCAGCTTTCGGCGCGCCAGCCAACGAGATTTCGGCCTATGCAGGCGTCAACTTTCTCTCGGAGATCAACGCGCCCATCTACGCCTTCCCGGGCGGCAACGCCACGATCGCCCGTGCGATGGCGGCGCGCATTTCACGCGACGGCGAGGGGCGTATCGTCACAGGCGCCGCCGTCTATGCGATCGAGCCGGCGGAGGGCGGCTACGCCCGCGTCGGCTGGTTCGACGCGCTTCACCCAGACGCGCCCCGCTGTCTCGAAGCGCGATGGGTGGTCGTCGCGGCCCCCTACTTCTTTGCGGGCCGCATCCTGCGCGGCGTCGACCCCGCCGAGACGGCCAAAATGACGTCGTTGAGGCAGGGAAGCTATCTCGTCGCCAATTGCTGTTTCGAGGGGCCCCCGCCGGAGCTGCGTTACGACAGCTGGGCTCTCGGCGCGCAGAACTTCAGCGACGTCGTCGATGCGACGGCGGCGCCGCCCGCCGCCGATCGGGTCACGGATCACAGCGTTCTCACCGTCTATGCCCCGTTTCGCGATCCTCGCGCAGGCCGCGCGCTTTTGCTTGGGGGCGACCGCGCCGTCTTGGCCGCCCCCATCGTCGACGAGCTGCGGCGCTTCCTGCCGGAAGCCTTCGCCAAATCACGCCTCGTAGAGGTGCGGCTGACCCGCTGGGGGCACCATCACCTCATCGCCGCGCCGGGCATGGTGGAAACCATGCGCGCTTTGCCCAAGCGCTCCGGCAATGTGCTGCTGGCGCATTCGGACGGACAGGGCATGCCGGCGGTCGAGAGCGCCATCCTCGAGGCGCTGAGCGCCGCCGAAATCGTCAGGAAGGGCTGAGCCTCTACTCCACCGTTACGCTCTTGGCGAGATTGCGCGGCTGATCCACGTCTTTGCCCATGAAGGTCGCGACGTGATAGGCGAGGAGCTGCGCGGGCACAGCATAGATGATGACCGCGAACGGTCCGGCAACGTCTTCCGACATTTCGATGAAGCCGGCGAGCTCCGCCGCGGCGGCGTCACGCGCATGCGGCGAACCGATGAGAATCAAATGACCGCCGCGCGCGGCCACCTCCTGAAGATTGGAGACGGTCTTTTCAAGGCTCGCGTCGGGCGGCGCCAGCACAATCACCGGCATGGCGTAGTCGATGAGCGCGATCGGCCCGTGTTTCAACTCGCCCGCCGCATAGCCCTCGGCGTGAATGTAGGAAAGCTCCTTAAGCTTGAGCGCGCCTTCCAAGGCCAGAGGAAAAGCGGGTCCGCGCCCGAGATAGAGCACGCTCGACGCCCGCGCCACGTCGCGCGCCACCGGTTCGATCTGCGCCTCGTGCGCCAGCGCCTGCGCCATCTGCCCCGGCGCGGCGACGAGTTCGGCGACGAGTTCGCGTTCGCGCTCCCGGCTCAGCACGCCGCGCGCCCGGCCGAGCGCCAGCGCCAGGCAGGCGAAGACCGCGAGCTGACAGGTGAAGGCCTTGGTCGAGGCGACGCCGATCTCGGGTCCCGCCAATGTCTGCGCGACCGTGTCGCTCTCGCGGGCGATCGTGGACGTTTCGACGTTGACGATTGAGAGAATGTGCTGGCCCTGTTCGCGCGCGTAACGCAGCGCGGCGAGCGTATCTGCGGTTTCGCCGGACTGCGAGACGAGAATGGACAGACCGTTCTTGGGCAATGGCGCCTCGCGGTAACGAAATTCGGAAGCAATGTCGATTTCGACCGAGAGGCGCGCGAAACGCTCCAGCCAGTAGCGCGCGACGAGCCCGGCGTAATAGGCCGTGCCGCACGCCGAAATGGTCACGCGCGACAGCGCCTGCGGATCGAATTTGAAGTCGAAGGGCAAGCGCACGACGCCCTCGGCGAGATCGAGATAATGGGCGAGCGTGCGGCCGACTACCTCCGGCTGTTCGTGGATTTCCTTGGCCATGAAATGGCGGTAGTTGCCCTTGTCGACCATGAAGGAGCCGGCGACGAGCGGCTGAAAGCGCCGCTCGACCGGCGCGTCATAGGCGTCATGGAAGCGCACGCCTTCGCGGGTCAGCGTCACCCAGTCGCCCTCGTCGAGATAGGCGATCGAGGTGGCGAATGGCGCAAGCGCCAGAGCGTCGGAGCCAAGATAGACTCCTTCGTCGCTCCTGCCGACGGCGAGCGGCGAACCGCGTCTCGCGCCGATAAGGAGATCGTTTTCGCCTTCGAACAGAAAAGCGAGCGCGAAAGCGCCCTTGAGCCGCTTCAACGCCGCCGCGACGGACGCCTCCGGCGTCGCGCCGTTACGCATCTCGTTGGCGACAAGATGAACCACGGCCTCCGAATCCGTCTCGGTCGAAAAGACATGGCCCTTCGCCGAAAGTTCGGCGCGAAGCTCCCGGAAGTTTTCGATGATGCCATTGTGAACGACGGCGACGCGGTCATTGGCGTGCGGATGGGCGTTGTTCTCGGTGGGGCGGCCATGCGTCGCCCAGCGCGTATGGCCGATGCCGACGGCGCCGGAAAGCGGCGCGGCTGCGAGCTTTTCTTCAAGATTCTTGAGTTTGCCGCTCGCACGCAGCCGGGTCAGCCGCCCATTCTCCAGCGTGGCGACTCCAGCAGAATCATAACCGCGATATTCAAGGCGCTTTAAGGCCTCGACAATCCTGCCGGCGACCGGGCCTGTTCCAAGAATTCCCACAATGCCGCACATGACGACCTCCAAAGCGATAGTAGCAAGAGCGCCGGCAAAGGGGATAGGCGCGGGAGCGAGATGGGAATCAGGGTTAAGCGGCGTTATTTGGCGGGCTATGCAGGAGGCTGCATCAAAAATAGGCCGATTTGGTTGATCAGGGTGCTTCGCCGCATAATTTGGCACGCCTGAGCCGTGCTGCGGGAAATCCGACCCGTCAGACCATATTCCAAATGAGGAAATACGCTATTGGCAATACGTCAGGATAATACCGCGCCT
>VGEB01000062.1 GCA_016869435.1 Alphaproteobacteria bacterium | reverse complement strand
CGGCGGGCTTCAAGCCGGGCGTCGACGTGCATCTCGCCTCCGACTGCGCCGCGACGGAATTCTTCAAGAGCGGCAAATATGTCTATGAAGGCGAAGGCGTGACGCGCTCGATCGACGAGCAGGTCGCCTATCTCGCCAAGCTCGCCGGCGCCTATCCGATCGTGTCCATCGAAGACGGCATGGCTGAGGATGATTGGGAGGGCTGGAAGAAGCTCACCGACGCGATCGGCGACAAAGTTCAGCTCGTCGGCGACGATCTTTTCGTCACCAATGTCGTGCGCCTCAATGAGGGCATCAAGAAGGGCGTCGCCAATTCGCTGCTCGTCAAGGTCAATCAGATCGGCACGCTGACCGAGACGCTCGCCTCGGTCGAGACCGCGCATCGCGCCGGCTACACCACCGTCTTCTCGCATCGCTCCGGCGAGACCGAGGATTCGACCATCGCTGATCTCGTCGTCGCGACCAACAGCGGCCAGATCAAGACCGGCTCGCTGGCCCGCTCCGACCGCACCGCCAAATACAATCAGCTCATCCGCATCGAGGAGGAGCTGGGCGACGCGGCGATCTACGCCGGCAAGGGCGCGCTCAAGGCGCTGGCGTAGAAGCGGAAACAGCTCTACGCCTCGTACGTCTTTTTGAATCGTGACGTTCGAATCCCTCCCCCTTTGCGGGGAGGGTCGCGAGCGAAGCTCGCCGGGTGGGGGAAAGCCATAAATCCCCCCGACTTCGACGAACACGATTTCTTTGCTTATAGAACCCCACCCGGCCCGGCTTCGTCGGTCCACCCTCCCCGTAAAGGGGAGGGATCAGCGTCCTTTCTGCCTCCGTTCGCCCCATGACAATGGAAAAAACCTTCGATCCGGCCGCAATTGAATCGCGCATCCGCGACGCGTGGGAAGAGGCGCAAGCCTTCCGCGCCGGACGGCCCGAACGGACGCAGGCGGTACCCTATTCCATCGTCATTCCGCCGCCGAATGTGACCGGCAGCCTGCATATGGGCCATGCGCTCAATAATACGCTGCAGGACATTCTCGTGCGCTACCGCCGCATGAAGGGCGACGACGTGCTCTGGCAGCCGGGCACCGATCACGCCGGCATCGCTACGCAAATGGTGGTCGAGCGCCAGCTCATGGAGCGCCAGGAGCATCGGCGCACGCTCGGGCGCGAGAAATTCGTCGAGCGCGTGTGGGAATGGAAGGCTGAATCGGGCGGCAAGATCGTCGAGCAGTTGAAGCGGCTCGGCGCCTCCTGCGACTGGTCGCGCGAACGCTTCACGCTCGATGAAGGCCTGTCGCGCGCGGTGGCGAAGGTCTTCGTGCAGCTCTATCGCGAAGGGCTGCTCTATAAGGACAAGCGCCTCGTCAATTGGGACCCGGCGCTGCATACGGCGATTTCCGATCTCGAAGTGCAGCAGGTCGAAGTGAAGGACCATTTGTGGCGCTTCAAATATCCGATCGTCGACGACGCGGGCGAAGAGACGGGTGAGTTCATCGTCGTCGCGACGACGCGACCCGAAACGATGCTCGGCGACACGGCGGTGGCCGTGCATCCGGAAGACGAGCGCTACAAGGCGCTCGTTGGCAAGCGCGTTCGTTTGCCGTTAGTCGGCAGATTGATCCCCATCGTCGCCGACGAATATTCCGACCCCGAGAAGGGCACCGGCGCGGTGAAAATCACGCCCGCCCATGACTTCAACGATTTCGAAGTCGGCAAGCGGCACGGCCTGCGGCTCGTGAACGTCCTCGACGCTCAGGCGCAGATGACGCTTAAAGCCAACGCCGAGTTCCACGAAGGCGTCGAACCCTCCCCCGAACTTGCGGCGACAGGATCCGCGCTCGACGGGCTCGATCGTTTCGCCGCGCGAAAGCGCGTCGTCGAAATGATGGAAGAGCGCGAACTTCTAGACGGCGTCGATGACCACAGGCACATGGTTCCGCATGGCGACCGTTCGGGCGCGGTGCTCGAGCCGCGCCTCACCGATCAATGGTATGTCGACGCCAAAACGCTCGCCCAGCCGGCGCTCAAGGCCGTGCGCGACGGCAAGACGAATTTCGTGCCGAAGAATTGGGAGAAGACCTACTTCGACTGGCTGGAGAACATCCAGCCCTGGTGCGTGTCGCGCCAGCTCTGGTGGGGCCATCGCATCCCCGCTTGGTATGACGCGGACGGCAATGTCTATGTCGAGGAAAACGAAGAGTCCGCGCTCAAAGCCGCCCGCGCCAAGCTCGGCGACGGCGTGACGCTCACGCGCGACGAAGACGTTCTCGACACCTGGTTCTCCTCGGCGCTGTGGCCCTTTTCGACTCTCGGCTGGCCGGAGAAGACGCCGGAGCTTTCGCGCTACTATCCGACGAACGCGCTCGTCACCGGCTTCGACATCATCTTCTTCTGGGTCGCCCGCATGATGATGATGGGCCTTCACTTCATGGGCGAAGTCCCGTTCCGCGACGTCTATATCCATGCGCTCGTCCGCGACGAGAAGGGCGCGAAGATGTCGAAGTCGAAGGGCAATGTCATCGACCCGCTGCATCTCATCGACGACTATGGCGCCGACGCGCTGCGCTTCACGCTCGCCGCGATGGCGGCGCAGGGACGCGACATCAAGCTGTCGACCCAGCGCGTCGAAGGCTATCGCAATTTCGCGACGAAGCTGTGGAACGCCTCGCGCTTCGCCGAAATCAACGGCTGCGCGCGCGTCGCGGGCTACGATCCGCGCGCCAACAGAATCACGCTCAACCGCTGGATCGTCGGCGAGGCGGCGCGCACGACGGCGGAAGTGAGCGCGGCGATCGACGCCTATCGCTTCAACGATGCGGCGAACGCCGTCTATCGCTTCGTCTGGAGCGTTTTCTGCGACTGGTATGTGGAGCTGGCGAAGCCGCTGCTGCAGGGCGCCGACGGCGCCGACAAGAACGAGACGCGCGCGACGGTCGCCTTCACGCTCGACCAGATCTACGCGCTGCTGCATCCGTTCATGCCCTTCCTCACCGAAGAGCTTTGGGCGATCAAGGGCGCCGAGGGGCCCAAGCGCGAGTCGCTTCTGGCGCTCGCGTCATGGCCGTCGCTCAGCGGTCTCGAAGACGCTGAAGCCGAAAGCGAAATCGGCTGGGTCGTCGACCTGATTTCCGAAACGCGCTCGCTGCGCGCCGAGATGAATCTGACGAGCGAAACCGAACTGCTGCTGATCGGCGCCGATGAGGCGCTGAAAGCGCGCGCGACGCGCTGGGACGAGACGATCCGCAAGCTTGCGCGTCTTTCGCGATTGGATTTCTCTGAAGCCGCGCCGAAATCTTCGGCGCAGATGATCGTGCGCGGCGGCGTCGCCGCCATGCCGTTAGAGGGCGTGATTGACCTTGGAGCCGAAAAGGCGCGGCTGGCGAAGGAGACGGCGAAGCTCGAAGGCGAACTCAAAAAGCTCGACGCCAAACTCGCCAATGAGGGCTTCCTCGCCAAGGCCGACGAAGAGGTGATCGACGAGCACCGCGAACGGCGGGAAGAGACCGCCGCGCGCATCGACAAGCTCAACGCGGCGCTGACGCGATTGAGCTAGAGCGCGCCGCGAAAAAGTGGATGCCGGTTTTTCGCGCAAAGCGCGCTCTACGCTTTTGGAATCGATCACGTCATCTGCGTTTAGGCGATTCCGCCTAAACGCAGCGTGATCTAACGCTTCGACTTTTCGGCGACGCCGACGATCGGCCCCATCGCCGGCATGAATCGATCATGGCGCGAGAGCGACGGCGCATAGAGTCCTGAAGCCGAACCGCCGTCGAGAAACAGCGCGTCCGCGCAATGCAGACGATCACGAAACAGCCGCGCAAATTCGAAAAAACTCACCGGCTGATTGGAGATGGCGAAGCGCACGATATGGCCGTCCTGGACGCAAACGCCGTTGCGAAATTTCTGCGACATGCCGTCTTCGTGAATGCGCGGATGAATGCGTCCGCCGATGACGAGCATCGGCCCTGATTGAGTGGCGAACTGCGCGCGCTGGCGGCTTTTGAGGAAGCGCGCTGTCTCGGTGACGCCGGCGCGCCCGCCGTCAATCCAGAAGACGCCATTCGGCTTCATGTGGAAATTGCCGGGACCGGCATGCGTATTGGCGGCGTTGAGCGTGCGGCCGTTCTCGACATAGAGGCCGACCGGCGCGCGATCCTCCGCATACATGCCGGCGTTCATCGCGAAGACGAGGGTTTCGCCCTTGTCGGCGAGCGCGCTCGCCAGGCGCGAGAAATCGGCATAGGCGTCACCCTTCTCGTCGCGCAGAAAAAGCCGAATGTCGCTGTTGCGCGCGTCGAAGTCGCACATTGTGTAACGCGCGCCGCCGTCCTCGATATCGGCGCAGGAATTTGCGCGTGCGACTGCGAGCGGCGCAAGGAATGCCAGCGCTGAGGCCGCCAGCGTCCTCAGGAAGCTTGAGATCGCGCGCTTCTTCAATCCCGCTTCGTACAACGGAGCCTCCCTTTCTTCCTCGCCTTCGCATTGTCATTCCCGGCGGGCCGCGGGCCCGACCGGGAATCCAGAGCAACGTCAGGAACGCTGAGTTTCCTGGATTCCCTGATCGCGCTTCGCGCGTCGGGAATGACAACTGCAGCGTAGACGTTTCAACTTCCAATTTGAAACGTCGCCGCCGCACGTCTAGATAAGCGAAACTGCGAAAGCGCAAAATGCGCGAAGCGCGCTGGAGAGCCGATTGTCCCATTCCATCACCGAAGCCATCGAGGCCGTCGCCAGAGGCGAGATGGTCGTCGTCACCGATGACGACGATCGCGAAAATGAAGGCGATCTGGTCATCGCCGCATCGCTCTGCACGCCGGAGAAGATGGCCTTCATCATCCGCCACACCAGCGGAATCGTCTGCGCGCCGCTGACGATCGAAGAAGCGCGCCGTCTCCATCTCGCGCCCATGGTCGCGGAGAACGACGCGCCGCTCGCGACCGCCTTTACCGTCTCGGTCGACGCGCGCCACGGGTTAACCACCGGCATTTCCGCCGAGCAGCGCTGCAATACGGTGCGCGCGCTCGCCAACGGCAATATGGGCGCGGCCGATTTCGTGCGGCCCGGCCATGTCTTTCCGCTCATCGCCAAGGACGGCGGGGTGCTGATGCGCTCCGGCCATACCGAAGCGGCGGTGGATTTATGCAAGCTCGCGGGCCTGCCGCCGGTCGGCGTGATCTGCGAACTCGCCAATGACGACGGCACGGTGATGACCGGCGGCCAGATCGAGGAATTCGCCCGCACGCATCAACTCAAGCTCGTGTCGGTCGCGGATCTCATCGCCTTCCGGCAGGCGCGCGAAAAGCTCGTCGAGCGCGTCGCGACCTTTCCCGTCGAGACCGAAGCCGGCGACATGATCGGGCACGCCTATGTCACGCCTTTCGACAGCGTGCAGCATTTCGCCTTCGTGCTCGGCGCGATCGGCGACGGTCGCGACGTGCCGACGCGCCTGCACCGCGCCGACATCATCGCCGACGTGATGTGCGGGGCGCCGACGATCAAGAAGACTCTGGCGCGTTTCGCCCGCGAAGGGCGCGGCGTGCTGGTTTATCTGCGCGACGGCGCCGCCGGCGTCCCGGCGAATATCATCGGAAGGGGCGAGGAAAACGCCGAGGAGACGCGCAAACGCCAATGGTTCGACGTGGGGCTCGGCGCGCAGATTTTGAAGGATCTGGGCGTCTCGTCGATCCGCCTGCGCTCGTCCTCGGCGCCCCGCGCCTTCGTCGGCCTCTCGGGCTTCGGCATTGAGATTACTGCGGTGGAGCCGCTGGAGTGAGCGGCCTTCTCAGCCGCCAGACAAGGACAGCGAAACCGAGAAGAAAAAGCGAGGCGGCGGCGGCGAGGAGAAGGCCCGACTCGGCGGCGGCAATGACGAAGAAAATATGTTCGCCTCGATGCTCAACGCCGTCCGGCTTCCGCAAACTCACGCCGACGACATATTTGCCGTCCTCGGAAAAATCATAGTCGAGGGAGAGCGACGCGACGCCATGCGCCCGATAGGTCTTTAAGAGTTCGGGCGTCTTGAGATCGTTTCTCGCCCAAAAGAGCCGGGCCTCGATGTCAAGGTCCTTGATGTCCTCGAATTGCGGCGGACGCGTCGGATCGTCCTCGCGCCCCGCGATCTCGATGTTCAGAAGCGTCGGCCCGAAACTGGGGATTTCCCGGTAATAGCGTTGCGCCGTTCCCTCTTCACGAGTTTGGGTCGCGAAAAAACCCATGAGATAGGGGCCGACGGCGAAAACGCCCTGGCAGGCGTCGCCTTTGCAGACATCCGGCGCGTCGGCCCGCGCCGAAAGGCTGGCGCCGGCGAAGAAGGCGATCAGCGCGACGATCAGCGCCCGGCCGAACATTCGTGCTCCCTTTTTGTGCGCCAGCGACCTTGGACTTTAGGCCGTCGTGGCCGAGCTTGTCCCAGCCATCCACGCCACTTGCAGCTTTAGGCGCAGGAGCGGCGGGCTCATCAAGCCGGTAGCCTCAATCCGCGCGCGGATGGGCCGAGCGATAGGCGTCGAGGAGCCGGGCCTTGTCGACGGCGGTATAAATCTGCGTCGTCGATAGCGAGGCGTGGCCGAGCAATTCCTGGATCGTGCGCAGATCGCCGCCGCGGCCGAGGAGATGCGTCGCGAACGAATGGCGCAGCGCATGCGGCGTCGCGCTTTCCGGCAGGCCGAGCGCGCCGCGCAGGCGCTGGACCGCGAGCTGAACGATGCGCGGCGACAGCGGGCCGCCGCGCGCGCCGACGAACAGCGGTCCGCCGGCGAGATCGTAAGGGCAGAGCGCGAGATAGGCCTCGATGGCCGCGCGCACCGGCGCGATCACCGGAACGGTGCGGCTCTTGCCGCCCTTTCCCAGGATCGTGATCCGGTCGATAGCGCCGACCGGCGCCTCGGCGCCGCCGATCGACAGCGCCTCGGAAATTCTTAGCCCCGCCCCGTAAAGCAGCGCCAGCGCCGCGGCGTCGCGGGCAATGATCCATGGCTCGCGCGCCTCGCCCGCCCTCTGCGTGGGATCGACGATGTCGCGGGCGTCGGCCACCGTGAGCGCCTTGGGCAGGCTGTGCGGGCACTTTGGCGGGCGGACCGCGCCGAAAACATCGGTACGGGCGAGCCCCTTCTTCTCCAGAAAGCGCAGAAAATTGCGCACCGCGGCAAGCGCCCGCAGCAGCGAGCGGCTCTCCAATCCGTCGCGGCGACGCTTAGCGAGAAAGGCGCGCAAATCCGCCGGCTGAAGGGCTTTGAGCTCGGCGGCGTCGGGCCGCGCGCCGAGATGATCGGTCAGAAAGGCGAGAAAGGCGGCAAGGTCGCGGGCATAGGCGTCGACGGTATGGCGCGAGGCGCGCCGCTCGCCGGCAAGATGGCGCAGCCACAGCGCCGCTTCTTCGGCGATCGCCGGAGCGGCCGAAAAACAGGCGGCGTCGGGAAGCGGCTTTTGTCGCGGGACGCTCAGGGACGAATCGCGCATGGCGCGACCATCCTCCCAGAAAATGAACAAAGGGCCTATGCGGGACTATTCGCCCGCCTTGATCTCCGCCTTCGCCTTGGCCAGCATCTCGTCCATGGTGCGACGGATCTGGTGCTCGGACTGGTTCACGCCGGCCGCCTCGAAATCCTTCTTGAGTTGCGCCACGACCCGCTCATCGGCGTCGGCGGCGACCTCGGCCACGACCAGCGATTCAGCGTAAGCCTGAGCCTCGGCGCCGGTTTTCCCGAGTTTTTCGGCCGCCCATAGCCCGAGCAACTTGTTGCGGCGCGCCTCGGCGCGAAACTGGAGTTCCTCTTCGTGGACAAAGCGTTTTTCGAAGGAGTCTTCGCGCTGGTCGAAAGTGCTCATGTCCATCCTCGGCCGGGGTTGTTCTTTGATGTGAGGCTCGGCGATCAGCCGCATCGGCGACGGCCCGATATAGGCGTATTCAGGCGCAAAGCCAATGGCGGAAAGCGCCGTCGTCGCCGCAGGCAAAAGCACGGCTGTTAGGCGCGTTGTATCGCCTTTCCCTTTGCGATAGAGTGTGATGTCGGCTTGTCACTGGCCGCCAAAGACGCTAGGACCGCCGATATCCGCGGCCAGGGCGCGCGCCCGCCGCCGCTCCCTGAGGGCCAGGCCGCAAGGCCGGCGTGCGCAGACCCACTTCGCAGGAGCGACGACCCGCCATATGGACTTCCTCAAGCCCCGGTTGATCCCAATGAACCGCCGACGCCGCATTTACGAGGGCAAGGCCAAGGTCCTCTATGAGGGCCCGGAGCCCGGCACTTTGATTCAGCACTTCAAGGACGACGCCACGGCCTTCAATGCGAAGAAACACGAGGTGATCGACGGCAAGGGCGTGCTCAACAACCGAATCTCGGAATATATCTTCCAACATCTGAACAGCATCGGCGTGCCGACCCATTTCATCCGCCGGTTGAATATGCGCGAGCAGCTCATCCGCGAGGTGGAGATCATCCCGCTCGAAGTGGTCGTGCGCAATGTCGCGGCCGGCTCGCTCGCCAAGCGCCTCGGGATGGAAGAAGGCACGCAGCTGCCGCGCTCGATCATCGAATTCTACTATAAGAACGACGCGCTCGACGACCCGATGGTCTCCGAAGAGCATATCACCGCCTTCGGCTGGGCGACCCCGCAGGAGATCGACGACGTCATGGCGCTCGCCATCCGCGTCAATGACTTCCTGTCCGGTCTCTTCCTTGGCGTCGGCATCCGCCTCGTCGACTTCAAGATGGAATGCGGCAGGCTCTGGGAAGGCGACATGATGCGGATCGTCGTCGCTGACGAGATTTCCCCCGACAGCTGCCGGCTGTGGGACATGAAATCGAACGACAAGCTCGACAAGGACCGCTTCCGTCGCGACCTGGGCGGCCTGGTCGAAGCCTATACCGAGGTCGCGCGCCGTCTCGGCGTGATGCAGGAAAACGAGACCGTGCGCACCGGCGCGCCGAAACTGGTGCAATAGGAAATTCGCAAGGGGCCGCCATGGGCGTTCCTCACCTCGATTCAGGTCCGATGCGCGCGGAGGAATTCTTCGCGTTCACGGCTACGCGCCCCGACGACGAAAAATGGGAGCTGATCGAGGGGGAGCCGGTCTTGAACGCCACGGCCAGCCGTCTGCATCAAAAGATTGTCGGAAACATATTTTTTGCCCTGAGCGAACTTTCTCGGCAGAAGGACGCCGAATGGGAGGTCATCCCCGGCTTTGGCGTGCGCCTGTCGGAAATAAGCGTTCCCGTTCCCGACCTGCTGATCAGACCTGAGGACGATCTCAAGGGCGTCGAATGCGACGACATGATCATCGCATTCGAGGTTCTTTCGCCCTCGACCGCCAACAAGGATCTGCGTTGGAAGCGGAAGGCCTATGCGAACCTGCCTTCACTGAGGCAATATGTGGTGATCGCGCAGGACGCGCTCGAGGTCGTGTCCTTCGACCGCGCCAATGGCTTCGCCGAACGCCGCTTCGAGACTGCTGAAAGCGAACTCGACCTGCCCATCCTCGGCGCGCGATTATCCTTACGCGTCATTTACCGCGGCACGGGTCTGCTGTGAGGCTGTGCGACGATCCAGGTAATACGCGGTAACGCCAATAGGCATTCTTACGCATTTTGCTCACGGACAGGATATTTAATGGAACTTGGCGAGTGGAATTGGCTCGAAATTGCTAAGCTTACGGTGGGTGTCCTGACGCCTATCACCTTAGCCGGAGTAGGAGTCTATATTCATCGTATCACTAAACGCTTCGAGCATATTCAATGGAGGAACCAGAAACTTATCGAAAAGAGATTGACAATTTACGAGTCGCTTGCCCCAGACTTCAATGATGCTCTTTGCTATTTTACATACGTTGGATGTTGGCGAGATCTCGATCCGCCGTCCGTGGTCTCCCTCAAGCGCGTAGTTGATAAGAAAATATATCTCGCCGCCCCTCTTTTTTCCGCTGAGTTCTTCGATGCATGCATGCACTTCCAAGAATTGTGCTACGAGTCGTTCAACGGTTGGGGGCAGGACGCATTACTCAGGTCGCATTTCGAACGTCGTAAGGAGGCGCGCGCCAAAGATTGGCGGAGCAACTGGGATTCATGCTTTTGCGCCAGCGACAACGTGACTGATCCGAAGGAAATTCGTGCAGCATATAAGCGTGTGATGGCTGCATTTGCACGAGATATTGAGGTCAATCCCGACTTCGATATGCCAACGGCTACGCGTATTTCCACCAACATTAGGTAGAAGCTATCCCCAGTGTTGCGGTTCGCATTCAACATCGCTATCCGTAAGAACCTTTTCTGCGACTTCCTCCGTTGGTCTGCCATGAAAGCTCGCGTCCTCGTCACTCTCAAATCCGGCATTCTCGATCCGCAGGGAAAGGCGATCGAGGGGGCGCTGAAGTCGCTCGGCGTCGAGGGCGTCGCGAGCGTCAGACAGGGCAAAGTGTTCGACGTGGAGCTTGCCGGCGCAGACGCCAACGCCGCCAAGGCGCAGTTGCAAACGGCCTGCGAAAAGCTGCTCGCCAACACCGTGATCGAAAATTACCAGATCGATGTGTGAGGCGATCGACGGCAGCCGGGCTTCGGCAGTCGGCAGTCGAAAAAGCGCCGACCTGCCAACTGCCGACCTGCCGACTGCCGACCTGCCGATTGCCGACCTGCCGCTCAGGACACGCCCATGAAAGCCGCCGTCGTCGTTTTCCCCGGCTCAAATCGCGAAGGCGACATGGCCCGCGCGCTGACGCTGGCGACCGGGCGCCAGCCGGCAATGCTGTGGCACGCCGATCACGAATTGCCCGCGGGGACTGACCTCGTGGTATTGCCCGGCGGCTTTTCCTACGGCGATTATCTGCGCTGCGGCGCGATCGCGGGCCGCGCCGCCATCATGGACGCGGTGCGGGCGCACGCGGCGCGCGGCGGACTGGTGCTCGGCGTCTGCAACGGCTTCCAAATTCTCTGCGAAAGCGGCCTTCTTCCGGGGGTGCTGATGCGCAACGCCAATCTGCGTTTCGTCTGTCGGATGCAGCATCTGCGTGTCGAACGCAACGATGCCGCCTTCACCCGGCATTACGCCAGGGGCCAGATCATCGAGGTCTGCATCGCGCATGGCGAAGGCAATTATGAAGCCGACGACGCGACGATCGAACGGTTAGAGGGCGAAGGCCTCGTCGCCTTCCGCTACTGCGATTCAGCCGGCAATGTCGGCGGCGACGCCAACCCGAACGGCTCGCGCAACGACATCGCCGGGATTTATTCGGACGGGCGCAATGTGCTCGGCCTGATGCCGCATCCGGAAAATCTCATCGATCCGCTCGTCGGCGGAACCGACGGCCGCGCCTTGTTCGAAAGCCTCGCGAGCGCGGCGTAACGGACGGACATTCCCGACAGACGTTCTGCGCAATCGCTCTGCCGGCATGACCGCTCACAGTTGCTGACGCGGCGCGTTAGTTGTGGACGTTCGCAAAGGCGGCGTCAAAGGCGTGTCATAAAGAAGGAGCGGCGCGATGAGCTATGTCGACGGATTCGTGATCCCCGTGCCCACGGGGAAGAAGGAAGATTATCGTAAAGCCGCCGCGCAAATGTGGGCGACAATGAAAGAGTGGGGCGCGCTGCGCGTCGTCGAATGCTGGGGCGACGAGGTGCCCGACGGCAAAGTCACCGACTTCAAACGCGCCGTCGCCGCAGAGAGCGGCGAAAACGTCGTGTTCTCATGGGTTCTGTGGCCGTCGAAAACGGTGCGCGACGCGGCCCACAAAAAAATGCACGAAGACCCGCGTATGAAGAACATGCCGATGCCCTTCGACGGAAAGCGCATGATCTTCGGCGGATTCGAAATATTAATGGACGAAGGCCAGGGCTGACTATCGCCGGGCGGCGGCTTTAGCGACGTTCCACAGCGCGCGCTCCGCCTCCATTTGCGCCACGGCGGCGTTGGCGCGCGCCCGGGTCTGTGCGGCGCGCAGCGGCTCGATCAGCGCGCCGAGGCGCGCCGATGACCAGTTCCTGAGCTGCTCCTCGATCAGCGCGCGATGCATGAATCCGAAGCCGGCGCGCATCAGCGCCGAGACGCCTGCGTCAGGGCGTCCGCCCTCGCGCTCCATGGACAGGCGGGCGCGATGCAGCGCCACGGCGTAGCGCAGCGCGCCGATGAGAAGCGGCTGCGCATCGCCGTCCTGCGCGAAATAAGCGTCAAGCGCAGCGCCAATGTCCGCGGCCCCGCCGAACGCCGCCGTCACTACGCGATCGGAGGCGATGTTCGAAGCGTGCGCGACGATCGCTTCGACATCCTTCGCTTCAACATGCTCGCGGCCGTGCATATAGAGCGCGAGCTTTGAAAGCTCTGCGCGGCTCGTCAGCCGGTCTTCGCCGAGCGCGCCCAGCAGCAGGCTGCGCGCCTCGGGGCTTGCCACAAGTCCTGCTTCGCGCAGGCTACGATCGATCAGCGCCTGCAAATCCGCTTCCGCGTCGGGCTGGCACTCGATCGCCGCCCCGTGCTTGGCGCCCTCAATAAGCTTGCGCAGCGGCGAGTCGCGCCTCAAGGCGCCGGCCGTCAACACGACCGTGCAATGGGCCGGCGGCGCGGCGATGAGCGAGGTGACGGCTGGAATGACCGATTTCGCGCTTGTCTCAACGAGAATGGCCCGCCGTCCGCCGAAGAGCGGCGTGGTGTTGGCCTCGTCGAGCAGCGTCAGCGGATCGGCGGCGACGGCGTCGCCGCTCATTTCGACGAATTGGAACGGGTCGCGGCGATCGTTAACGCGCCTGTCGATGATCGCAAGCGCGCGCTCACACACCATGCCCATATCCGCGCCGAAGACGAGAAAAAGAAAAATGCCGTCGGGCGGTGCGGCGACGAAACGCTCGGCGTCGCGACTCCTGACCGCCGTCATGATGCGCGAGCGCTCGTTTCTCCCGTCACTTGGTAACGACAGGCGGCGGGAGGGACGACAGGCGGTCCGCCATCACGGTGGCGATTCTGGTGCGGATTGATTCGGCGATGACCCGAGCATCGCGAATCTCTGCGTCGCGCGCGGCGCGCACATTGGAAAAGCGGTTCGAGAAACGGTCGTAGCTTGCGATGTTGAAGGCGACGCCCTTGGTCACCTCGACCTCGTCGGGGATGGTAATGAGCCGGTATTCGGCGTCGACGATCACCGTCGCCGAGGTAGCGCGACCTGTCACCGTGTCGAGAATCGGCGTTTGCACCCGTTCGCGGAGCACGACCGTCAGCCGGTAGCGCGGCGGCGGCTGCGAGCCTGTGCCGTTCAAGCCGAAGATCAGTTCATTGCGAACATAGTGCCCCAGACGCAGGGGAATTTCATCGACTGCAATCGACTGCAGTTCGGCCGCGAGCGGCGACGAGTCGAGCCCGAAGCCCGCCGGCGCGTAAAGCGGCTGAAGACAGCCGGCGAGCGGCAGCGCGAGAAGCGCAACGCATAGAACCGTCACATGCCGGAGCGCGGCAGTCGGCAGTCGGCCTTCGGCGGTAGAATGAGCGCCGCCTGCCGACCCGCCGACCGCCGCTTTGCTAAACCACCACATTGACGATCCTTTTCGGAACGAGAATGAACTTCTTCAGCGGCCTGCCTTCCATGGCCCGCTGAACGCCATCTTGCGCCAAAGCTTCTTTGCGAATCGTTTCCTTGTCGGCGTCATGGGCGACGAGAATTTCGGCGCGCTTCCTGCCGTTGACCTGAACTGGGAGGCTTATCATCTCCTGCGCCACAAGGGTAGGATCGGCAGCGGGCCAAGGCGCTTCAACAACCAGCCCTTTGTGGCCCAAATCAGCCCAGCATTCCTCCGCAACATGCGGCGTCATCGGCGCGACAAGGCGAATGAGCGCGTCCGCCGCCTCGCGGAAGGCGAAGGCGAGATCGGCCGGAACCGGCGTTTCCGTCACGGCGTCGAGCGCGCTCGTCAGCTCATTGGCGAATTCGCGGATGCGGGCGATGGCGCTATTAAAGCGCAACCGCTCGATATTTTCGCTGGCCTGGGCGATCGAACGATGCGTCGCCTTGCGCACGGCGAGCGCGAGATCGTGAAACGCCGCCGGCGGCTCGGCGCCGACGGGCGCCGCGACCCGGCCCAGTTCGCCAGTCAGGCGCCACAGACGCTGAATGAAGCGCCAAGCGCCCTGCGCCCCCTCGTCGGACCAAATGACGTCGCGATCGGGCGGACTGTCGGACAGAACGAAGAGACGCGCCGTGTCGGCGCCGTAGCTCGCGACGATGTCGTCGGGGTCGACTGTATTTTTCCTCGACTTCGACATTTTTTCGATCGGGCCGATTTCGATCTCGACATCGCCGTCGATGAGAAAGGCCCGGCGCGCCCCGTCCCTGGCCTCGACGCGGATCTCATGCGGCGCGACCCATTGGCCGTCCGGCGCCCGATAGGTTTCGTGGACGACCATGCCTTGCGTGAAGAGGCCGGCGAAAGGCTCGGCGACCGCGGCATGGCCCGAGTCGCGCATGGCGCGGGCGAAGAAGCGCGAATAGAGGAGATGCAAAATCGCGTGCTCGATCCCGCCAATATATTGATCGACCGGCAGCCAGCGCGCGAGCGCCGCGGCGCTCGCCGGCGACGTCTCGTTGTGGGGGTCGGCGAAGCGCGCGTAATACCAGGACGAGTCGACGAAAGTGTCCATCGTGTCGGTCTCGCGCCGCCCCGGCGCGCCGCAGGAGGGACAAGGGACGTTCTTCCAGCTCGGATGGCGATCGAGCGGATTGCCCGGCTGGTCGAAGGAAACGTCTTCCGGCAGCCTGACCGGCAGATCGGCCTCGGGAACCGGAACCGGTCCACAGGTCTCGCAATGGATGATCGGGATCGGGCAGCCCCAATAGCGCTGGCGCGAAATTCCCCAGTCGCGCAGCTTGAAATTCACCTTGCGCTCGCCCTGTGGACGCTCGAACAGCGCCGTCGTCGTCAGACGATTGGCGACCTCCTCCTTCGCCTCCGGCACGGCGAGTCCGTCGAGAAAGCTGGAATTGACCAGATTGCCGTCGCCCTCGAAGGCTTCGCCGCTTGCCGCGATCCGCTTTTCGAGCTCCTGCGGCTCAACGCCCTCCGGGCAGACCACGACTTTGAAGCCAAGGCCATATTTCGTGGCGAAATCGAGATCGCGCTGATCATGCGCCGGGCAGCCGAAAATCGCGCCCGTGCCGTAATCCATCAAAATGAAATTCGCGACATAGACAGGCAGCGTCCAGTTCGGGTCGAAAGGGTGAACGACGCGCAGTCCCGTGTCATAGCCCTTCTTTTCGGCGGTCTCGATCGCTTCGGCGGAGGTCCCGCCGCGCCGGCACTCCTCGGCGAAGGCGGCAAGCGCCGGGTACTTCTCGGCCGCGGCCTTCGCGAGCGGATGGTCTGCGGCGAGCGCGACGAATTTCGCGCCAAACAGCGTGTCGGCGCGGGTGGTGAAGACTTCGATCTCGCGCGCCTCGCATAGAGCGCGCTGCGAAAAAGTGGAATCCGGTTTTTCGCGTAAAGCGCGCTCTAAACTTTTTGAATCGATCACGTTATCCGCATTTGGGCGATTCCGTCCAAATGCGGCGTGATCTAACGGCTCGGCGAGCGCGAAGCGCACGAGCATGCCTTCCGAGCGCCCGATCCAGTTGCGCTGCATCAGCCGCACCTTGTCGGGCCAGCGGTCGAGACCGTCGAGCGCGGAGAGCAGCTCTTCCGAATAAGCGGTGATCTTGAAGAACCACTGCGTCAGCTCGCGCTGTTCGACGAGCGCGCCCGAGCGCCAGCCGCGTCCGTCGATGACCTGCTCATTGGCGAGCACCGTCATGTCGACAGGGTCCCAATTCACCTTCGACTTCTTGCGGTCGACGATCCCGGCCTTGAGAAAATCGAGGAAGAGCTTCTGCTGATGCTTGTAATATTCGGGATCGCAGGTCGCGATTTCGCGCGACCAGTCGAGCGACAGGCCCAGCGTCTTGAGCTGCGCCCGCATGGCGGCGATATTGGCGTAGGTCCATTGCGCCGGATGCGCGCCGGTCTGCGCCGCGGCGTTTTCGGCGGGAAGGCCGAACGCGTCCCATCCCATCGGATGCAACACGTCGAAGCCCTTGGCGCGCATGAAGCGGGCGACGACGTCGCCCAACGAGTAGTTGCGCACATGGCCCATGTGCAGCCGACCCGAAGGATAGGGAAACATCTCGAGCACGTAAAATTTGGCGGCGCCCGGCCGATCGCCTGCCTTAAAAGATTGTTTTTCTTCCCAAATCTTTTGCCAGCGCGGCTCCGCCTCGGCGAAATTATAGCGTTCGGGTCTCATCGTGCGGGCGCGTCCGGTCTAAAGGGATTGCGCCTCTAATGCCGGGCGGTCAGGGGGATGTCAAAGGGCGGCGCTTTCCGAAGCGTATCTGCTTGGCATTGTAGATTGGTATCTAAAGTCAGGAGTTCATTGATTGAGATAGAAGGAGACGGCTGCGGCAATGCAGATCGCCGAGAAGAAGGTGTGCACACAACGATAATAGCCAGTTGCGATGCGTCGCCAATCGCGGAATTTGGCCAAGAGATTTTCGGTTTTGTGGCACAGCCTGAAAAACGCCTTGTGGTAGTCGAGCGGCGTTTTGCGATTGCGCCGTGGGCGCGAGGCAGGATTCTGTTCCAAGCTCTTTGAGCGCTTCACGGAGGCCGTCGCTTGTCATAGCCCTCGTCGGCGATCAGCGTTTTTGGCTTTCGGCGAGGCGCGGAAAATAAGCCGCGTGTCCGTGTCGTAGCTCATATGGGGGGTTGTGCGGTCCGCAATCTGGAACCAAGACCCTCTTTTTGCCATTCTGTGTTGCCAACGAAAAATCGAGCGTAAACGTTTATGGCGCAGTAAAATTAAGGGCTTATCGAAATCAGACGAATTGAGGCAAATTTGTAATATAATTATTACTTTATTAACGAATGGGAGCATCTCGCATGCTATATCGAACCCGCCAACAATGGATCAAAATTGCGATATTGGGTGGCTTTCTTGTAACATTATATTTAGCGGTTTATCCAGACCCAGTGTTGCGGTGGCTTGGGTTTACGGCGCTGCCAACAGCTGATGTTGCTGTTCGCCTCTTCCCCTTGCTCAACGGAGTTCTCCTTGCCCTGTTCTCGGGGGATGTCCCGATCATTGTTGAAAAAGGAGGAGCGGCGTTGCTCGCCTTGAGCCGTTAGGCTCGGGGTGCTGATTCCACGAAAGGAAGCAACGCCATGCAGGAACATACCACATCGACCGCGATTC
>VGEB01000061.1 GCA_016869435.1 Alphaproteobacteria bacterium | reverse complement strand
CGCTGGCGACGGCTCGTGCGCGATTACGAAAAGCGCATCGACGTCTCAAAAGCAATGATCCACGTCGCCATGGGCGGGCTTCTCTTGCGACGCATCGCTCATTGAGCCCCTTTCTCAAACGGACTCTGAGTCGCGGCGTCGGCTCGCATTGCTCGGGTGGTCGGGGCCGTTTTTGCCCAGGACGCTGCAGGCGCCAGAAGCGCAAGCGCAAAGGCGCCCGCCAGAAGGGGTTTCTTCATTTTCGTCTCCTAGACGTCGCCCGCGTCCGTAAACCGATCGGGCACACGCCTGTTCCGTGACAGGCTTCAGGTCGCCTAAAAGAAAAAGCCGCATCCTCCGACGCGGCCTTTCTCGAGAGACTTTATTATTGATCGCAGCTGGCTTCAGCGACCGCGCGCTTACGCCGTGATGCGTTCATCGGCTTCGCTCGGCTCGCGCAGCACATAGCCGCGGCCCCAGACGGTCTCGATATAGTTGCGTCCTTCGCTGGCGTTAGCGAGCTTCTTGCGCAATTTGCAGATGAAGACGTCGATGATCTTCAGTTCAGGCTCGTCCATGCCGCCATAGAGATGATTGAGGAACATTTCCTTCGTCAGCGTCGTGCCCTTGCGCAGCGAGAGCAGCTCCAGCATCTGATATTCCTTGCCGGTGAGATGCACGCGGGCGCCGCTGACTTCCACCGTCTTCTGGTCGAGATTGACGACGAGTTCGCCGGTGATGATGACGGATTGGGCGTGGCCCTTGGAGCGGCGGACGATGGCGTGAATGCGCGCGACGAGTTCGTCCTTATGGAAGGGCTTGGTCAGATAGTCGTCGGCGCCGAAGCCCAGGCCCTTGACCTTGTCTTCGATGCCGGCAAGTCCGGAGAGAATGAGGATCGGGGTCTTCACCTTGGCGACGCGCAGCGTGCGCAGAACCTCGTAACCGGACATGTCGGGCAGATTGAGGTCGAGAAGAATGATGTCGTAGTCGTAAAGTTTGCCGAGATCGATGCCTTCTTCGCCGAGATCAGTCGTGTAGACGTTGAAATTCTCGGACTTGAGCATGAGCTCAATGCTTTGAGCCGTCGCGCTGTCGTCCTCGATCAATAAAACGCGCATTTTGGTTCCCCACCGAGCTCAATCGTCCGCAACCGGGCCGCCCGAAGGGCGCGCACGGCGGGCCGGCGAGTCTTCGCCCCTGCGACCTGACCGACCTTCCAGGAAGGTAAGCGGAATTGGTTAATAAACCTTCACTTACGCCTCAAACGCGGCCCAAAGTCTTAATCATGGGCGCCAAGCGAGGCGGACGCATCACGCTACGTCTGGAAGGATACGGACAGCGACGCGAATCACGTCGTTACCAATCTATACGCCGTCGCGAGTCAGGTGGGCAAATGACAAGAATCTCGGGGCTGCGGCAGGCGCGCGCCGCGACCGGATCGGCGGCGCCGGACGACGCCGCCGGGCGGGGCGCGCAGCAATCTAATCCTCGGCTCGGCGCCATTTCGGCATCAGGATGATGCAATTGGGGTTGAGCCCCGCCTTCTGAAGCACGTCGATCTTGGCGACGAGCTTGTCGCTCGCAAGATCGACGACGCTCACCGAGCCGTCGCTCATGTCGGGCAGGTTCAGCAGACTGTTCTGCACGAAGGCGTATCTCCGGTCCGGGGAGAAGACGAAATGATGCGCGCCGGCCGCCGTCGGCGTGCTGGCGAGAAGTTTCGGCTTCCGAGGGTCGGCGATGTCGAAGACATTGAGCGCGCCCGGCTTCGCCGTCGTGACGTAAAGCCGATCGCCCGTTTCGCTGAATTCCATTTCCAGCGGAACGCCCTGTCCCATTGGCGCGAAGTCGTAGACTTGTTGCAGCTCGACGTCTCGATCCGGCCGCCAGGTCGCCGCCCAGAGCGTTCCGCCAAGCATGTTGGTGATATAGGCGGTGTGCGGCTCTCGACTGGGAATGAAGGCGGTCTCGACAGGCGCTTCGGCTGCGGGCGAGGGCTTGCTCGACACTCTGTGCGTCGCGCGCAGCGTTCCGGTGGAGGCTTCGATAAATGCAATGGTGTCGCCGGCCTCTTTGAAGTCGTTCGGATTGACCGTGCTCGTTGCGATCAAGAGGTCGAGATTTTCGTTCAGTGTCAGACCGTGCGGATGTTTGATGTAGGGCTTGGCCTCCGCGGCGACGGATTGCGGCGCGGCGATCACCTTCAGCGTCTCGTCGCTTTGCGCATCGCCCATGATGACGTTGCTCGACCCCATGCAGCTCAGGAACCAGCGCTTGCGGTCGTCGGAGAAGACCATATCCTCGCCCACCTTGCAGTCGGGGACGGGAATGATCGCGACTTGTTCGGGGAAGGTCGAAAGATCAAAGACGGCGATGGCGCTGCGGCCGAGCGAAGTGACATAGGCTTTGGTCTGGCCTTTGTTGAAATAGATGTGATGCGCGATGAAATCGGGCGGCAGCGGCGCGTCCTTCACAATCGTGTTGAATGTCGGCGAGGCGGGATCAATGTCGACGATGGCGATCCCTTCGCGGCGCGGCGCTATTCCGGCTTTGGTCTCGTAATTCATCGCCGCGAGAATTTCGGCGCCTGCGGGCGCCGCGCAGCACAGGCCGGCGAGGATGAGCGGTGCGAGACATTTCCTCATTTTGCGATGCTCCCTTATATTAGACCAGTCGTCTATAACTCGGCCGCATGAAGGGCGGCTCTTGCTCCTTATTGTTCTAAGCGCGGCAGTAGCCGAGCAGCATGTCGTCGACGAAGGCGCGAAGCGACGCGGCGGAGCGCTCGACCTTCATGCGCAGCATCGCGCCCTGCCAGCCATTGACCAGCAGGTCCGCCAGGGCGCGCGCGTCGCGGTCCTGGCGCACGGCGCCTTCCCCTTGCGCGCGGGCGAGACCCTTGGCGAGGAGGTCGCGATAGCGGTCGACGGCCTTTTTGAGCGCCTCGCGCGCCGGCGCGCTGCTGTCGCCGATCTCGCCCATGAGATTGCCGAGCAGGCACCCGCCGGCGAAATCATTCGCCTCCAGCTCGCCGATCGACTCGCGGAAATAATCGGAGAGCGCGTCAAGGCCGCCTTTGCCTGGCGCGGCCAGATGTTCGCTCAGGCGCTGGATGAATGGCGCGATGTAATGTTCGATCGCCTGCGCGCCGAATTCCTCCTTGCTAGGGAAATAGTAATAGAAGGAGCCCTTCGGCACTTTCGCCGCCGAGAGAACGTCGGCGAGCCCGGTGCCGTGATAGCCGTTTTGCAGCATCAGCGCGACGCCATGGTCGAGCAGGCGTTTCTTCGTCGCGTCGGTAGCATTGCGGTCTGACATGTCGGTCACAATGCGACCGGTCGTCTAGAATGTCAAACGCCTTCCGGCGCGACTGAAAAATTGGCGAATTCCGTCGTCAAATCGGCGCGAAACCCACGCCCCGCGTCATTGACTTGAATCGGCGCTTACTCCTATATGCGCTCACTCGGCGTCGCCCCAAAAGGGCGACGATCGCTTTTATTCGCCCTGACGCCGGTCGGGCGAGGCGGAGCTGGCCGAAAGTTTTGAACATGCGCCGCGTGACCTTGGGCTGCGTCGGCGCGGGAACACCAAGGCCGGCCGGCTTCGCCGCCTGCCTTGCCGAGCGGAGAAGAACGGTGAAACGGACATTTCAGCCCAGCAAGATCGTGCGCAAGCGGCGTCACGGCTTTCGCGCCCGCATGGCGACGGTCGGCGGCCGCAACGTCATCGCCGCGCGGCGCGCACGTGGACGCAAGCGCCTCTCGGCTTAAATCCGGCGTTATGCGGACGAGGCGGATGGCTGCATGAAGGCCCAAGTCCCCGCCAAAGGTGAGACATCCTCGCGCCCCGAGACTTTGCGCCGGCGCGGTGATTTTGTGCGGGCGTCGGGCGGGGCGCGCGTCGCCATGCCGGCCTTTACGGTTCAGATGGCGCCCCGGGAGCCCGCTGACTCGCAGGCGCCGGCCCGTTTCGGCCTCACCGTCACGCGCAAGGTCGCCGGGGCGGTCGGGCGCAACCGCATCCGCCGCAGGCTTCGCGAGGCCCTGCGGCTTGGCGGCGCCCTTGGAGCGAAGCCGGGTCGCGACTACGTCTTCGTCGCGCGGCGCGCGGCCCTCAAAGCGCCGTTTCCCGAATTGCTCGCGCAGATGACAGAAGGGCTCGCCAGATTGAACGATCGCGGCGCGGCGGGTTTAAGACGCAAACAGGAAGACAGGCTGACGCGGCCATGAACGAGAACACCAAGAACATGCTCCTCGCCGCGGCGGTGTCGTTGATTTTCATCGGCCTGTGGGATTATTTCTACGCCTTCCCGGAGATGAACAAGCAGCGCCAGGCGCAGTCGGAACAGGCGCGTCTCGCCCAGGCTCCCAAGCTCGGGGCGCCCGAGCAAAGGGTGGCGGCCGCGCCCCCGAAGGCCGCAGCCAAGACCCGCGCCGAAGCATTGGCGCTTAGCCCCCGGATCGCCGTCGACACAAAGTCGATTTCCGGCTCGGTCGCCCTCAAGGGCGGGCGCATCGACGACGTGTCCTTGAAAAATTATCATGAGACCGTCGATCCCTCGAGCCCGATGATCACGCTGCTCTCGCCAGAGGACGCGCCCGGCGCCTATTACGCCGAACTCGGCTATCTGACCGGCGAAACGGAAAATGCGCCCATTCTGCCGAACACCGAGACGCTGTGGACGGCCGATTCCGACAGGCTGACTGCGTCGGGCCCGGTGACGCTCTCCTGGGACAACGGCCAAGGCCTCGTCTTCAAGCGCGTGATCTCCGTCGACGACGAATATCTTTTCACGGTCAAGGACAGCGTCGAGAACAAGGCGGGAAAGCCGGTCACGCTCTATAATTACGCGCGCGTCAGCCGCGTCGGCCATCCGCCGTCCGCCGGCTACGCCGCCTTGCATGAGGGCTTCGTCGGCGTTGTCGGCGACGCCGGGCAGGAAGTCACCTACGACAAGATCGAGAAGGAGCCAGACGCCGTCAAAACCTTCAAGGGGGTCGGCGGCTGGGTGGGCCTAACGGACAAATATTGGGGCGCCGTCGTCGCGCCCAATCAGAACGCGCCGATGGAGGCGCGCTACGCCTCAATGGGCGGCGCGGTGAAAACCTATCAGGCGGACACGGTCAGCGACCCCATCACGGTCGAGTCCGGAAAATCTTCAGAGGCGACGACCTATGTCTTCGCCGGCGCCAAGGTCGTCGACGTTCTCGACGCCTATAAGGAGAATCCCGGCCTAAAGCGCTTCGATCTTCTGATCGACTGGGGATGGTTCTACTTCATCACCAGGCCGATGTTCCGGCTGATCGACTTCCTCTACCGCCTCTTGGGCAATTTCGGTCTCGCCATTCTGGCGGTGACGGTGATCGTCAAGCTCGCCTTCCTGCCGCTCGCCAATAAGAGCTATCAGTCGATCGCTAAAATGAAGGCGATCCAGCCGAAGATCAAAGAGCTGAAGGAAAAATACGGCGACGACAAGCACAAGTTCAACATGGAGCAGATGGAGCTCTATAAGCGGGAGAAGATCAATCCCGCGAGCGGCTGTCTGCCGGTGATCGTGCAAATTCCGGTCTTCTTCTCGCTCTACAAGGTGCTGGTCGTGACGATCGAAATGCGTCACGCGCCCTTCTTCGGTTGGATCAGGGATCTGTCTGCGCCAGATCCGACCAATGTCTTCAATCTCTTCGGCCTGCTGCCCTTCGATCCCACCCATGTCGCGATCTTCGGCCCCTATCTCGCGCTCGGCGTCTGGCCGCTGCTGATGGGCGTCTCGATGTGGCTGCAGATGAAGATGAATCCTGAGCCCGCCGACGAGATTCAAAAGACCATGTTCGCATGGATGCCGGTGATCTTCACATTCACCATGGGCGGCTTCGCCTCCGGCCTGTTGATCTATTGGACATGGAACAACCTCCTGTCCATCGTTCAGCAGGGCGTCATCATGAAGCGCGCCGGCCTGAAGTTCGAGTTCTGGGACAATCTGCGCAAGACGTTCCAGAGGGCCTAGGGACGGCAGTCGGGCTTGGGCAGTCGGCAGTAGATAAACCGACTGCCGATTGCCGACTGCCGACTGCCGATCTCATGCACGAAGCAGCAGATACCGATTTTACCGAGCAGGGTCGCCTTCTCTTCGCCGGCCCCTGCGATTTCATCTTCGCCAGCGCTAGGGCGGGCGATCTACCGCCGATCGGCCCGCCGGAGGTCGCCTTTGCGGGGCGCTCCAACGTCGGCAAATCCTCGCTGCTCAACGCGCTGACCAACCGCAAGACGCTGGCGCGCGTCTCCAACACGCCCGGCCGCACGCAGCAGCTCAATTTCTTTGCGCTCGGCGGCGCGCCGGACGCCGAGCGCCTGCGTCTCGTCGACATGCCGGGTTATGGCTACGCGGCGGTCGGCAAGGAAAAGGTCGCGAGCTGGTCGCAGCTGATGCGCGATTATCTCAAGGGCAGGGCGAGCCTCGCCCGAGTCTTCGTGCTCGTCGACGGACGTCGCGGCGTGAAGCCGCTCGACGAAGAAATGTTCGATCTTCTCGATCAGTCCGCCGTCTCCTATCAGGCGATCCTGACCAAGCGCGACGAGTTGAAATTGGCGCAGCGTGACGAGGTCCTCGCGGCGACGATCAAGGCGCTGGAGCAGCGTCCCGCCGCCTTTCCGGAGGTGATTTTCACTTCGGCGCATAAGGGCGAGGGAATCGCCGAATTGCGCGCGGCGATCGCGAAGCTCGTCGCCGAACGAAACGCTTGAATGCGACGGGCGCGGCGGGCTAGTTGGGCGCGTCAACTCTGGGACAGGGCAGCGCCCTGCGAGGCTCCACAATGACCGACGCCGCCGACACCGCGCTCCAGCAGGCCCGCATTCTCATGCAGGCCTTGCCGCATATGCTGCGCTATGACGACGCCATCGTCGTGGTGAAATACGGCGGCCACGCCATGGGCGACGACCGGGTGGCGCGCGATTTTTCGCGCGACATGGTTCTGCTCGAACAGTCCGGGGTCAATCCCGTCGTGGTGCATGGCGGCGGGCCACAGATCGGCGCGATGCTGAAGCGGCTCGGCGTCGAATCGCGCTTTGCCGACGGCCTGCGCATCACCGACGAAGAGACGATGGACGTCGTCGAAATGGTGCTCGCCGGCGCCATTAACAAGCAGATCGTCGGCTACATCAATTCGGAGGGCGGCCGCGCCATCGGCCTTACCGGCAAGGACGGGCGCATGGTCACCGCCAAAAAGCTCGAACGCCCCGATGGCGTCGATCTCGGCTTTGTCGGCGAGCCCGACAAGGTCGACACCACCGTGCTCGATCAGGTGTTGGGCCGCGAACTCATTCCGGTGCTGGCGCCTGTGGCGCAGGGCCCCGACGGCGCGAGCTACAATGTCAACGCCGACACTTTTGCCGGCGCGATCGCCGGCGCGCTTCACGCCAAGCGCCTCATCTTCCTCACCGACGTGCCGGGCGTGCTCGACAGGGACAAGAACATCATCGAGGAATTGAAGGTCGACGACATTCCCGGCCTCGTCGCCGAGGGCGTGATCACCGGCGGCATGATCCCCAAGGTCGAAACCTGCATGTATGCGATCGAGCGCGGCGTCGAGGGCGTCGTGATTCTCGATGGCAAACTTCCGCACGCCGTGCTGATCGAACTGCTTACCGACCACGGCGCCGGCACGCTGATTACGCGGTGAGAAAACACTGGTTCCCCGCGTCATGGCCGGGCTTGTCCCGGCCATTTACGTCACCACCCGCCGCGGCCTTGCGTGGATGTCCGCGACAAGCGCGAGCGTGACGGGATAAGGCCGATGAATATTTTTGTCCTCACCGGCGCCGGCGTTTCCGCGGAAAGCGGCCTCGGCGTGTTTCGAGGGCAGGGCGCGGCGTTGTGGAAGCTCTACGATCCGATGCAGCTTGCGACGCCCGAAGCCTTCGCGCTCGATCCGAGGCTGGTGCATGAGTTTTACAATGCGCGGCGGCGCAATCTCATCGCCGCTTCGCCAAACGCCGCGCATGTCGCGCTCGCGCGGCTCGAAGCCGGACTCGCGCAGCGCGGCGGCGCGCTTACTGTCGTGACGCAGAATATTGACGATCTGCATGAGCGCGCCGGCTCGACAAGCGTCATCCACATGCATGGCGAATTGCTGAAAGCGCGTTGCGCCTCATGCGGCGCCGTGAGCGACTGCCGCGACGATCTTGCGGTCGACTCGCGCTGTGGCTGCGCCGGCGCGCTGCGGCCGCATGTCGTGTGGTTCGGCGAAACGCCGCTCTTTATGGACGAGATTTATGCGGCGCTGGAGGCGGCCGATCTCTTCGTCGCGATCGGCACGTCGGGCGCGGTCTATCCTGCGGCGGGCTTTGTGCGCACCGCGCGCGCGATGGGTCTGCGATGCTGCGAACTCAACCTGGAGCCTTCCGACAATGCCGACGAATTCGACGACAGGCGCTATGGCCCGGCGAGCGAAATCGTGCCGTCATGGGTCGAGGAGATACTCGCGCTATGAATCAGTGTCATTCCCGACGCGCGAAGCGCGATCGGGAATCGAGAGCAACCACGATGGCCGCTGACCCTGTTCTGGATTCCCGCTTTCGCGGGAATGACATGCGGCGACAGATACGATGACTAAGCTTTTTCCAGACAATTCGCGCTTCGCCGGGATCGACACATGGGTGTTCGATCTCGACAATACGCTCTATCCGCAGACCGCCGATCTCTGGCCCAAGATCGACGCGCGCATCACTTTGTTCATGATGCGGCTCTTCGGCCTCGACGCGATTTCGCTGCGTGCCTTGCAAAAGCACTATTACCGCCAGTACGGCACGACGCTGCGCGGGCTGATGACGGAGCACGGGATCGACGCCGAAGCCTATCTTGCCTATGTGCACGACATCGACCGCTCGTCGCTTACGCATAATCATTCGCTCGCCGAGGCGATCGCCGCGCTGCCCGGACGCAAGCTCATCCTCACCAATGGTTCACGTCATCACGCGATCGAAACCGCGAAGCAGCTCGGCATCGACCATGTCTTCGAAGATATTTTCGACATCATCGCCGCCGATTTCATCGCCAAGCCCGATGAGGGCGCCTATATGCGCTTCTTCCAGAAGCTGAAGATCGAGCCCAAGCGCGCCGCGATATTCGAAGATATCGTCCGCAATCTCGTCGTGCCGCATGCGCGCGGCATGACGACGGTGCTGGTGCTGCCGGCCCACGACGAAGGCCCCGAGCGGGAGACATGGGAAATCGCCACCGGCGACGAGCCGCATGTGGATTTCGTTACGGATGATCTCGTGGGGTTTCTGGAGGGGATGCTCAAGTAGGATGAGCGTCGTTCTCAACGCGCGCAGCGCGATCGGCAATCAAGGCGCATCAACGTTTGCGCAGGGCGCTTGCCATTACTCCGTCATGGCCGGGCTTGTCCCGGCCATCCGCGTCGGGACGTTGCGGCAATGCCGCGGGACTTGCGCAACGACGCCGTATGGAGTCCGGCGCAAGGCCGGGAGGACGGGCCTCGCCGCCGCCCCTTGTTGACTCCCCTCGCCAGACCCCTACAACCGCGCCAGCCTTCCACGCATCGTTTCGGGAATTTCATGTCGCACACCGGACTTGAGACGCTGATCACCGCCGCTTTCGAGGATCGCGCCAATATCACCGCCGAGACGCAGGGCGACATTCGCCGCGCCGTCGACAGCGCGCTGCGTCTGCTCGACGCCGGCAAGCTGCGCGTCGCCGAAAAGATCGACGGCCAGGAAGGTCCGGAGAGCTGGAAGGTCAATCAATGGCTGAAAAAAGCCGTGCTGCTGTCCTTCCGCCTCAACGACATGGCGGTGATCGCCGGCGGGCCGGGCGGCGCGACCTGGTGGGACAAGGTTCCCTCGAAATTCGTCGGCTGGGGCGCCGGCGAGCATGCGGCGGCGGGCTTTCGCTCCGTGCCCGGCGCGATCGTGCGCCATTCGGCCTATGTCGCGCCGGGCGCGATCCTGATGCCGTCCTTCGTCAATCTCGGCGCCTATGTCGACAGCGGCACGATGGTCGACACCTGGGTCACCGTCGGCTCCTGCGCGCAGATCGGCAAGAATGTTCACTTGTCTGGCGGCGTCGGAATTGGCGGCGTGCTGGAGCCGCTGCAGGCCAATCCCACGATCATCGAGGACGATTGTTTCATTGGCGCGCGCTCGGAAGTCGTCGAGGGCGTCGTCGTCGGCAAGGGTTCGGTTCTGTCGATGGGCGTCTTCATCGGCGCCTCGACCAAAATCATCGACCGCGCGACCGGCAAGATTCACATGGGCTATGTGCCGCCCTATTCGGTGGTCGTTTCAGGCAGCCTGCCGGGCAAGCCCTTGCCGGGCGGCGCGCCGGGGCCGTCGCTCTATTGCGCGGTGATCGTCAAGACAGTCGACGCGCAGACGCGCAGCAAGACGGGCATCAACGAACTGCTGAGGGATTGATGAACGCCGCGCGGCTGCGCTTTCTCTACCAGACCGAGCAGGGCCGCATCGATCGCGAGACGTGGCGGCGCGGCGCAGGCGCGCTTGTCGCGGTGCTTCTGCCGCTGACGCTGATCTGGTTCGCGCTCCAGCCTTATTCGGTCCATGATCTCGCGACGACGCCTTTCTTCGCGCCGATGACGATCCTCGCCTATGCCTATGTCATCTTCTACGCTTTCGTCGTCATGCTCATTGTCGTGAGCTTCATCAATCTTTCGACGAAGCGCTTTCGCGACCGCAGCCTTGAGCCGCCGCTCGGCCTCGCGAGCATTGCGCCGCTCCTCGCGCTCATTGCCGGCGCTGTGCATTTTTGGCAGCCGCGCGCCGCCGAAGTCATGTCGCGCTGGTATGTCTGGGGCGTCGATACGCTCTTTGTCGCCGCCGCGCTGTGGACCATCTATGAATTGGGCTGGCGGGAGGATTCGCGGACCCTCTCGAATTGAACGAGCGAATTTGACAATGTCAGAGTCCCGCGCACTCGCGCTCACCCGCGAACTCATTCGTTGTCCTTCCGTCACGCCGGCAGACGCCGGCGCGCTCGACGTCGTCGAGAAGGCGTTGAAGGCGGCAGGCTTCGAGGCGCATCGCGTCACCTTCTCGGCGCCCGGCACGCCTGACATCGACAATCTCTTCGCCAAGATCGGCGCGGGCGCGCCGCATCTCGCCTTCGCCGGACATACCGACGTCGTGCCGCCGGGCGACCCTGCGCGGTGGCGTTTCGACCCCTTCGCCGCGGAAGTCGCCGACGGGCGCGTCTACGGCCGCGGCGCCTCGGATATGAAAGGCGCCGTGGCCGCCTTCGTCACGGCGGCGCTCGCGTACGTCGAACGAAATGGCGCGCCGAAGGGAACGCTGTCGCTGCTCATCACCGGCGACGAGGAAGGCGTGTCGATCAACGGCACGGTGAAGCTGCTCGAATGGGCGCGGTCGCGCGGCGAGCGCTTGGAACATTGCATCGTCGGCGAGCCGAGCAATGTCTCGACGCTCGGCGACATGATCAAGATCGGCCGGCGCGGTTCGCTCAACGGGCGCATTCGCGTCATTGGCAGGCAGGGCCATGTCGCCTATCCGCAGCGCGCCGAAAATCCGGCGCCGATCATCGCGCGCATCGTCGCCGCGCTTTCAGGGCACGAGCTCGACAGGGGCACGACCCATTTCGAGCGCTCCAATCTCGAATTCTCGACGATCGACATCGGCAATCGAGCGGTCAATGTTATTCCCGGCGAAGCGCGCGCCGAGTTCAACGTCCGCTTCAACGACGTGTGGACGCATGACTCGCTCAAAGAGCGCATTCTGCAGGTGATCAAGCAGGCGGCGCCGAACGCCAATGTCGAGGTCGAATTTCCGCCCTCGAACGCCAAGTCCTTCATCACCAAGCCCGGCCCCTTCACCGAACTGGTGATCGAGGCGGTGCGTCAGGTGACGGGATTGACGCCGGAACTCTCGACGACCGGCGGCACGTCCGACGCGCGCTTCATCGTCAATTATTGTCCGGTGCTGGAGTTCGGCCTGACCAATGAGACGATTCACGCCGTCGACGAAAACGCCCGCGTCGCCGACATCGACGGGCTATGCGCCGTCTATGAGCGCGTCATCGAGCGTTATTTTGCGAATCCCTCCCCTTGACGGGAACTCGCGCCGAAGGCAGGGGTGGGGTGAACAGCACGCGATTGCGCATATGTCCTCCACCCGCGACGTTGCGCGTCGCGACATCCCGCAAGGGGAGGTAGGACGAGGCTGAAAGACGCCGCGAACGCGCCGTTGACGTTGACAGCCGTGGCTCAAGGCCGGCCACGAGGGATCGAGGAATTCACCCCCGCGCGGCGAGCGGCACGACGTTATGCAGCTGCGTATCCGCCGTCTCGAAGAAGCGCCGCAGATTGCGCGCCGCCTGACGGATGCGTTGCTCGTTCTCGACCAGCGCCAATCGGACGAAGCCTTCGCCGTGCTCGCCGAAGCCTTCGCCCGGCGCGACGGCGACATCGGCCTTCTCGATCAGCAGCTTCGAAAATTCGAGCGTCGAGATGTTGCGGAAGCGCTCGGGCGCCGGGGCCCAGGCGAACATCGAGGCGTGCGGCGCCGGGATCGGCCATCCCGCCTGCGCGAAGCTCTCGACCATCACGTCGCGGCGCCGCTTGTAGATCGCGCGCATCTCCTTGACGCAAGCGTCGGACCCGTTGAGCGCCGCCACCGCCGCGACCTGCACGGGCGTGAAGGCGCCGTAATCGAGATAGGACTTCACCCGCGCCAGCGCCGACAGCAGCCGCTCATTGCCGACCGCAAAGCCGATGCGCCAGCCGGCCATCGAGAAGGTCTTCGACATCGAGGTGAATTCGACCGTCACGTCCATCGCGCCCGGAACCTGCAAGACCGAGGGCGGCGGATTGTCGTCGAAATAGACTTCGGCGTAGGCGAGGTCGGAGAGCACGAAGATTTCATGCTTCTTCGCGAAGGCGACGAGGTCTTTGTAGAAGTCGAGCGAGGCGACTTCCGCGGTCGGATTGGACGGATAGCAGACGACCACCGCGATGGGTTTCGGGATCGAATGCAGAATCGCCCGCTCCAGCGCGCGAAAATAGTCGGGCGTCGGCGCCGAGGGCACCGAGCGGATGACGCCGCCGGCCATCAGAAAACCAAAGGCGTGGATCGGATAGGAGGGGTTCGGCACCAGCACCACATCGCCCGGCGCGGTGATCGCCTGCGCCATATTGGCGAAGCCCTCCTTGGAGCCGAGCGTCGCGACGACCTGCGATTCGGGATCGAGCGCCACGCCGAAGCGGCGCGCGTAATAGCCGGCCTGCGCCCGGCGCAGCCCGGCGATGCCCTTGGAGGCGGAATAGCGGTCGGTGCGCGGCTTGCCGGCGGTCTCGACCAGCTTGTCGATGACGTGCTTGGGGGCGGGCAGGTCCGGATTGCCCATGCCGAGATCGATGATGTCGGCATGCGCCGCCCGCGCCTTGGCTTTGAGGCGGTTCACCTGCTCGAAGACATAAGGGGGCAGACGCTTGATGCGATAGAAATCCGACATTTCAGTCTTTGTTCCGGAGGGCCGAAGCTGCGACTCTAGCCTATTTTGCAGGCGCGAGGGAGGGGGCCGACGCGCCGCCGGAAACGGCGATCGAGGGGCAACAGCGGAGCCCTTGCCCGCCATCGGGGCGGCTCTAAGTCCACGTTAGAGCCTCTCTCGAAGGAGAGGCGCATGTGATGGAGGAGACGATGATATCTGCCAAGGAACACATGACGATGGCGGCGTTTGGCGGCATGGTCGGCGCGGCGTTGGGCGCCGGAATCGGCGGCGCCCTCTTTGGGCTGCCGGGGATTCTCTCCGCTGCGGTGCTCGGCGGCATCGGCGGCGCCTTCATCGGCTCGTTCTTGTGATCGAGAGGCGACCGCCGTCGTGCTCCTGAGAAATAAGCGCCGCGCTATGGTTTGGCGCGGCGCTTCGGCAAGAAGGACAAGCGCCAATCAATCATTGGTGACGATGACGAAATCCTTGCCCGAACGGCTGTCGGGCGACAGCGGCGCGTCGGTCAGCACCATGGTCATGCCGGGATGCATGCGCGCCTGCATGGCCGAGTTGAAGGACGGCTCGGCGCGGATGCGCTGAATCACGTTGGCGTCCGGCGCGAGCGCCGCATCCTCTTGATGGTGCGTGATCGCGCTCCAATGCATGCCGCGCGACTTCTGGTCGGCGCCGTTCAAGACGAAGACATGCGAACCGAGCTTGTCGGCGCCCTCAAGGCCGAGGACCGACCGCGCGATGACATGGTCATTCTCGATCAGCTCGATCACATGGTCGGCCGACGAGGCGACGACGCTGGTGACGGGATAGGTCTCGGCCTCCGTCCAGTCGGAAGGATGCTTCTTGCCTTCCAGTCCCGAGAGCACCTGCTCGAATTCGCTCTCCGCATAGCCGCTCAGCACCATGCCGGGATGGGTCAGCTCCCAGGGGTCGGTATGCGCCCCGGCGATGATGACCGGCGTGCCGATATGGGTGACGCCAAACAGCAGCTCGGAAAATTTCATCGGCAGCCGCACGCAGCCATGCGAGGCCGGATAGCCGGGGAGATTGCCGGCGTGCAGGGCGACGCCCGACCAGGTGAGGCGGTTCATATTGGGCATCGGCGCGTCGTCATAGAGCGAGGAGTGATGATTGCGGTCCTTCTCCAGCACGACGAAGACGCCGGTCGGCGTCGAATGTCCGGGCTTGCCGGTCGAACAGGCGGAGGCGGCGATGCGCACGCCGTTGCGATAGACATGCACGCGCTGCTCGGGGATCGACACCACGACGGAGACCGGACCCTTCGGGGCGAGTTCGGGACGCCAGATGAACTCGCCCGGCTTGAGCCGGCTCACATCCGCCACCGGCTCGGCGCCATAGGCGCGCCGGCCGACGACGAGGGCGCTCGCCCCGAGCATGGCGCAAAGAAATCCGCGGCGGTTTGCTGCAATGACGGTCATGATATGGGCCCCCCAAGGTCCACGGTTAGCGAACCGCGGGTAGCATGAGCGCGGACGCCGGCAAAGTGCGGCGCGTCACATCGCACGGCGCGGGCGCAAACCTCTCCCCGCAAGCGGGGAGAGGGGGCGGCGGCGTGCCGCCAGTTCGTGGAGGATGCGATGATATCAGCCAGGGAACACATGACGGCGGCGATGAAGCCGGTCGATGGCGCGCCGCGCGGCGAGACGGGTGGGCTGCGAAGCGACAAGACCGCCTGCCTGCAGACCAACAATCCGAAACTCGTCGTGCTCGGCGCCGAAACCTCGGAGGCGAACGACAGCGTGACGATCGGCGCCGGCCCCAACCGCGCGCCATGGCGCTGTCTCGTCAAGCGCGGAATCGTCGCCGAGGTCACGTCGCTGACGGACGAAGGGAAGCTTTAGAAACGCAAGACAAAGGAGGCTGTCGGCGCGTTCGTCGGAGCCTTCGTTGAATCGTTTCTTTATCGAGAGGGGCGCTAACGCTTGTGTGAGACGATAAGCGTCGCGCTATGGTATTTGCCCTTGGGGCTGTGGCGAGCTAAGTGGCGGATACCCCATAAAAATGGCTTTGCAATCCGAAGGGGCGCTTTTCAGTTGCTCATCCGTCGGGGCCGGCCTAACTGCTAGAGTCTCCCTTTTCCCCCCGTCAACATCCGAAAATTCCAGCTTCGCCAAGGTCCAGTCTTTGCTTTCGCGACCTTGCCTGCCTTCGTAGCCGAGACATGCTAGGGTGACGTCACCCGCCGGAAGATGGAATTTCGACGACCCATCGGCTTGGACGATAGAGACCCTCGGTATCTCTCGGCCAATGTTGGTGACACGAAGATACCAAATGCGGTACACATCGTTGCGTGCAACACCAGCGATGACTTTTCTCTGACAGTTGTTCTGGAGCAAGCCGATCGATTTCTCCCCGATCTTTAGAGTGGCGTCTGTCTGCGCAACACAGTGAAGTCCTGGGTCAGTCGCAACCACGAAATCATACGAAATTTGATACTTGGGTCCCAAGCTCTCCATAATACGTGGTAACAGCAACCAAAGGCCAGCAGCTGCGGAAAGCAACCCAATAAAGGAGGAAGCGAATGCCACCCCGGCAGGAGTGCGTTCTATCCACCTTTGCCATTGATTCGTGCGCTTCCTCTCATTGGGCATGAAATCTTCTTCCTTTTGATGTCCGCGCGAGCAAGTTGCTGAACTTTTGCCAGGTAGCCGCTCAACGCGGTCAAACTCTGGTCGTCAACAGGACTGTTTTGAGCAATCAAGTTAGCTACGCGCCTAATTATAGCGGTGTTTAGTCGATCACCCCCGTATTCAAAGCCAGAGGCCTCGTCGCCGTAGTGAAATAGAGACCAAGCAGCGTAGTAAGCATGGAGCCTTTCATTTGGTGCCTGATTATTGAAGAAAGTAGCAGGCATTTCGAGTTGCCGCATTACGTACTTTGCGTCAGGCGGTGTGTCGGCCACATCGCAGACGGCTGCCATTTGAAAGACGGAGAATGGCTGGGCGTTTATTATTTGGTCAATTCTAGCATTCGTAGCGCTATCTGGGCCTTTATAGTTAGGGTCGCCAATTCCCTTGAAAAACTCTTGGGAGCCTTTCCTCGAGACCGGGTCAGCGGCCTTAGCCACGGCAGCCTTGAAAATCTGGAGAGACCGTTCGCCTCGCGCCGTTGCGCGGCCCTCGGCTAGGAAAGGTTGTGATTCCCTGTTCCTCGGATCCAGAAACATATGTGCAACCTCATGAAAAAAAGTCGGAGGCAATTTGAAGACAGGCTTGCCGCCCATTTCAGGGTAGGCGTCGACACCCTGTATCTGAGGGACGACGCTAACGAAAAGACGACGATCTTGGGTGCAAAGCAATGCTGGAGGATGAGTGGCCAATGATTCGCCGTTGCAAGGCCAATCCCCTAATGCGTCTGTATAATAAATTTCATAATCGTGTGGCGATTTTTCCCACGCCGTCTCGTATGGCGGCTTTTCACGAACCTGGAAATTCAATTGGAGAAACATCAAAATCATAAATGAGTCTGCTGGCGCTAGAACGCCGCGCCACTCCAGCATTTCGGCGACTCCGTCGCCCATCGCTTTGCTGATTAGACTGCGACCGCGGGAGTGGGTGAAAGATGCATCTGCGAACTCGTCAACGGATTTAATATCGAACTGGTCCGTTACTAGCAGCTTGTCGGACTTAAACACGGCGCGATGGTTCGGTTTAGAATCGGCTCGTTGATTCCCACCGGACCACGAGCGACTGTGGATGTCCAACTTCCGAACGATAGACCGGCAGACCGGATTTTT
>VGEB01000060.1 GCA_016869435.1 Alphaproteobacteria bacterium | reverse complement strand
GGTTGGAAGAGTTGGAGGCAAGGAAGCCGCCGCCCAGGTTAAGACCGGCGTAGAACCCGGTCCAGGTCATGATCGGCGGCGGGGGAATATAGGGCGGAGGCGCCTTGTGGGAGGGAAGGTCGGCGGCGCTCGCGGCGCCGGCAAAAAGCGCCGTCGCTAGAGCCAGAGCCGAGATCGCTGTCTTCATCTCTCTATCCTTCAGTTCGAGCCAACTTAAATTAATAGGTGCGCGTCAGTCCTGTGACTCTTTCGGACGTTCAAGGACGCTGACCCCCAAGCACGACGGAGTGTGGTCAAAAATTGCGCGCGAAACAACAAACAGAAGGTAAAATCCGGCCCAAAAGACCCAAAAGATTTCTACTGTTGCAGTTGGGTCACAGCCGGTTTTCGCTCGTTATCAGGAGCGACGACTAGGCAATTCACCCTCGAATCCGTCGCTTGCGAAAAGTGAGCCGATCTCGCGCCAATTTCACGCTTCTGACCGTCCTTCAGTTCGTTCCACAGCCCCTTAAGTGACGCTGAACCGCGGCGGAAAAACGGCCACGCCCTCGAACTGCGCTATAAGGCGCGCGGAATCAAAAGGGAGGAGAGGAACGATGTTCGATCTTAACGGCAAGACGGCGCTGGTCACGGGCGCAAGCGGCGGAATCGGCGCGGCGATCGCGCGCGCGCTTCATTCGGCCGGCGCGACCGTGGCGCTTTCCGGCACGAGGAAAGATGCGCTCGAGGCGCTTGCCGGCGAATTGAACGGCCGCACGCATGTTTTGCCCTGCAATCTTTCGCAAAAGGACGAGACCGAGAAGCTTGTGCCGGCGGCGGAGGCGGCGATGGGCGGGTTGGACATTCTCGTCAACAACGCCGGCATCACCCGCGACATGCTGTTCATGCGCCTCAAGGACGAGGACTGGGACGCCGTTCTCAACGTCAATCTGACGTCGGCGTTCCGCCTGTCGCGCGCGGCGCTGCGCGGGATGATGAAGAAGCGCTTCGGCCGGATCATCCAGATTACCTCCATCGTCGGCGTGACCGGCAATCCGGGGCAGGGCAATTACGCCGCCGCCAAGGCGGGATTGATCGGGATGTCGAAATCGCTCGCGGCGGAGGTCGCCTCGCGCGGCGTGACCGTTAATTGCGTCGCGCCAGGCTTCATCGAGAGCCCGATGACCGACGCGCTGACCGACGCGCAAAAGGAATCGATCTTGCGCATGGTCCCGACCGGAAGACTTGGAACCGGCGCGGATGTGGCCGCCGCCTGCGTCTATCTCGCCAGCGTCGAGGCGGCCTATGTCACGGGGCAGACCCTGCATGTGAACGGCGGCATGGCGATGATCTGACGCTTTTCGCCACGCGCCGCCATCCGCGGAACGATCGTCGATGCGCCGGATTCTTTCGCGCGGGGAAATCGCGGACTATCAAGGCGCGTCGACGAAAAGCCGGTGCTTCTCAGCGCCTTTGGGGGCGTGGAGCCCCGGCGCGCCGTTCGGGCGGAAGCATGGCGCCGTGGCTGGACTCCAAGTTCAGCTGAATACCGCGACAACGGCGTCTATTTACAGCCCGGCGCGCCTCTCGCCATGCTCAGGGAAGTATGCTACCAGACCCTCGCCGCTGAGGGGCGGCGTCGCCGCGATTTCAACCCGGCAAGCAAGTCGCCAAGCGTCTTGCGCGTGTCAGGGCGGTCGGCGAGCGATTGCAAGTTAAAGGGATGAATGGCGATTGTGGAGCGCGCCAGCCGGCTCGGCTCCAGGTCGCCATAAGGCGCGAGTAGGCGCCAAACGCAGACAGGGATCAAAGAAGATGAGCGATGTCGCCGAGCGCGTGAAAAAGATTGTTGTCGAGCATCTCGGCGTCGAAGCCGACAAGGTCGTTGACAAAGCGAATTTCATTGACGATCTGGGAGCCGATTCGCTCGATACCGTCGAACTCGTCATGGCCTTCGAGGAAGAATTCGGCGTTGAGATTCCGGACGACGCCGCCGAGACGATTCTCACCGTGGGCGACGCGGTGAAGTTCCTCGAAAAGGCGAAAGCCGCCTGACGAAGCGAACGAGGTTCAAGCGTGCGGCGACTCCTTTCCCGAGGTTTCGCCGCCGTTGGCGTTTTCTGCAACGATAGAAGTTCGAGAGTAGAGCCATGCGCAGGGTGGTCGTCACCGGTCTTGGCGTCGTATCTCCTTTGGGCTGCGGCGTGGAGACGAACTGGCGCCGTCTCGCCGCGGGAGAATGCGGCTTCAAGCGTATCGACACATTCGAGGTCTCCGACCTCGCTTGTCAGATCGCGGCGGTCGTGCCGAGAGGCGACGGCAAGGACGGCACGTTCAATCCCGACGATTGGTTCGATCCCAAAGAGCAGCGCAAGGTAGATGATTTCATCATCTATGGCGCATGCGCGGCGACTCAGGCCCTAAAGGACGCCGGATGGGTGGCCGACACGCCGGAAAAACAGGAAACCACCGGCGTTTTGATCGGTTCCGGAATCGGCGGCCTCGGCGGGATTTATGAAACCTCGGTGACCCTGAGAGAGAAGGGCCCGCGCCGGGTTTCCCCCTTCTTTGTCTCGGGCAGAATTATCAATCTCGCAGGCGGCTATGTGTCGATCATGCATGGCCTGAAAGGACCGAATTCCGCGGTGGTGACGGCCTGCGCCACAGGCACGCACGCCATCGGCGACGCGGGACGCATCATCGCCATGGGCGACGCCGACGTGATGGTCGCGGGCGGCGCCGAATCGCCGGTCAATCGCATTGGCGTCGCCGGCTTCGCCGCATGCCGCGCCTTGTCGACCGGTTTCAACGACCGCCCGGAAGCGGCCTCGCGGCCTTATGACAGGGATCGCGACGGCTTCGTTCTCGGCGAAGGCGCCGGCTGCGTGGTGCTCGAGGAATATGAGCACGCCAAGGCGCGCGGCGCGAAAATCTACGCCGAACTCATCGGCTACGGCATGTCGGGCGACGCCTACCACATTACCGCGCCGACGCCCGACGGCGACGGCGCCTATCGCTGCATGAAGGCGGCGCTGAAACGAGCCGGCGTGTCCGTGAACGACATCGATTACGTGAACGCCCACGGCACCTCGACGCCGCTCGGCGACGAGATCGAACTCAAGGCGGTCGAACGCCTTCTTGGCAATGTCGAACCAAAGCTGGCGATGTCGTCGACCAAATCGGCAATCGGCCATCTGCTCGGCGCCGCTGGCGCCGTCGAGGCGATCTATTCGATTCTCGCGATGCAGGCCAATGTCGCCCCGCCGACGCGCAATCTCGACAATCCTTCGGTTGAAACCGCCATCGACCTCGTGCCGCACAAGGCGCGCGAGAAGGAAATCAATATCGCGCTGTCGAATTCCTTCGGCTTTGGCGGCACGAACGCCTCAATCCTGTTTCGCCGCGCCTCTTGACCGCGCCCAAACTTCGTCGGCCCGTTCGAGCAAACTCTTGGCCTGCGACGCGCCAACTGAGGCGGCGCGTTCCTGAATTCGCCACAAAGAGGCATAGTGTAAGGCCTCGGCAATTTGACCGCGCGAGATTTTCGACCTTTTGATGGGCGTACTGCGATGAGCGATGCGGACGAAAAAGACGCGCCCGGAATGCAAACGGACGCTGGCGCGTCGCAGCCGGCTGAGCCAGCCGCGGCGCTGAAGCCGGAAACAGCCTCCCCGGTTCTCGGCGCGGCGCCATCGGACGCCGAATCGAACGAATCCGATGAAAGCCCCGCCGCGCCGCAGAGCGCTGTTTCGCCGCCCATCGCGCCTGTCGAGGGGGCAATTGGCTCGGCGTCGGAGCCGGAGCGGCCGCCTATCCTTCAGAAGGTTGAAGCGCCGCGCGCCGAACCGCCGAAAACGCCTGTCGCGCCAGCCGCTGAAGTCTCGACGCCCGTACCGACGGCAGCGGATTCTGTGGCGCCCCCGCCTGCGCCGAGGCCGCACAATCCGCCGCCCGTCGCGCCGCCTTCATCGACGCCTCCAGCGCCTTCGACCACGTCGCCTCCCTCGCCAACCGCCGAAGCGCCTTTGCTCGGGCCCGCCGACCCGCGCGCCGCCGCCGGGCCAGCCCCGCCGGCGACAGGCGCATACCGGCCGCGCGCCCCGCTGCAAGGCGCAAGGCAGGCATCGCAGCCACAGGCGGCGCCGGCCCCGCCGCCAAAAAAGCGCAAGAAGCGCCGCGAGGGCACGCTGTCGATGGCGAGCGGCTTCCTGAGTTTCGTGCTCGTCGCATTGGTGGCCGGCGTTTTCGGTCTCATCGCCGCTACGCACAAATTGAAAGCGCCGGGCCCGCTCGCAGCCGACAAGGTCGTCTACATTCCCCCGCGCAGCGATTTGTTCGAGATCCTCGGCCAGCTCGAACGTGAAGGCGTCATCGCCAATCCCACGCTCATGCAGCTAGGCCTCGTTCTCGAAGGCAAGCTCGGCAAGCTGAAGCCCGGCGAATATGGATTCAAGAAAAACGTCAGCCTGCGCGACGTTATCGATCAGATCGCCTCCGGCCGCCAAATCATGCACAGCGTAACGATTCCGGAAGGCCTCACTTCGGAACAGATCGTGCAAAAGCTGAAAGAAGCCGATCTGCTCGCGGGCGACGTCGCCGACCTTCCCAAGGAAGGCGTTCTGCTACCCGAGACCTATAAATTCCCGCGCGGCTATCCGCGGGCGCGCCTTGTCGCGAAGATGCAGGAAGATCAGCGCAAGACGCTCGAAGCGATCTGGGCGAAGCGCGCGCCCGACTTGCCGTTGCGCACGCCGTATGAATTGGTGACGCTGGCGTCGATCGTCGAAAAGGAGACCGGCAAAGTCGAGGAACGCCCCCGCGTCGCCGCGGTGTTCGTCAACCGGCTGCGCAAGGGCATGCGCCTCCAATCGGATCCGACGATCATTTACGGGCTGGTCGGCGGCAAGGCGACGCTTGGTCGGCCGATCATGCGCGCCGAAATTGATAAATGGACGCCTTACAACACATACGCCATCGACGGTCTGCCGCCTGGGCCGATCGCCAACCCCGGCCGCGCGGCGCTTGAAGCGGCGGCGCATCCGGCGCCGACGCTCGATCTTTATTTCGTCGCCGACGGCACGGGCGGGCATGTCTTTTCCGAATCCCTCGACCAGCATTCGCGCAACGTCCAGAACTGGCGTCGCCTGGAGAAGGAAAAGAACGAAGAAACGTTAGACCGCGCCACCCCTGGCGTCCCTGCGCCCCCTGCGCCCAAGCCGGATAAGCGCACCGAGGCTCCCATCGGCCGTCTCGTCGCGCTCACCGAGCGCCATGAAGACTATCCGCCAGGCGGCTCCATGGCCGCGGACGACGGCGCAACCCATCGACTCGGCAAATTCGGCTATGCCGAGGCCGATTTCTTCCTCGGCGGCCTTGGCGACCGGACCCAGGCTTATGCTGCGGGCTTCGCCCGCCTCAGGCCGGCGCGGCCTTTCTTTACAGAGGAAACCGCGCAGCCGCCCGCCAAGGCGTCATTCGACGCGTCGCTGCTCGCCAGGCGCCCGCCGCCCTCCGACGCAGAGGAAAGGGAGGAGCGGCTCAATCCCGACATGACGACGGTCGCCAGCCAAGGTCCTGACGCTCAGGCTGACGATGGCGCCGACATCGCCGCCTATCCTGTATCGCCCGCGCAGCGCGCCGAGCAGAGGGCGCGCGCCGCACGGCTGGGCCTCGCAGCCGGTTCCGACGAACCGCCCGAAGCGCTTTCGCAACGAGCGGTGCAGGACGCGGCGCCGCCGCGCGAAGCCACGGCGCTGGCGCCGACTGGCGGTCGGCCCTTTCGTCCGCGCGCTTTCGACGCGTCAGAAGGCACTTCGCTTGACCCGCTGCGGGACAAGAGCTGGGATCTCACCTCAGCAAAAACGGTCCCTGCGAGCGCCGAATTGCGGTAAGGAGGTCGCCGCGGTTGTCAGGCGCGGCGCCGGCAAGCCGCACGCCAAACCGCCTTCCCGGAGCCGTCGCCGTACATGAGCCTTCACAGCATGACGGGATTCGCCCGCGTTCAGGGCGCCGTCGCCTCCTTCCGCTACGCCTGGGAACTCAAGAGCGTCAATGCGAAGGGGCTCGATCTGCGCTTGCGCGCTCCGACCGATTTCGACTCGGTGGAAATCAAGGCGCGAGAGAAAATCGCCGCGCGGCTCGCGCGCGGGGCGGTCTTCGCCAATCTCGCCGCAAGGCGCGAAGACGAAAGCCAAATCGCCCGTCTCAACCGTCCCGCCCTCGACGCGCTTCTCGCTGCGCTCGCCGAACGGCCGGCGCCCGCCAATGTCGGACCTGCGACGCTTGATGGCCTGCTTGCGGTGCGCGGCGTGGTCGAAATCGTCGAGCCGGAGCTTTCCGAAGCAGAGCGCGCCGAGATCGAGGCGCGCATTCTCGAATCGCTCGACGAAGCCCTCGATGCGCTGATCCTCTCGCGCAAGGCGGAGGGAGAAGCTCTGGCGGAAGTTCTGCGTCAGCGGCTCGATCGCATATCAACGCTTGCGGCGCAGGCCGACGCCGCGCCGGCGCGCCAGCCGGAGGCGATTCGCGCCCGGCTGAAACAGCAGCTCGCGCGACTGCTGGAGAGCGCCGACGCCTTCGAGCCCAATCGGCTTCATCAGGAGGCGGCGCTGCTGGCGGTTCGGGCCGACATACGCGAAGAGCTCGACCGGTTGAAGACGCATGTCGAGAGCGCTTCAAAGCTTCTCGCCGGGGGAGGTCCGGTCGGACGCCGCCTGGATTTTCTGGCGCAGGAGCTGGGCCGAGAGACCAACACGCTCTGCGCCAAATCGAACGACGCCGGGCTGACCGCGATTGGGCTCGAAATGAAGATCGAGGTCGAGCAGCTGCGCGAGCAGGTTCAAAATATCGAGTGAGTAGACACGGGGACCGTCACTCACTACTCACTACGCACCATCCGCTCTCGGAAAATCATGCCTCCGATCCGAACCGGCCGCCGCGGCATTGTCCTGATTCTTTCCTCGCCATCCGGCGCAGGCAAGACGACTCTGACGCGGATGCTGCTGCAGGATCGCAGCCTTGATCTGACGCTCTCGATTTCGGTGACGACGCGGGCGCGGCGCTCGAGCGAAGTCGACGGCATTCATTACAGCTTCATCTCCGAGCGCCGTTTCGCCGCCATGCGCGACGCCGGCGAATTGCTGGAGTGGGCCGAGGTTCACGGCAATTTCTACGGCACGCCGCGCGCGCCGGTCGAAGACATACTGGCGCAGGGGCGCGATTGCCTCTTCGACATCGACTATCAGGGCACGCGCCAGGTGCGCGAAAAGATGGGCGCGGACGCGGTGACCGTCTTCATCCTGCCGCCGTCGATGGACGAATTGCGCGCAAGACTGGAACGGCGCGCCGAAGATTCGCGCGATGTGATCGAGAAACGATTGGAGAACGCGCGAAAAGAAATCGCGCGCTGGAAAGACTACGACTATGTGATCATCAACGACGACCTGCAGCGCGCCTTTGAAGATCTCATCGCCATCTTGCGCGCGGAACGGCAGCGACGGCCAAGGCGCGACAAGGAAATCGAGCAATTCGTCGCGCAATTGCTGAGCGAATAGCGATAGTCACGCTCGCGTCAGCGCATTGGCGAGCGCCACAAAGCCCGCGACGTCGATTTCTTCCGCGCGCTTCGTTTCCTCAATGCCGGCGGCGGCAAGCAGCGCCGTGGCGTCGACGCCGAGCGACTTCAAACTCTGCCGCAACATTTTACGGCGCTGGCCGAAGGCGGCCTGCGTGACGCGCGACAGAGCGCGGGGATCGCATTCGAGCGGTTTGGGATTAGGCGTAAGCTCGACGACGGACGAGGTCACTTTCGGCGGCGGCGTGAAAGCTGCGGGCGAGACGTCGAAGAGAATCCGCGCCTTTGCGCGCCAGCCGCACAGCACCGCGAGCCGGCCGTAATCGGCGCGCTCCTTCGGCGTCGCGACGATGCGCAGCGCGACCTCCTTTTGAAACATCAGCACATAGCGATCGAAGATCGAGGGCCAGGGCTCCGCCTCGATCCATTTCGTCAAAAGCGCGGTCGCGACATTGTAGGGAAGATTCGCGCAAATACGGGCCGAGCCACGGCTGTCATTCCCGGCAGGCCGACGGCCTGATCGGGAATCCAGAGCAACGGCGCTATCGGAATTTGCACTGGATTCCCGATCGCCCGCTGCGCGGGCGTCGGGAATGACAGGCGCGTTGGTCCGCACGAGCGCCGCGACATCCATCTCCAGCGCGTCGCCTTCGACGATCGTTAAGCGGCCCGGATAATGCGCCGCGATCTCTTCGAGCGCCGGCAGACAGCGCGAATCGCGTTCGACCGCGATGACGCGCGCGCCCTGCGCCAGCAGCGCCCGCGTCAGCCCGCCAGGACCGGGGCCGATTTCGACGATGATCGTATCGTCGAACGGTCCGGCGGTGCGGGCGATGCGCGCGGTGAGATTGAGATCGAACAGAAAATTCTGTCCGAGCGACTTCTTTGCGTCGAGTCCAAAACGGGCGACGACCTCTCGCAGCGGCGGCAGCGCGTCGACCACTTACGTCATGCGTCCTGCAAGTTTGATCGCTTCGATGAGGCTGGTCGGATCGGCGACGCCCTTGCCGGCGATGTCGAAGGCCGTGCCATGGTCGGGCGACGTGCGCACAAAGGGAAGTCCCAGCGTGACATTGACGCCGCGCTCGAAGGCGAGCGTCTTGATCGGAATCAGCGCCTGATCATGGGTCGGACAGAGCGCCACGTCATATTTGGCGCGGGCGGCTTTGTGAAACATCGTGTCGGCCGGAAAGGGTCCGGACGCTTCTACGCCGCGCGCGCGCAGTTCGGCGATCGCCGGCGCGATGATGTCGATCTCCTCTCGGCCGAGAGCGCCGTCTTCGCCTGCATGAGGATTTAGTCCCGCAAAGGCGAGGCGAGGGTTCTCAACGCGAAAGCGCGCCTTGAGGTCGCGCGCGACAATTTCCCCCGACTCGACGATCAACTCGCGGGTCAGGCGTTTCGATACATCGCTCAACGGAATGTGAATTGTCATCGGAACTACCGCCAGTTCCTGCGACCACAGCATCATCACCGCGCGGTAGTCGCCGCCATAATGACGATGCGCGAGTTCGCCCAGAAATTCCGTATGGCCGGGATGCTTGAATCCGGCCTTGTACAGAATCGATTTCGCGATTGGACTGGTGACGACGGCGCGCGCTTCGCCTTTGGCGACGCATTCCACCGCCTGCTCGATGGACGTCAGCGTCGAGGGCGCGTCTGCAGCATCAGGATTGCCGGAGACGCCGCTGGCGACAGGGCGCCCGGCGTAAACGACCGGAAGCGCGCGGAAGAACACGTCGCGCGCACGCGCCGTCGTCGTGCTTTCGATCTGGATCTCAAGCGCCAGATTGGCCGCGATGCGCGCGACAAAGGCCGGATCGCTGAGCAGGAAGAAGGGCGGCAGATCATGCGAGCAACGCGTGGCATAGGCCATGAGCGCGAGCTCCGGCCCAATGCCTGCGGGGTCGCCCTGCGTAACGGCGATGGGAACGAAACTCACGATTCTCGGTCGCCCTTACGGAAGGCGCGGGTTCCGGCAAGGAAATTTTGCAGGCGCGGGTTGGCCACATCCGACAGTGCCGCAGGCGCGGAATGAAATCAAACCGGCCACGTTGCGAATCTATAGCTTTAATCTATGGGCTTGCCGGCTGCGCTAACGCTCGGCGCCGTCGAGAGACTCTGCGTCCATTCCGCTGTATTGCGCTGCAGAGAAAATTTATTTTCTCGGAGAGTCGATTCGCGCCGTTGCTGGCGCCACACGCGCAAAAAAAGAAGCTCCGGCTGGTCCATCGCCATCTCACCGGAGCTTCTTCTTGACAGTGGCGGCTACTGTGCGCCTTCGAGAATGATCCGGCCGCTCGGATCATGCGGCTCTTCGTTGGTCAGCTGATGCGGATAGCGCCGCATGACATCGCGCGGGGTTGCGCTCAATGCTTCATCGCGCCTGTGCTCGCGCACCGCGTCGCCCCAAACCTGGCCAAAATTATAGTGCCGCTCATAGGCGAAGGCCGATCCGGTCGAAAGCGCCACCCCGACCGCCGCAGCGGCAAAGACGAGTTTGCAAGACATCGTATTCTCCATCCCAAACGCGCGCTCACGGGCGGGATGCTCGTGACGCCTCTGTGGAGAAGAGAGTCCTTCATCTCTTTGTCATAAAAAAGTGTAGGATATTTCGCCCCTCCGCGGGCTGTTGTGCGCCGCAGCAGTGGTGGCGCGACGACGATCGATCGAAAAAACAAATGCGCGCCGCTCAACGAGCGACGCGCATCAACCATTAAAAGACGGTGATAAGGCTTACGCTTTGCCAGATTGCGCGTGAGGCACGCCTTCCTTGTCGAACAAGGCGACAAGCTCGCCGCTCTGGAACATTTCCTTGGCGATGTCGCAGCCGCCGATGAATTCGTTCTTCACGTAAAGCTGCGGGATCGTCGGCCAGTTCGAATAGGCCTTGATGCCTTCGCGGATCGCCCCATCGGCGAGCACGTTGATCGCTTTATAAGGCACCCCGAGGTGATTGAGGATCTGCACCACCTGCATGGAGAAACCGCACTGCGGGGCCTGCGGCGTGCCCTTCATGAAGAGCACGACGTCGCTCGATTCGATTTCGTTCTTGATGCGGGCGTTTGTGTCGTCGGACATTTTCATTAGCCTTTGTTGCGGCGTTCAAGGCGCCGGTGAGAAGAATTTACGGCGCCCGCGTCGTCAGCTGCAACGCATGCAGCTCGCCGCCGAGACGGTCGCCGAAGGCGGCATTGACCATCTGATGCTGCTTGACGCGCGTGAGTCCGCGGAAGCGCTCGGAGACGACCGTCGCCGCCCAATGATCATCATCGTTGACGAGCGCGGTCAGCTCCACCTGCGCGTCGGGGATGGCTGCCTTGATGAGTCGCTCGATTTCAGCGGCGGGCATGGGCATTTTATGACACCTGTGTCGGGAAAGCGCCCGAAAACGCATTGTCTTCGCCGGCCATGAAGGCCGGCAGCGGCGTTTCATGCGCCTTTCGCAGCTCGGCGAGCAATATCGGCGCCTCGCCCGGCAGGATCAAGGCGTCGCCCCCGACGCGGCCTATAGACAGCACGGGTATCCGCGCTTCCATGGCCAAGGCGGTTGCAAGCAGCGTCTCACTGGTCGCAATCAAATATCGCGCCTGATCTTCACCGAACAGGGCCGCGCGCTGAAGGCCCGCGGGCAGCGCCGTGATTTCGGCGCCAATGTTACCGGCGAGCGCCATTTCGGCCAGCGCGACGGCGAGGCCGCCGTCGGAGAGGTCGTGCGCCGCCGTGGCGCGGCCGGAAAGAATCAGTTCGCGCACGAAGTCGCCGTTCCGGCGCTCGGCGGCGAGATCGACCGGCGGCGGCGCGCCGTCGGTCCGGCCGCAAAGATCATGCGCATAGGCCGACTGGCCAAGCCAGCCTGAGGTCTCGCCGATAAGCAGGATTGCGTCGCCTTCTCGCCCGAAGCCGGTCTGCGCCGCCTTGGCGACGTCGGCGATGACCCCGACGCCGCCGATGGCCGGGGTCGGCAGAATGCCGGCGCCCTGCGTCTCGTTGTAAAGCGAAACATTGCCTGAAACGATCGGGAAATCGAGCGCTCGCACGGCTTCGCCGATCCCCTGCAGGCAGCCGACGAACTGGCCCATATATTCCGGCCTTTCCGGATTGCCGAAATTGAGATTGTCGGTGAGCGCCAGCGGCGTCGCGCCGCGCGCGGTGAGATTACGCCAGCTTTCCGCGACCGCCTGCTTGCCGCCTTCGTAAGGGTCGGCGGCGCAATAGCGCGCGGTCACGTCGGTCGTAAGCGCGAGGCCCTTCGGCCCCTCCTTGACTCTGACTACGGCGGCGTCGCCCCCTGGCGCGCGCACGCTATTGCCGAGAATGAGGTGATCGTACTGCTCCCAGACCCAGCGCTTGGCGCACAGGTTTGGCGTGGCGAGGAGTTTCAGCAACGCCTCGCGATCCGACAGCGGCGCCTCGATCGACGCCGGGTCGAGCGCCCGCTGTTTGGGCGTCGGCGTCCAGGGCCGATCGTAAACCGGCGCCTGGTCGCCCAGTTCCTTGATCGGCAGGTCGGCCTTCACTTCGCCCTTGTGCTTGACGACGAAGCGCAACGTGTCGGTGGTCTTGCCGACGATCGCGAAATCCAGTCCCCACTTCCTGAAGATCGCCTCGGCCCGCTCTTCGAGTTCGGGCTTTAAGACCATGAGCATGCGCTCCTGGCTCTCGGAGAGCATCATCTCATAGGCGCTCATGCCGACTTCGCGGCAGGGCACGGCGTCGAGGTCGAGTTCAATGCCGAGATCGCCCTTGGCGCCCATCTCGACCGCCGAGGAGGTGAGACCGGCGGCGCCCATGTCCTGAATGGCGATGACCGCGCCCGACGCCATAAGCTCCAGGCAGGCCTCAAGCAGCAGCTTTTCGGAAAAAGGGTCGCCGACCTGGACGGTGGGACGTTTTTCCTCGGCGTCCTCCTCGAAGGACGCCGAAGCCATCGTCGCCCCGTGAATCCCGTCGCGCCCCGTCTTGGAGCCCAGGTAGACGATCGGATTTCCCACCCCGGCGGCGGCCGAGTAGAAAATCGAATCGGCGCGCGCCAAGCCCACCGCCATGGCGTTGACGAGGATGTTGCCGTCATAGGAGGCGTCGAACTCGGTCGAACCGCCGACCGTCGGCACGCCGAAACTATTGCCATAGCCGCCGATTCCGGCGACGACGCCCGCGACGAGTCGGCGCGTCTTCGGATGCGCCGGACGGCCGAAGCGCAGGAGGTTCAGGCAGGCGATCGGCCGCGCGCCCATCGTGAACACGTCGCGCAGGATGCCGCCCACGCCCGTCGCCGCCCCTTGATAGGGTTCAATGAATGAGGGGTGGTTATGGCTCTCCATCTTGAAGACGCAGGCGTCGCCATCGCCGATGTCGATCACGCCGGCGTTTTCGCCAGGACCGCAAATCACCCATGGCGCCTTTGTCGGCAGTTTGCGCAAATGGATGCGCGACGACTTATAAGAGCAGTGCTCGTTCCACATGGCTGAGAAAATGCCGAGCTCGGTGAAGCTCGGCCGGCGGCCGATGAGGCTCAGGATACGCTCATATTCATCAGGCTTGAGGCCGTGGGCGGCGGCTAGCTCCGGCGTGACGGCGGGTTCAGACGCGCTCACTTATCCTCGCTTTGAATGAAATCACCGCGCGCTTCGACGGTCTTTGCCGCGTTGCGGCGGCGGAAGGATTACTGCGCAGCGTCTGGCCCGGCAAGCCGTGCGATTGCCTAAGGTCAAACCTCTGGCACGCTGCATGGCAGCGGCTGCAGCAACGCCGCGCCGGCTATCTCACATGACTTACAGGGATTGTTGCCCTAGAGCCACAACTGCAAAGAATACGCACGCCACAGCCCAATTTTGCGTCAGCCGCAGTTGCATTACCAAAATTTTATAGCAACGTGACAGGGACTTCGGCGCCATTGTCGTCGACCGTCCACCGCAGAATTTAATCCGGGGGTTCCCATGAAAAATTTTAACCGCGCTGCGATCGCCGCGCTTTTGGTCACGGGCGCCGGCGCGGCCAGCGCCGCCGATCTGCCCCGCTATAAGGCTCCGCCGCCGCCGCCGCCTCCGGCGTTCACCTGGACAGGTCTCTACGGCGGCGTCAACATCGGCTATGCCTTCGGCGCCAGCTCGCAGGAGACCGGCGGCCTCAGCTATATCAGCCCGGGCGCCCTCGCTGTTGTGCCGTTCGGTTCAGCCTGGACGACCGGACAGAATCTGCAGGGCGTCGTGGGCGGCGGCCAGCTTGGCTACAACTATCAGTTCAATCCCTGGCTCGTCATTGGCTTCGAGACGGACATCCAGGCCGCCGATATTGGGTCCCACGGCAACGCCGCGGTCGGAATCGCCCAAGCGTTGCCCATAGGACCCCATTTGCAGTCGGTAAATTCGACGAAAAAGGTCGATTGGTTCGGCACGGTGCGCGGCCGGGTCGGCTTGACGCTGCCTTCCATGCCCAATCTGATGGTTTACGGCACGGGCGGCTTCGCCTATGGCCAGGTCGTCCACAATGTCGGGTTCGCCGACAATTACACCTTCGTGGGCGCAGGGCTCGTCGGCGGAGGCGCGCTCGGCCACGGCTATTACGACAACACCAAAGTCGGCTGGGCGGCGGGCGGCGGCCTCGAATGGTCGCCTTCCATGTTCCCGTCATGGTCGCTCAAGGCCGAATATCTCTATGTCGATCTCGGCAATACGCGCGCGAATTCAGTGCCGCTTAACGGCGGCGTTCCGGCGATCCTCGGGGGGGCCCTCGGCCCTACAATGCCGCTGTTCGCCGGGACGCAGAACTCGCCGACCCGCATTCACACGGTTCGCGCCGGCGTGAACTGGCACTTCGATCCCTTCGCGGCGATCGCGCCGTCGAGCGCCGCCGGCGCGCTGCCGTCGGTCAAGGGACCGCCGCCGGCCTTCGTCGACAGCTATCAGCCGTTTCAGGTCCGCCTGAAGGTCGCCGGCGTCATTCCGCTGGACGGCCATGGCCGGGTCTACGACCAGGGCTCCGGATATCCTGGCTTGGGCTCGATTGGCGCGCTCTCGGGCCTCACGGGCGGCAATGGCCAGATCGTCGGCGCAAGCACGAATACGTCGACGGCGATCATCCCGATGCTTGACGCCGCCTATTTCCTCACCAAGAACTGGGCGATCGAAGCGATCTGCTGCGTCACGCCGCATCACATCCAGGGCACCGGCACGATCGCCAGCGACTTCGCCCGCGCCTGGCTGTTCCCGCCGTCGATCATGGCGCAATACCACTTCACCAACTTCGGCCAGTTCCAGCCTTATATCGGCGTCGGCGTAAACTTCACGACCTTCTGGAACACCCGCGTCAACAACGACGTTTGGGGGATCCCGATGGGGGCGGGTTCGACGCTTGCCGGTCTGGGCATTGCGGGAGTGCTCAGCACATTCCAATACGCCACGGTCGCTCCTTCCTGGGGCGCGGTCGCGCAGGCCGGCTTCGACTATATGCTCAACGACCATTGGGGCGTGAACGTCGACTTCAAATACATGGGTCTGCACCCGATGGTTCACTCCACGGTGGCGGCTTTCGTGCCGGGAGCGCCCGCGCTGGGAGCGATCTACATCCCGGTCAAAGTGTCGCTGCCGATCAATCCGATCGTCATCTCCGGCGGTCTGACCTATCGCTTCGGCGGTAGCCTCCTTTCGCCGCTGTTCTGACGGCGAACCGGTCAATGAAGCCGGCCCATGGGCCGGTATCCGAAAGTTGAAAAACCCCCGGCGCGAGCCGGGGGTTTTTGATTCGCTTTACCGCCGTCCGGTGGCGCGGCCGGCGTTCGCCTGGCGATGTTCAGGCGCGGTCGGCCGATTCTTTGTGGACAAATTTCGTCGGCAAAAACCCCTCGCCGCCGTCGCGCCGGCGGCGAGTGAACATTCGCTTACCATTGCCCGCATCGACATGTCTGCGGGTCGCCTTGCGCATTGGAACGGTCGCGACGACTGCTTCGGCCGGACGGAATTCGCGGGCGGATGGAGTCGATTCGCGCCTGCATGCGCGAGATAGGCGCAGCGCGTCATCCTTGCCTTTGAATTTGGCGATGCGTGGCGCGCCAATTTCAGCCGATTGCCGGATTCTGCGCCACAAGTTGTTTTTTTCTGCGGGTCGTCCTCGACAACTTCACCGGCTGTAGGCTAACATGTTGCCAGGGTTTGGTTTCACAAATCATTTCAAGAACAGGCGCGCCATAGTCGTCCCACGCAAACGAGGGTCGAAAATCCATGTCAGGCATTCCTTTTTCCGTGCAGTTCGGATCGTTGGGCGACTATCGACTTTGGGCGGGCGACGGATGGCTGCACGACAATAATGACAAGCAACACACATGGACCGGACATATAGCGAAGCTCCGGTTCAAGATGGATTTCATCAAGAACGACCTCATTCTCAAGGTCGACGTGATACCGCTCGCGGCGCGCGGCGTTGAACAGGAACTCTACGTATTCATTAATGGCGTGTTCGTCGCCTTTTGGCCCGTCCTCAACGCCGGGGTCCAGTCGACGCGAATCGAAACGGTGCTTCTCCAGTCCGGCGATTGGCTCGTGACCTTCTTGATGCCAAAGGCGATTTGTCCGCGTGATCTGGGCGTCAGCCAGGACCAGCGAACGCTCGGCGTCGCATTTCGATCTCTTTCGCTTTCTCCGGCAAAGTAACGCTGACGATTTGAGAGCCTAATTTTGGCGAGGCGCTGCTGTTGAAGATGGATGTCGTTACGAACGACCTCATTCTCGATGGCGACATGATGCCGCTCGCGGCGCGCGGCGTTGAACAGGAACTCTACGTATTCATTTGCATAGCCAAAACGGTCGCCGCTCCTAGAGCGCTTCCCGATCACATGGAGTCATGTGATCGATAAGGAATCGCTCAAAATCAAAACGTTGGAGCAGGTTCTCATCGAAAAAGTCTGTCAACTTTTTCGGAACCTGCTCTAGGAGAAGCGCAGCGCCCGTCATTATCGTTCCGCGGAAAATTGCGCCGTGACATCCTGGGATCGAACGGCTGGTTGCGCCGAGTCGCTGAACTCTCGCGACGATAAGGCAGACAGGGGCCATAATTTGATTCTATAGTGCAGCGAAGACTAGGCCCCGCTCGATTTGTCGTCGTTGAACAATTGTTTGGCGGGTTTTCAAGGAACCGGCTCAAGGTGTGCCGTGGAGAATTGTATGGCCGTCCGCATTCATTCGTCTGGTTCACGAAAAACAAACGGGTCCCCCAAAAAAAATCTCGCAAATCCAAGCAACGCGGATAGCGCGCGCATGGATGGGATCAACGGGCCTGCTCTCATAATGGTTTTGGGCATGCATCGAAGCGGAACAAGCGCTGTCGCAGGCGTGCTGTCGAAACTCGGCTGCCAGCTTCCTAAGCATGTGTTGTTTGCCAACTCCGGTAATGAACGCGGGTATTTCGAATCCGCCGCATTGATGCAATTTCACGATGAATTGTTGGATTCCGCCGGCTCTTATTGGCATGACTGGCGCAGATTCAATCCGGACTGGTATTCCACTCCCGTAAGCGAGGCGTTCAAACGTCGCGCCAAGAATATTTTCAACTCGGAATATCCAGATGCCTCTTTAGCGGTTGTGAAGGATCCGCGAGCATGCCGATTCATGCCGTTCTGGACGAGCGTTTTCGGCGAAATGGGCATTACTCCACATGTGGTGATTCCCGTACGTTCTCCCTTGGAAGTGGCGTATTCGCTTAAGAAGCGCGACGGCATGTCTGTTGCCAAAGGCCTGCTCTTATGGCTGCGGCATGTTCTAGAGCGCTCCCCAGTTGATGTGAATCGGTCTGGTTTTGGGATTCCCATCGGGCTGGGAATGCGGGAGTCTGCGTATGGCTCTGATTTGGGAGGCGCAGCATGTCTCGCGGCTATTCCTTTGATCTG
>VGEB01000059.1 GCA_016869435.1 Alphaproteobacteria bacterium | reverse complement strand
AGGCGCTTGACGAAATCGGCGAAAGCCTTCGACGATCCCATCAGCCCCGGGTTGATGAAGTCGAAGATCGACCAGAGGTCGCGCAGATTGTTCTCGATCGGCGTGCCGGTCAGGGCGATGCGGCTCTCGCCTTGCAGCGCTTTCACCGCCCGCGTCTGTTTGGCGTTGGGGTTCTTGATCGCCTGCGCCTCGTCCAGAACGACGAGCCGCCAAGACATCTTGGTGAGAGCGTCGATCCGCAGCAGCGAACCATAGCTCGTCACGACGAGATCAGAGGCCGTAAAGTGCTCGGGGGCAGCCGCTTTCAATATTGCGGGGGGAGCGAAGGCGGGATGCGCAATCATGACCCGCAAACTCGGGGCAAACCGCGCCGCTTCCGACGCCCAGTTGGCGAGCAACGACGCCGGGGCCACGAGGAGGCTCGGAGCGCCGCCCGGCGCCCGCCTTTGCAGCGTCAACAATAGCGCAAGCACCTGGATCGTCTTGCCGAGCCCCATGTCGTCGGCAAGGCAGGCGCCGAGCCGAAGCCGGGTTAGGAAGTCGAGCCAGCGCACTCCGATTTTTTGGTAGGGCCGCAGCTCCGCCTTCAGCGCCGCGCCAGGGTCGGCCTCGGCCAGCGCCTGCGGATTCCGGCACCCTTCCAGCGTCGTGGCGAGCCAAGGCCCCGCCTCGACGCGAACGCATTTGCCGTCGCCCGCAGGACGACTCGCCGCGCCCAGATCGGCGCCGGCGAGCAGCCGCATCGCCTCGGCGAAGGGAAGGCCCTCCTTGCGTGCAAGACGCTCCACCGCCTTGAATTGATCGAGGGTCGCCTTCAGGCGCTCGCTGTCGATCTCGACCCATTTGCCCCGCAGCAGCGCGAGACCCTCGGTCGTCCGCAACAACTCTTCGATTTCCTCGGCGGTAAGGGCCTCGCCGTCGAGGCTAACGCGCAGGTCGAAGTCGAGCAGCGCGGCGACGCCGGCCATCGAAGGGGTTGCGGAGCCGACCGTCGCCTCCACGCTTGGACGGCTCGGACGATTCATGCGCCAGCTCGCCGGCATGCGCACGATGAGCCCGGCCTGCTCCATCGCCTCGATGTCTTTGAGGAAGCGCACGGCGTCCTTGGGCGTCCAACGCAAGGGATGGAAGATCTCGCCGGCGTCGACGATCTCCTTCAGCCAATCGAGGCGATCCGCGGCACGGCTGACCGGCTCGAGCAGGTCGAGCAGTTTTTTCTTGTCGCCGGCGTAGTCATGCAGCGCTTGGCCGAGCGGTGAATGGCGCAAGGCGCCGTGTTCGGCGAGCGATGCGACGTAGGTCGCCATGAAGGCGAAAGGGAAGTCTGGGTCGCGCCGATTTTCGGCGAGATTGAAGTGCACGCGCCCGACCAACCGCCAGCGGCTGTCGCGGCTCTTGAGAAACTCCTGTAGCGACCCGCCGCTGGCGGAAAGCTCTCCTTGAAGCGCTTCCTGCAAGGCCCGCCAGAACTGAAGCAGGACTTCGGGGCGCAAATATTCGCCGCCCGGCATCGGCGGCGCGGCGTCGATCAGCACTCCCAGCTCATTCAATGACGGCGGAGGAACCGCTATCGCCTCCGTGCGGGAACAGAGCGCCGCGACAAAGCGCATGGCGAAGCTGCGCCAAAAGGCCAGCGCCGGCGGCAGGAGAGTTCCAGTCTCGCTCAACCCCAATTGCAAAAGGCCGTGTCCCGGCCCCCGGGCGAAACGCTCTTCAAGGCGCTCCGCAACCGCTTCGTCGAGGGGAGCCTCCGACTCGCCCGGCTGCAGGCGCAAGACGCCATGCGGCGTCAGCAAGGATGTCAGTGATCGCGGCATCCAGGAGCGCGGAGTTTTTGCGGATTTCATCCCTCTGCCTAACACGCAGCGCAAAGGCGCTTCGACCTCAAAGCGCGCAAGGTCCCCGATTGTCCGCAAGAAACCGGGACGATATCGGCCATAGCCGCCGCGCATGGTGCGAATTTCACCCCTCATCGACCTCGCCTAGCTCCATGGCGTCGACGAAGAGTGGGTCGTTCTCTCGCAAAATGCTCATTGCCCCGTCGAGATCAATGTCCGACTGAGGCCGTTGCAGCAGCCCCTCGTCCTCGAGTCGCTCGATATCGGGGAGATGGCGCAAGGAGGCGAGCCCAAACACCTCCAGAAACTTCCGCGTCGTCACATAGGCGAAAGGCGCGCCGGGTTCTGGCGCGCGAAGCGCGCCGTCGATCAGCCCATGACGCTTGAGCGCGCCGATCACGTCGCGGCTGATCTCCCGGCCGGCAAGTCGGGAAACGTCGCTGCGGGTCGCGGGTTGCAGATAAGCGATGGCCGTCACGGCCAGAAGCTCTATTGGCGTCAATTCGGGCGCGCCCGCAGAGCGCAAATCCTCGCCACTCGCCGCCCGGATCGCTGGCGCGAAACGCGGGCGGGTAGCCAGCTGATAGCCGCCCGCGACAAAAACAAGCTCATAGGGTCTCGCGCGCAAATCGTCGCGGATGTCAGCGATGAGGTCGTCGAGATTGCAGGATGAACCGACTAGTCTTGCAAGCGCATCGCGCGGCACGGGGTTTCGCGCGGCGAAAATCACTGCTTCAACCCGCCCCATCCATTCCCGCCAGCGCGCAGCTTCCGGCAGATCAGTTAGAACGGGATCGAAGTCGTCGTATAATTCCCGTTTTTTCGGACGGCCCATGATCCGCGCCTCACATTGTGTCTTGTGGCGTGTACTTCATGCGATCCTGTCCCTGCGTCGGTCGAAAATGCTACAGCCCATAGAGCCGGAAGTTCGGTCGACCCGACAGTTCACGCACAGCCCCCAGTTCAGTCAGCCGATCAAACAACCGTCGCGCGCTGCGGTCGGAGAGCTTCGCCCTCTTCGCCACGCGCGCCGCGGAAACGCAGTCGTCATCGAGCAGCATTTCGATCACGCGCGCCGCGCTCTTGGCGCGCAGTTTAGGCGCGGCATCGAACAGTCTTTTTGCCTGGCGCGACAGGATTAGGGCAAGGTCGACCGCTTCGTGCCCCGCAAGCGCGTATGCGCTCGCCAGCGGGTTCGACCAGTCGCGATCGGCCGGGCGCGGTCGGCGGCCGTTCGGACCGCGGCGCAAGGCGGGGCGAGCAATCACCGTGGCCAGCAGCGGCATCGGCGCCTGCCAGCCGAGCTTTTGCGCCAAAGCGACGTCGGCGAGCCAGAGCGCGAAGATTTCCGCATCGACTGCGGGGACGGCCGCGAGATGATGCACAGCCTCTGCGCTCACGCTCACCGCCGCGGCGAGCGGATCATTGGCGCTTGTCGCGATTTCTTGCAAGGCGTCGGCGAGCCCGTGCGCCTCCATGGCGCCTTGCGCCCCGATCTGTTCGGCGGCCGCCGACAAAGTCTGCGCGTCAAATTTCACGGCGCGCGACGCGAAGAGTCGAAACAGGCGATGAACGCGTCCGGCGGGGCTGGTCTCGACGCCGGCGCCGGAAAGATGTTCGGCGTCGCGCAACGCCGCTTCGTCCTCGCGCAGCCGCGCGAGACGCGCGCAGGTCGCCGCGGCTTTCAGCGCGAGGCGCTGACGCAAGACGCCGACGAAACAAGGTTCGCCGCCGAAGTTTTTGCCGGCGCGCGAAACATCGGCGGAGTCTCTGCCGCCGCTCGAAACATCGGCGCCGGAACGCAAAATGTTGTCGAGGAGCGCGAGCCCGGCGCCGGCAAAAAACTGCGCGTCAGACGCGTCGTTTTGAGCGCCGGCGCTGACTTTCGCCCAATGCGGAAACGGGCGGATTTCTATGGATTTCTGTGTGTCTGCCGCGTTCTCGCGGCGGGTTGGCGCGCGCCTTTTCATCGTCACGCGCGGCGAAGATCGAGCGTCAAGAAATGCGTTCGAATCAAATTCCAGCATGCAAGAATCGTAAGCCGGCAACGACTCCGGCGGCAAGTCGTGGCGGCGCTTTATCGTTAAAACTTGCGCAACATCCGCCCTGCTTGTCGTCTCTTCTCTATGTCCGATAATGTGGGCTTATCGGACATGATTCGAAAGGCCCGGATTTCCGGGGACAGCGACCGAAAACACCCTCCCCCAGCCTGGAGAGGCGTCGGATTTTTGCGCCCGAATTGACAAGTAGGCCCCCCACAAACGCCAAAATGAGCACGCGATGGCCAATAGGGACGACGAACTGGACGACGGCGGCGCGGCGCTCATTGATCGAGCCTCAGCGCCCCATCTCGCCGCGCTTTCCGAAATGGCGCGTGATTACGCCCGCAACGCCCGCTCCGACAACACCAAGCGCGCCTATGACGCTGACTGGCGGCAGTTTGCCGCCTGGCTGCGCCGGCAAGGCCTCGACCCCCTGCCCCCGGACCCGCAAACCGTCGGGCTCTATCTCGCCGCCTGTATGGAGGCCGAGCGAGGTCGCGAGCCGGTTTCGGTGGCTACTTTGGAGCGTCGGCTCGCCGGCATCTGCTGGCATTACCGCCAGCGCGGCGAACCGCTCGATACGAGTGAGAGGCATATTTCGACGGTGCTCGCCGGCATTCGCCGCACCCATGGCCGCCCGCCAACCCAAAAAGAGGCGATCTTCGCCGACGAGCTCCTCGCCATGCTGGCGACGCTCGAGATGGACCTACGCGGGCTGCGCGACCGCGCCATTCTAGCCATCGGCTTCGCCGGCGGCCTGCGGCGCTCGGAAATCGTCGGTCTCGATTGCGGCCCCGATCAGAGCGAAGACGGGACCGGCTGGATCGAGATTTTTCCCTCTGGCGCGGATCTATCCAGCGCCAGCAGAGACTCCGCCGATGTTTCGAGCGCTAGCAACAATGATGGCGGGCTATTGCTCACCCTTAATGGCAAGACCGGCTGGCGCGAGGTCGAAATCGGCCGCGGCGCGCGTCCCGAAACCTGCCCCGTCGCCCTGCTCGAGACCTGGATGCGTCTCGGCCGGATCAGCCATGGCCCCCTCTTCCGCCCGATCGCCCGCAAGAACGGCGGCGTGTCGCCCGACCGCCTCACCGACAAACATGTCGCCCGGCTGGTCCAGAAAACCGCGCTCGCCGCCGGCATTCGCGGCGATCTCACCGAGGGCGAACGACGTCTCGCCTTCGCCGGCCATTCGCTGCGCGCCGGGCTTGCCTCCTCCGCCCAGATCGAAGAGGCGCATGTGCAAAAGCATCTCGGCCACGCCTCGCCGGAAATGACCCGGCGTTATCAACGCCAACGCGATCGCTTCAAGGTCAATCTCACCAAAGCGGCTGGGCTTTAACAAAGGCCGAACGCGTCGGCCTTCGCTGCGGGGCGAACGCGATGTGACCGGCGCGGCGCTTGTGTAAATACCCCTTTGGGGTATATTGTGCCGATGAAAAGCGCGTCGCTGATCACCGTTGTCGAGACGGCGCCCTATCTGGCCGACGCGGCACAACTCATGGACGAAGCCGAAAGGATCGAAGTGGTCAACATGATCGCCGCCGATCCTCAAGCTGGAGACGTGATTTCGGGCACAGGCGGCCTGCGAAAAGTTCGCATTCCGCTGAAAGGCCGGGGAAAACGGGGCGGAGGGCGGCTCATCACCTTTTTCCACGACGCAGACATGCCGGTGTTCCTCATCGCGGTCTACGCCAAGAATGTCCAGGGTGATCTCGACTCCAGGCAACGCAAAGCGGCGACGGCGCTCACCACGGCAATTCGCGCTCAGTTCGGGAGGTAGCGATATGGACGGCAAGGATTTCGGTAAGCTGATCGCAGGCCTCGAAGATGCTCTGGCCTATGCCAAAGGACGTAAAAGCTCTGGCGCGAGGGCGCATCGTGTCAAGGTCGATCGCACGTTCATTGCGGAAACGCGTCTCAAGGCGGGTCTGACGCAGGAAGAATTTGCAAAGGTCACCGGCGCGTCTCTGGGGACGGTGCGCAAATGGGAACGCGGAGAGCGGTCCCCGTCGGGCGCCGCCGGAATGTTGGTGCGAATTCTTGCGCGCGATCCGGCCTTGGTGATCAAGGAGGCGGGTCTTGCGAAGACCCTGACCCGCCGGCGTTCGAGCCGGCCCGACAAAGCCGCATGACACAACGCACGAAGACAACTATGGGGCTGGTTCGCTTAGAAAATCGGGCGTGGGACGACGTCTACGCGCGCGATGCCTGGATCGAAAGCGTCCCGGGAATCAAGGGCGGCGCGCCGGTTATCAAGGGCACGCGCATCACGGCGCACGCCGTTGAAGCGCGGTTGTCGCACGGCGACAGTCTCGACGAGATCGCCGCCGAGAACCCTGATTTACCGCGTGAAGCTTTCGAGGCCGCCGTCCGCTTCGCCAAAGCGCATCCCCTCTCAAGCTGAGCCCTCGTTGCGGCGACGCTCTCCTTCCTCAAGGCGCAGGCAGCCGCTCCGATGGAACGCACCGGTCAACCTCTATCTCGAAATTGACGCGCACGGCCGCCCGCAGCTTCATTCGCTGTCGGCGCTCGACTGAATATCCAAGCGTTCCGATTCCGAGAATGGCGGCAATTGACCATAGGTCGCCGCGGCGGTCAGCGCCTGCGCGGCGATGTCGCCCGCCCGGATCAAGAGATCGGCAGGCGGCGCCTGACCCTCCGCCGCCAATGGGCCAAACTCGATGATTTTGATCAGCGCGTCGGAAAGGATAGCGAGTTGGGTCGTCGTGTCGGTCATCGCGTCCGCGCTCCTTTGATCGGCAACGATAATCGCCAAATCCACGGGATGGAAAGCCGCGCCGAAATCTTCGATCATCCCGCTTGCCGCCGCTCACGCGCCGCCTTCGCCGCCTTGCCGCGCAGCAACGCCATCAAAACCGGCCCCAGTGAGAATTCCCCTTCCCGCGCTTTTCCGGTCAAGACGCGCAGATAGCCGCCGGCGCATTTGATTTCCGCGCCCCGCTGCAGAATCGCGGCGATGACGATCGAGGCGTCATGCTCGCCTAAAACGTCGAGCGCCTGTTTCCAGGCGTCGGGCGAGACGCCCAGCGCCGAGCGCACGATCGCCGCGGCGTCAGTGAGATCCCTCCAGCAGGTAATCTCGCCGCTCTTGCCGTAATCGACGATATCGGGACAGGCTTGCAGCACCATGCCCAGCGGATAGGTTCGCGATGGTGCTGCTTGCCGTTCGCCGAGACCTGCACTGGGAGCCTCCGTTTCTTGATCCCCTCCCCTATCGGCATTCGCCTCTCTTGGCATTGGGCTGGACGTTTCGGCCCTACCTTCTTGAAGGTCAGGTTCAAGATCAGGAATGTTTGTGATTTGATTCTGTATGTGGCGCTCATTTTGAGACTCATTGGAGTTTCTTTTTTGCCGTTTTACGTGTCTTTCCAATAGATTCTGGATTTCGAAAGCAAAGGCCCCGAGATCGCCCGCCAAAGCCTCCAATTCAGTCCGCCCGAGGCTGCGCGAATAGCGCCCGGAGAGCGTCTGGTAGCACCCATAAAGGCCTTCCCAGTCGCCGACCTCCTGCCCGTCGATCGCCAGCGGCGCGAAGCAAACCCCCTCCTCCATGCCGGTCTCGATCATCTTGACGATGTCGCGACGAACCAGCGTGATCTTCTCGCGCAAGAGCGCAATCGCGCGGTTCTCAATGCGCACTTCCTCGGCGAGGTTTTCGATCTCGGCCGCGCGCGCGATCAAGGGCGTCAGATCGAAGCCGAAGGCTTCCGCAATTTCGCCGCCCTGCCCTCTCCTGGCGAAACGTTTGCCGTTCGGCGAGTCGCGCCGGATGACGAGCCCCGCTTCGACGAGCGACGCGAGATGTCGGCGCAGCGTCGCCGGCGCCATACCATGAGCGCGGATCGAGAGCTCGCGGTTCGACGGAAACACGACGATCCCGGGCGATGGCGAATCGTTCCCCTCGCCCTCCCCGCCTTCGGCCTCTGGAAGCGTCAGCGCCGTTTCCTGGTGGAAGCTGAGCAAGGCGTGCAAGACCGACAGTGCCCGGTCTGTGACGCCAAGCGGCCCCTTGGCTTCGGTGAGCGCGCGAAACAGCCGCCACTTATGGACGACGGTCTCGGACGCGTCGGGGTTTGCCGCGAAGTCTCGCGTCGCCGCCTGCGCCGCCACCATGGCGAGCGACAACGGTCGCCGCCCAAAGGGCGTCGTTGAATATGTGCGCATGATCCTTTGCCTCGTTCAGGCAAAAGAAATCTGCTCGCCGAAACGGCGCCGACTCTTGACAGCGATTCGCGGAAGTGTGATTCTCTCAGCTGCTACACATTGAGAAGGGCTTCCGGGCGGAGACGTTTCGGGGGCCTTTTTCTTTCGCTAGTTCCTTCTCTTTCCAGATTTCTTACGCAACGATCCGCTACGCACGACGTGTGCGGAATTCCTCGTAAAGCTCGCTTAGGCGTTCGACGACAAACGCACCAAAATCGGGTTCAACTTTGTCGTCGAAACGAAGTACGGTCGCTTTGGGCTCGCGGCTAATTCGCGCCAAAGCCGCACCATCCGGCCGTTTCCAAACCTCGTTGCGCTCGGTCCTTGACGCCTTTTCCATAGCCGCCGCAAATGCCTTAAGAAATCGAACGTCGGTGTCCGCCGGCAAGTTGGTGTCGGAAAGGACATTCTCGACACGAGCAAGTGTCTTTCGCGCCCGCAAAAGTTCGGCGAACTGCAACCAACGCCGCCGGCCCGCCTTCGGCGCCGGCCCGATCGCTCGAACAATTGCGTCAGGCAGCGCGCGAGCGACAGTGATCAACTTCGAGAGCTCGGTTTTATCCGTCGAGAGAGCGGCCATAATGACGCTGCGGTCATGCCCGCTGTCCTCAAGGGATTTTGCAAAAATGGCCCGCTCGATGAAAGACAGATCTCTCCGCGCGGAATTTTCAATGCCTTGAGCAATGATAAGCTGTCGATCATCGAGATTACGCACAACAGCCTTAATCTTGATACCGAGGTCTTGCGCAGCCTTTAGACGCCTGTGTCCGTATGCAGCTTGATAGGCTCCGCTTCGGGACGGGTGCGGTCTCACAAGTATCGGCACTTCTTGGCCGTGAGAGCGAAGCGACTCCTTGAGCGTCTGAAATTCAGGATCGTCAGCAGCACAAAGTCGGTCTCTAATGAAAGAAACGTCGACGGATTCTGGATCCAGTTCGACCACCGCTGTGCCGGTCGCCAGCGCTTCTTGTAGCGTTCTGGACTCTTCCGCCATCCGATCGAGCGTGAGGCTCATCGTCTTCACCGGCCCGGCGAGGACCCGATCTTTGCTTCCCGCGCTCGGCCGCTCGGTCGAGTTGGCCGCGGCCAACTTGCTCTCGAGTAGCGACGTCAAGATATTCCGACGGGTCATGGAATTCGTCCCCATGTTCGAAGAATGAGTCCGAGAATTTCGCCGTTTACGGCTTCCAAGGACTCGATCGCACGGTCATAGGTCGCGCGCCCAATCGCACCGCGTTCGAGCTCGTACAGTGATTGCTTCGTAAGTCCCGCGTCCGCGATGGCTGTCGACTTCCATGCGGAAGCCGCCAGCACCTCATCGCCAAAAAGGCTGCGCAGCAGCGCAACAACCTGCGACTGCGGCCCGTCATGCGGCTCATGTCGGGTGATGACGTAGCGAATGAAGTCATGTCTCAAGTCGCCGCCGGCTTTTCGCACTACCGCCAGCAGGTCTGAGGCCATGAGCAGGAACTGCGACATGGACGCAACATCGACCATCTGCGGATGGATGGTAATCAAAAGCGCGGTTGCGGCGCAGAGTGCGCCCAGCGTCAGATAGCCAAGCTGCGGCGGACAATCGACAACGACGATGTCGTAATCGGCCTCAATCTCCGCGAGCGCATTGCCGACCCGTTCGAAGAACATGCCGCCTGGCAGCCGCGAGCCGAGGGCCAAAGCGCGCGGCGTTTCATGCTCAAACTCCATGAGCTCCAAATTGCCCGGGATCAGGTCAAGTCCGTCGAAATAGGTCCTGCGAACACAATCTCGGACCGGCCGTCGGACGCCGTCATATCGGATGGCGCCATATATCGTATCGCCTTCCTTGAGATCGAATTCTGGTTGCAAGCCGAGCATCGCCGACAGGGACGCTTGAGGATCGAGATCAACCGCAAGCACCCGGTATCCGGACATAGCAAGATATTGGGCGAGATAGAGACATGTGGTTGTTTTGGCGGAGCCGCCCTTGAAGTTGACGCAGGCAATCGTCTGCATCTTTTCGCCGCCGCGACGGTGGGGCAGGACGGACAGCGCGTCGCGCGGCTTCACCGTTGCGATATGCCGACGCAGTTCGTTAATTTGAGCAAGCGTATAAGACCGGCGTCCGGATGGGCTGATCTCAGGCTCTGGTCCAATTCCGTCCAGAGAAAGTTGCCGCAAATATCCGTCCGAAACATGTAACAGCTTCGCAGCTTCCCCTGACGAAAAGGAGCGAAGCAGCTTATGACTGTCCGGAGGGAATAGTCTCGATCCGAGCGCCTGAAGCTGCTCCGACAACAGACGCGCATGCGCAGAAATTCGCGCGTCTGATGTTGGCGGTGTCTCGACTGCCTGCGTGGCCACGATTTTATTCCGTGATACGATTTTGATCAGCAAATCGCTCTTCTTCCGTATCAGGAACATGATTCGGAGCCTTGAGCAACGAATTTTGAGTAAACGATTGGTTAACGCCTAGCGTGACACCGACCCGATTTCGCGAGTTGGCCGCGGCCAACTCGCAACGTTCACATGCTGACTTTATCGAAACGCCACACCGGAATTCCCATCTTGCGCGCCTTGTCCGCGAGATTCTCAACGATGCCGGAACCGGGGAAGACGATCACGCCGATCGGCAAGGTTTCGAGCATCACGTCATTGCGTTTGAAGGGCGCGGCGTTCTTGTGACGGCTCCAGTCCGGCTTGAACGCGACCTGGGGAACCTTGCGATTGTCCGCCCAGCAGGATGCGATCCGCTCGGCGCCCTTGGAACCGCCGCCATGGAGAAGGACCATGTCGGAATGCTTCGCCTGGACCTTGTCGAGAGCGTCCCAAATCCGCCGATGATCGTTGCACTCGGCTCCGCCGGCGAAAGCGATCCGATGTCCGCGCGGCAAGAGCACATGCGTCTCGGCGAGTTTCTTGGCGTTGAGGAAATCGCGGCTGTCGATCATTGCAGCCGTCAGCGCGCGGTGATTGACCTTTGATCCGCAGCGTGGACGCCAAGCCGAACCGGTTTCCACGGCATAGAGCTCCGCGAGATGGTCGCGGAAGAATTCAAAAGCGTTGCGCCGCTCGGTAAGCGTCAGCCCTTGCGCGATCAATCGCTCCAATTCGACGGAGCGAATTTCCGAGCCGTCCTGTTCAGCCTGCGCGCCACGCTGCGCGGTTTCGTTATCGTCGAGCGCGCGGTCGATACGATCCGCCTTGCGATGAAAGAGATTGACGAAGGACCAGAGTAGGTCGGGCAAGTCGGCTTCGAGCCGGGTGTTGAGAAAGAGACTTGAAAGCGATTCGACGGCGGATTCGAGGGCCATTGACACAGAGTCGGAAGAGGGGAGGGGACGCGGATCCGGCTCGTCGTCGAAGGGGCGATAGCCGTGCAGGGCGAGTTCATCGAGGAGATATGACGAGGGCGATTCGTTTGGACCGTCGTGGGGGAGGGGCGTGATGTCGATATCCATGGCGTTGCACTTTCGCTTGAAGGCCGCGCCGATCACGGCCTGACAGCGATCCCGAGCCACGGGCAGCTCGCGTCGCACCCGAAGGGCCGCAGCAAGGCGAAGGACGCTTCCCGATGACTTCTTTGCTCCGCGCGGAATGCCCGGCTCTTGGGCCGGGCAGGGGAAAGAAGTCGGCGGGAAGCGTTGCGGCAAGCGAGCCGCTTGTGGCGTCATCGCTGCTCTTTCAGGCCGGCGCGCGGCCCTCTACGCGAAATGCATCTGCCGCAGACGATCGGCTCGGCAAGCCCCACGACGATCGGCCTTCGCGCCAATATCCGAAATCCCTAAGGCGCTGTATGAACGTCGCGATGCCGCCGAAAAAGACCCTTACCGCGAAGAACCTCGAAGCGCTCGGCGTCGAGCGGCTTGCTGAGCTCCTGATCGAGATCGGCGACACGAACGCCGCCGTCAAACGCCGATTGCGGTTCGAACTCGCCGGCGCGCAAAGTCCGACCGAGGTTGCGCGCGAAATCCGCAAGCGCCTAAAAGTGATCGCCCGCGCCCGCAGCTTCGTCGACTGGCAGAACCGGCGGGGGCTCGTCGAGGATCTGCAGACGCAGCGACGCGCTATCGTGGATCACGTCGGCAAGACCGATCCCAAAGAAGCGCTCGACCTGATGTGGGGTTTTATGGCGCTGGCGTCATCCATCTTCGCGCGCTGCGACGACAGTAGCGGAACGGTGATCGACATTTTCCACGAAGCCGTGAACGATCTCGGTCGGCTGGCGGAAGTCGCCAAAGGCGATACGACAGAATTGGCCGATCGCGCGTTTCAGGCCTTGCTCGACAATGACTATGGCCAGTTCGATCATCTCATCCCCATACTCAGCGCGGCTCTCGGCGATGCAGGCCTCGAACATCTGAAGCAGCGCTTCCTCGCTCTGTCCAAGGAGCCGGTGATAAAACTGGCCGAGCATGAGCGGCGGAAGATCGGCTGGTCGACGGACGGTCCAATCTATGAAGACGAAGTCGCCAATCGTCACCGCGTCCACGTCATCGACATCGCATTGAGGGACATTGCTGACGCACAGGGCGACGTGGACGCCTTCATTGCGCAATATGATCCAGAGAAACGAAAGGTTTCGCGCATCGCCGCCGAAATTGCGGAACGGCTCCTTGCAGCCGGCCGCGCGGCGGAAGCTCTAAAGGCGCTCGAAGCAGCGGAGCACCGACGCTCGGGCTGGCCGGAATTCGAGTGGGAGGATGCGCGCATCGCCGCGCTGGACGCTCTTGAGCGCAGCAACGACGCACAGTCGGCGCGCTGGTCTTGTTTTGAGCGATTTCTGTCGGAACGACATTTGCGCGATTATCTGAAACGGCTTCCTGACTTCGAAGATATCGAGGCCGAAAACGGCGCACTTGATTACGCAGAGAATTTTGCAAATTTCTCGGCGGCTCTGATGTTCCTGGCGTCATGGCCTGCGGTGGATCGCGCAGCGAAACTGGTACTGGCGCGCGCCGAGGAATTAAACGGCGATCATTACGAGTTATTGTCGCCCATCGCCAATGCGTTGGCCGACAAACATCCTTTGGCGGCCACCGTGGCCTTGCGCGCCATGATCGAAATCTGTCTCGATCGCGCCCGCTCCAGCCGATATAAACACGCGGCGCGTCATTTTCAGGAATGCGCAAGTCTCGCGTCTTCGATTGCGGAGTTCGGAAAATGGGAGACACACGAGACTTTCGCAGCGAGAATTCGTGGCAAGCACGGCAAGAAGAGTTCGTTCTGGGGCCTTGTGACTTGAGATTGTTTGCGCGACTTCGGAACCTGAAAGCAGAGGTCTGGTCTTGGTGGGAAAGCGGGCATTGCGCGAGTCGCACGGCGTGACCGCGACGCGCCAGATGCGGGCCTTCGAGCGGAGGCAATGCGCCTTTCTCGATTTTGCTTCACATGTCGGGATTTAACGCCGCGAGGTTTTTGAACCGCTTTTCAGGCTCCTCCGCAAATATGCGAGCCATTCATCGCTTCGAACGTTGCACCAGTCCTCAGGTTCCGAACGCGATAAGTCCTACCCCGATCATCCCCTTTCGGACATCCCGCATAGTACTTAACTAAGCAAACAAGGACTCGGTCTCCGACGCGAGAGCGCTCGAGCGCAGGTGTGCGCGAATATGGCGTATTAATCCAGCCATTGTTGCCGGCCCCGAAAATGCGGCTGCCATGAGTAAAACTCAGCGAACTCGACTCCGCGCCGCTGGGTTCGTGTCCGGGTGGAACCCGCGAAACATCTTTGACGGTGAAGGTCTCGCAGATTGGGTTAGGCATATCCCTCTCGGCAGGGTCGTTCGACGTTGCATCCGCGCCTCCAGAAAAGGAAGCCGCTGCTGAAGCGATTATGGACGCAAAAATGATCGGACGCGAATTCATACCGAACGTTTTCATCGCTTGCCCCCTCTCGCATTTTGCGCTCGGAGTCGCCAAGCATGCCGCGAACTGTCCGGCGAATGTAATTTAACATTTTTAGCGGCGCTCGTCGCCCCGTCAGCGGCTTTGCCAGGACCTACACGACAGCGGCGAACACACTCCAGCGGAAATTCAGCGCAACGCTCACGAGTGATGGCCGCTGAGGGTCACAGGTGATCGCCGAGTGAAGCGACCGGCAACGACCCCGACGCGCCATAAGCGGTCCTTCTACTTGAAAAACACCTGCCAAGGCTGGGGCTGAATAGAAATCGCCGCCCGCAAAAAAGCGCTGCCCTCCGGCATAAGGGCCGATTGTCGCCCGCGCGAATTTCGGTCTAGATTGTATTTGTTCGTTGATATTTTGGATGCGACGATGTCAGTTTCCACCGCGCCGACAACGACGTTGACGCAAGAACAAACCAGTTTCAGACCCTGGTGCGAAAACCGGCTCCTGCGCCTAGTTCTGTACGACCTCAAGACGCCGCTATATGTCGTCACCTTGCTTACCTTCTGCGCTTATTGGTTGGTCCCGTTTGTTTTCTGTGTATACGACGGCACATTGCTCGGCCCGCAGAGCGTTGCCTGGCTTCAGCAGCGCATTCTTGACTTCTCAATGCCGGACACGGCCATAGACGCCGCCGACAAATTTCTCTCATCGCAAACACTGATAATGGATGGTTCGGTCGGATATCTCGACGATATGAACCATTTCATATTCGCTATAACATTGTGCCTCGGTTGCACTTTGGGAGTCGCAGCGCTCAGGAATTTCAACCGCACGATGGATAATCTTCAAAAGAACGGCGTGCCCGCGACCGACAGCATGGATGTATCATCGATTTACGAAATCTATCTGCGGAAGGCGTTTCGACCGGCCGTCATGATCGCGTGCGGCGGCCTCGCCGTTTTGGCATTCTACCTCTTTATCGGCATGTATGACGCGCCGGGCCAGCAGGGCTGGTGGGGCAACAGTCGTTACGGAATAGCCGGACTTGTCTTCGCCGTCATCATCGGCGCAATGGTTTTCTCTCTGCTTTGGGGCGGCTACATATTGACGATGGGTTCGATCATGCTTTCGCGGATCGTGCGCCTACCGATGTCCCTGAGGCCGTTTCATCAGGATGGGTGCAACGGCCTTGCACCTCTCGGGAAGCAAATCCTATTATTGTGGTGGGTCGCGCTGTCGGGAGGCGCTGCGATCTACGTCACCTTACGGCTCGGCTATCTAGGCATAGAACGCACGCCGCTCATACGGCTTCTAGCCGTTGTCGGCTCTGCAATGATCCCGGCCATAGCGATTCTTCCATTATATGCATCATTGAAAAGCATACAGGAAATTCAGAATTCGAGCCTTGAACACCTTGGCCCACTTCTCAATAATCTGTTGCTGGAAGCCAATAGCGCGGTAAGGGAGCAGAACTTCGAAGTCGCCAAGGGTGCGATCTCCCGCATCAATGAGCTGAAGGAGCTTTTTGAAATCGTCAAATCGGCGAACGTCTGGCCGTTCAACCCGAAGGCACTGACGATTGTCGCAACTGCAAATGTGATCCAAATCGCATTGACGGCCAAGGAGCTGTTACACTTGTTTCCGATGTGAGTCGGCTTCCTGCGGCTTTTCCACAACGAGTCTGGATACGATAAACATCGGGTGGAACAAGACAAAATAGCCGAAGGTCACAATTACCGCCTCGCTTGCCCAGTAGGGTAAATCGGGATCGAGGTGCCAGCGCCATAGTGGAAAAGCGAAGTTGGCCGCTTCATAAAGTACGCCGACGATAACGCTGCAGACCTCCAGACACAGGAAGGGTCGCCAATCTCCAAGCAGCAAGAGGGAAAGCGGGCCATATACGCAACGGGCCATCGCCAGGGTCTCTCCGAGCAACAGGATGGCGATGCCGGAAAGCACGGCGCGCTGCATAACGTTCAGGTCGCCTAGTTTATCCATGGACACAAAAAGGACGACAGCGATCAGGATCATCAGACCGGTCCGGCCGCCGGAACGAGAGAGACTGACGGAAACGCGGCACGGAAAAAACCATGCGGTGCATAGGGCAACGCCATAAGAAAGCAGCGAGTTCGTTAGGACGAAAAGCTTCGACTCGCCGAACTCCGGATAGGAGAAAACTTCGTAGCGGTCACCTATGGCGCTATCAAAGAATAGGCCGACGGGAATTCCTATCACCAGCAGCTTGAAGAGCGTTCCAGCTTCAAATCTTGAGGTGCTGAAATGTTTCGCAACAAATATGACGGCGATCTGGAACGTTACGACTGCAAGGAAGTGGAAGTAGGGTTCGACTCCGCTCACAGCCGCTCCATAGGTTCGGGTTCCGCAAACGATACGCCACATAAAGTTGTGAGCTTCGGGGGTGAATAGCGCGGTCTTCTACCGTCATTGGTCTCAGCTTTCAATAAAACGAAGACTTCGGCTGTTGCGCGGTGCGGTGCGACGATCAAGCTCGCCCGACGAAGAATGAGCTTCCACCTTCGACGACTTCGACGCAGCCGTCGTCGCCGATGAGAGATTCGTACGCGCGCCCCGTCACCGCCGCCTCCTGCAGTGGATTGTGGCAGATGCTGCGCAATAATCACATCAAGACGATGCCTTAGCAAGGGAACGCGCCAAGTCCGCCTTGGGTCAGACGAAGCCTTTAGCGACACGCATCAAGAGCGTCTGCTTTCTTCGAACTCCGACATTATCAGGTGATTCTCACTTGCTGGAGCCGAGGATACTCCCGTGCAAGATACCACAAATCGTCGTTGAAATCCTTACCTCGCGAAACAATCGTTCCAACTTGGACGCTTACCGCCTCAGCACGTCCGGAAAGCTTGCGCGCGGCGTTTCGTCCGGCGCGATCATTGTCCGAGGCGATGATCAAGCAACGAACGCCGGCCGGAATTTTCCACGCAGCAAGATGCGCCGCCGAGAGCGCCGCAACCATCGGCATATGCGGCGCGACGCTTTTGAGCGAGAGAACGGTTTCTATTCCTTCGCCGATGATCGCAAATTCAACGATCACGCCGAAGCGAACGCCATTGCCGAGAATTGCGCCGAGCGAGCGGCGTGGCGAAGCGACACTCGCCTTCTCATTCCTATCCGGATCGAGAAACGTTCGATGAATTCCCCTGATCTCACCGCCATTGTCGGTGACGGCGGCGACAAGCGCCGGCAATTTGCGCGGCGGCGAATTTCGACGCTCGCGATAGATCAGCGCCGGATGGTAGCGCAGCGGCGCATCGCTCAGATCAGCGGTGATTTTTCGCGCGCGGAGATAAGCTTCGGCCTTTGTGCCGATAATCGGCTGCGACGCCGCCCAGATTTTTCGCGCGAGCGCGATCGTGTCGCATTCGCTCGAACTCCGATCGCGACTCTCTGTCGTCCTCGCGCGCGGCGCCCGCAAAAAGCGCCGCGCCTCGTCGAACGCGTCTCGAAAGGATACGAGCCCTTCTCGCGCGCGGATGAGGTCGAGGAGATCGCCATGTTCAGAGGTGGCGGAATCGGCCTTATGTGCAATTGCACATAAGACCGATTATGTTGCGTTGCCGGTTATGTTGTGGCGCTCCTGACTGGGTGCTTTTCCACAGGCGGCTGATGGCTTCTACGCAACATAATTTTCTTCACGCCGCCCTGTAAGCAAGGTCGCGCCTCCATCAA
>VGEB01000058.1 GCA_016869435.1 Alphaproteobacteria bacterium | reverse complement strand
GCGATGAAATTGCCGGAGAGGGAGACGCCGAACTGCTCAATGACGGCTCCATCAAAATCGAATTTTCTTACGATAACGGCGACGAGGCCGTCCTCACGGCGCGCCGATGACCTTTTTCAACAGCCTGTTAGAGCGCTTCCCGATCACATGGAATCATGTGATCGATAAGGAATCGCTCAAATCAAAACGTTGGAGCAGGTTCTCATCGAAAAAGTCTGTCAACTTTTTCGGAACCTGCTCTAGAGAGCGGGCGTCAGACCAGCGGCGAAATTCTCGCGCGCCAGCCGCATCAACAATCCGGTCGTATCTTCGTCGGCGAGCCAAGCGTCGACGCGAGGATTGCCGAGCTGCGCGGGATCGTGTTTGCCGTAGATATTGTAGCAGGATGAAATGTACTGCGGCAGCGTCAGGAAATCGCCCACAGTCGTCGAGAGATGGTGGTTCTGCAGCTTGAACATATAGCCGCCCTGCGCCCCGAATCGCTTGGCGATCGGCGGGTAGATCGGGAAAATCTCGCTGCGCGCCAGATCGTGAATGTCGTAATAGTTGAAATTCACGGTTCGCGGCTTGAGCCCGACCTTCTCAAAAAGCTTCTTCGCGAGATCGAACAGCACGAAGCTCATCGGATGGACCGTGCTGTACATGAACACGCCGCGTCGCGACCAGTTCATTAATTCGGTCGAAAGATCGACGCCGTATCTATCGCGCGTCGAGTCGAGCAGTTCGCGCGACGCCTCGTTCCACATGTCGAGATAACCGAGCGCGTCAAAGACGTTCTCGTTAAAGAGCGCGTTCGCCATCTCGACCGACAGGCCTTTGCGATAAGCGAAAAGGCAGATCGCCGAATGATAAGGACCGATCGGTCCGCAGACGAATCCGTGAATGCGCGACAGATCGTGAATATAGACGAGATCGGGATGAAAGGCGGCGAAGGCGACCGCAGGAAAGATTATTGTCTTCGGCAGACGTTTGCACAATTCCTCCGACCCGCCGCCGCGCACGTGACCATCGAGGAAATCGTGCGAGAAGACGTAATCATAGGTCTCCAGCGTCTTCACGAAGAGACCCATCGTCGAGCGCGCCTGGGCGATCATCGAAAAGTGGTCGACCGTGGCGCTCGGATCGAGCACCTTCATCGCATAGGCGACGCCAAAGCTCTGGCAATTGCCGACGACGGCGATCCGCGGCCCGGTGTTGCGCATAATGCGGCCAGTGAACTTCGCGATACGCGGTTCGATGGCGTATTGCCGCCAGGATTTCAGAATCTGTCTGTCAACCTGAGATAACATTGGGTCTTTCATGTTGGCGACGGCGCGATCGTTGTCGGCGTCGACGCCGGGTGACAAGCGGGCGGGCGCCGTCTATGTTGCGACGCCAGAAAGCGGCTCGCGAACGACGCCGGAAAAAGCTCGATCCGCGACGGAATCAGTCGGATCAGAAAGGAGTGCGACCATGGCGGAGAACCCCTATAGCTCCCTACCCGACCATCGCTTTTGGCGCAAGGCGGTGACGTCTCTGCCGCCATTCGCGCTCGATCCGATCATCCGCGCCCCTTTCAAAATTTCGGCGCAGGACAAGGTCGCCACCGCCGGCAGCTGTTTCGCCCAGGAGATCGCCAAGGGACTGCAGGCGAGCGGTTTCCATTATTACCTCGCCGAGCAGCCGCCGTCCGGCATGTCGGCAAAAGAGGCGCTCGACCGCAACTATTCGATGTATTCCTGTCGTTACGGCAATCTCTACACCACCGCTCAGCTGCTGCAGTTGATCGAGCGCGCTTACGGACGATTCACGCCGCAGCTCGATTATTGGAATCGTCCGGAAGACGGCCGCTTCGTCGATCCCTTCCGGCCGCGGATCGAACCCGACGGTTATGCCACGCTTGACGACATGCGCGCCGATCGCGAGAAGCATCTTGCCTCGGTCCGCGATATGCTCGAAACGATGGACGTCTTCGTATTCACATTCGGCCATACCGAGACATGGCGCCACAAGCCGGATGGCGCGATCCTTCAACTCGCGCCCGGCGTCGCCGGCGGCGAATGGGATCCGAACGTCTATGAATTCTACAATATGACGGTCAGTGAGGTGGTGCGCGACTTCACGGCCGCGGTCGACCGCATTCGTGAAGTCAATCCTAAGGTTCGCATCGTGCTGAGCGTTTCGCCGGTCGGCATTATCGCGACTTACGAAGACCGGCACGTGATCGAATCCAATTGCGCGGTGAAGGCTATTCTGCGCGCCGCCGCCGACGAGGTGGTCCGGGCGAGACCGAACATCGCCTATTTGCCGTCCTATGACCTCGCCACCGTTTCGCCGAACGTGCCGATGTTCTACCGGGAGGACACGCGCCGCATCAATACCTATGGCGTCGATCGCGCGCTCAAGGTGTTCTTCGACCATTTCACCGATCGCGAGCAAGAGAAGGAAGCGGTGAAGGCGGTGAAAATCGACGTCGCCGCGGAAGCGGAAGACAACGCCCGCGTCGTATGTGACGAAGAAGCGATCGAATCAGCTTAAGAGATGCTTGGCGAATCGGCGGTCGGCAGTCGATTCGCCAATAACGCCGAACCCTTCGCCGACCGTCAAAGGACTCTATAGATGATCATTGGTTCGCTCGCGCTCGCGGCGGCTGGCGCTTTCACCGGCGCTTCGCTTTACGTCAATTACGTCGAGCAGCCGGCGCGGCTGGCGCTCAGCGACGACGCGCTCATCAAGGAATGGGAGCCCTCCGACCACCGCGGCTTCATCGTGCTCGCGAGTCTTGCGTTCCTCGCGGCGCTATTCGGCTTCATCGCCTTTCGCGAGCTCGACGACGTCCGATGGCTTTTCGGCGCGCTCATCGCCATTGCGAGCTGGCCCTATACCTATCTCGCTATCGTGCCGCTCAACAATCGCATCCTGGCGCTGATCAACGCCGACGCCGCGCATGAGGCACGCAAGGTCATCGACCTTTGGGGACGTCTGGAACTGGGTCAGACCGCGCTCGGCTTCGTTGCGACGCTCATCTACATCTGGGCGGCCGGCTGATAGACGGCGTTTATTCGAAGTTCATCTCGGGATGCGTTTATCTGAGCAACGTGTCTCGCAAACGGCGCCATTCTTGAATTGCGGATGACATGACGTACGATCTTATCGTGATCGGATCCGGTCCCGGAGGTTACGTTTGCGCGATACGCGCGGCGCAACTCGGATTGAAGACCGCCGTCGTCGAGAAGGACCAGACGTTCGGCGGCACATGCCTCAATGTCGGCTGTATCCCGTCGAAGGCGCTGCTTCACGCTTCGCACATGTTCGAGGAAGCCGCGCATGGCTTGGCGCCGCTCGGCGTCATCGTCGATCCGCCGCGCCTCGATCTTGCGGCGATGATGAAGCACAAGGACGACACCGTCGGCGCCAACGTTAACGGCGTCGCCTTCCTGTTCAGGAAGCACAAGATCGACTCGTTTCGAGGCGTCGGACGGCTGAAGGGCGCTGGACACGTTGAGGTCGCCGGCGCCGACGGCGCGGTCCAGACGCTTGAAACGAAAAACATCGTTCTCGCCACCGGCTCTACCGTCGCGCCGCTGCGCGACGCCTCCGGCGCGGAAATCGCGGTCGACGAGCGGCTGATTCTGTCATCGACCGGCGCCTTGGCCCTCGCCAAGCCGCCGAAGCGGCTGGTCGTCGTGGGGGCGGGCGTCATCGGGCTCGAGCTCGGATCGGTCTGGCGGCGGCTCGGCGCCGAAGTGACGGCGATCGAATATCTCGACCGCATACTTCCCGGTTTCGATCTCGAAATCGCCAGCCGTTTCCAAAAGCTCCTCGAAAAGCAGGGATTCGCGTTCCGTCTCTCCTCCAAGGTGACCGGCGTCGCGCGCGCAGGCTCTGGCGCGGGCGAGCGCGCCGTCGTCTCCTATTCCTCCGTCGACGGCGCCACATCGGACAAGATCGAAGCCGATGCGGTTTTGATCGCCACGGGCCGCATCCCCTTCACGCAAGGCCTCGGACTCGAAGAGGCGGGCGTCGCCCTCGAGCGCGGGCGCATCGTCGTCGATGAAGGCTTTGGGACGAATGTCCCTGGCGTCTTCGCCATCGGCGACGTCGTCCGCGGCCCGATGCTCGCCCACAAGGCGGAGGATGAAGGCATCGCCGTCGCCGAAATCCTCGCGGGACAGGCCGGCCATGTGAACTACGGCGTGATCCCGAGCGTCGTCTATACGATGCCGGAGGTCGCCGCGGTCGGTCTGACGGAGGAAGACGCCAAATCGAGAGGGATCGCTGTCGCCATCGGCAAATTCCCGTTTTCCGCCAATGGCCGCGCGCGCGCGATGCGCGCGACCGACGGTTTCGTGAAGATCATTGCCGACGCGACGACCGACCGGGTGCTCGGCGTCCATATTCTTGGTTCCGCAGCCGGCGAGATGATCGCCGAAGCCGCCGTCCTGATGGAATTTTCCGGCTCGGCGGAAGACCTGGCGCGCACCTGCCACGCCCATCCCACCCTTTCCGAGGCGATGCGAGAGGCGGCCTTTGCCGTCGCCAAACGGGCCATTCACATATGATCCGGTCTGGAGAAACGGCGTAAGCGGGCATACGAAATCAACCGCATCAGCGGCGTTCGCCAAATGCGGATGAAACGATTGCTCTCATGAGGGAGCGCGCGCTACCCGAATAACCGGTTCCGCCCTTTCGCAGCGCGCGCGCTTAATCAGCATCGCCCGGCTACGAAATCTCGCGCGTCAACGACGCATCGGGCCCTCACTCACAAATCGCGTATCCGAAGCAAAAATCGTCTCCGCTCGGTGATGGGCGCGACAGCATCGTCGTCGCGCTGGCAACGCTTGCGGCGAACATGAAAAGCATCAGTACGTATAACACCAGAGTGCGCATGACGGGCCCCACCCTTCCGCCTTCCGCTGAAAATTTGAAAGGCGCGGCGTTCCTCGTCTCGGCTCTTTCGAGCTTCGATATCGGACGCACCGGCCTTTCACTGAATAAACGCATATGTGGACGCTCGCGTTCCACGAAACCTGCGTGCAACGGCAAAATTTATTGGCAAATCGCATATCCGTAGCAGGCGTCGGAAGGATTGGCTTTCGCGGACGACGCGATGTAAGCGCCAGCGCCAGCGAACTCCAGTAAGAGAACGCAAACCACGAGGCCCAACCAGCCCATGCTTGTCGCCGAACGCATCATGATCTTCCCCTCTTTCCGTCGCCCGCACCCTGCAAGCATTGCGACTGTAGGAGCGCCGTCGCCACGGCGCAGTGCGACGGCGCACATGATCGCGCATTCGGCGTTCAAACTTCGCATTTAGAAGGCTGAGCGCTGGCGCGGCTTCGAGGCGACGGGCGCCGCGACGAAAGACATCGGGTCATCAAAACGGATGACGCCCTCGCGCGATATGCGGAGGGCGTCGACCGAAGTCTTCAAATTTACAAAGGATTTAGAGCACGGTGACTTTCGTGCCAACCTTCACGCGGTTGTAAAGATCGATTGCGTCAATGTCGCGCATGCGGATGCAGCCTGAGGACACCGCCTGTCCGATCTTGTCCGGCTCATTGGTGCCATGGATGCGATACAGCGTATCCTTGCCGTTCTGATAGAGGTAGAGGGCGCGCGAACCGAGCGGATTGTCGGGACCGCCGGGCAGGCCGCCGGCGTCCGCCGTCGGCTGAAGATGCGGCCAGCGCTCGAGCATATCCTTGGGCGGGATCCAGCGCGGCCATTCCTGCATGGCGCCGACATAGGCCCGACCGGTGAAGGCCATCGCGTCCTGGCCCGTCGCGACGCCATAGCGCACCGCCTTGCCGCCCGGCATGACATAGTAAAGAAACTTGGAGCGATTATCGACGATGATCGAGCCGACCGGCTCGTTCGTCTTGTAATCGACCATGTAGCGCTCGTATTGCGAACTCACCGAAGCCTTCGGGGCAAGCGCCATGAATTCGGCGTCGCGCCCGCTCAGCCTCGGATCCGGAAGGACAGTGCCTCCGTTGCAGCCTGCTAGACCAACGGCAAGAAGCGCCAGCGCCGTCACATATCTGAAACTCATTTCGAGCACTCCTTTCCGCCAAGAAACTGTCGTTACGATTTTCTTATCATGAACTTTGGCGCTGGGATCACGTCTTCGGAATTATTCCCTTACTGTTGCGCCGGCGCCACGCAAACCGGCGCAAGGCGCCGCTTGAGCTTTACTCCTTCTTTTTCATGGACAGAACGCCGCGAAAGGCTGAAAATTAAGGCCTTGAAGAGCCTAGCGCCGCCCGCCCGGAGTGCGTCGCAACATTGAAAACCCTTCTCGTCACACATGAGAGCGGGCTCCGTCACGAGATGGGGCCAGGCCATCCCGAGCGCCCCGAGCGGCTGCGCGCGATCGAACGCGGCCTGGAAGAGCCGCGATTCGCGCCCCTCAGTCGGATCAGCGCGCCCAGGGCCGAATCGGCGGCGCTGCAGCGCGTTCACCCCCAATCCTATCTTGCGGCGCTCGAACAGGCCGCCCCGCGCGAGGGCTATTCGGCGCTCGACAGCGATACGCTGATGTGTCCGGACACGATCGAGGCGGTCTGGCGCGCCGCCGGCGGGGCCGTCGCGGCCGTGGACGAGGTGATGGCGGGCAGAGCCGACAATGCCTTCGTCGCCGCCCGTCCGCCGGGGCACCATGCCGGCGTGCGCAATCCCATGGGCTTTTGCTTCGTCAACAATGTCGCCGTGGCGGCGCGCCACGCCCAGGCGGCGCATGGGGCTGAACGAGTCGCGATCGTCGATTTCGACGTCCATCACGGCAATGGCACGCAGGAGATTTTCTGGACCGACGACGCCGTGCTGTTCTGCTCCACGCATCAGGCGCCCTTCTATCCGGGCACCGGCGGGCGCAATGAGACCGGCGCCCATGGCAATATCGTCAACGCGCCGCTTTTCGCCGGGTCGACCGGCGACGCCTTCCGCGAGGCGCTCGACGACCGGATCCTGCCGCGGCTGCGCGACTTTGCGCCCGATCTCATCCTGATTTCAGCGGGTTTCGACGCCCATGAGCGCGATCCGCTCGGCGGCCTGCGGCTGCGCGAAGTCGACTTCGGCGACGCGACCAAGCGGCTGATGGACATCGCCGACCGGCGCTGCGGCGGCCGTATCGTCTCGCTGCTCGAGGGCGGCTACGACGTCGACGCCCTCAGCCGCTGCGTCAACGCCCATGTGCTGGCGCTGATGGGCGCTTAGACGCTGCCCTGTTCGTCGCCAGCTCACTGCCCCATTTGCGCCCCGCCCCGCCCTGCGTGTATTTCTGCGCGCCGTGGCGGTTCCGCCATGTACGTCCCTGCGCGGCGTCCCTCGCCGCCCATCGAAAGCTGATTCATGCCGCTTGCCGCCGCCATCCGCACCATTCCCGATTATCCCAAGAAGGGCATCCTGTTTCGCGACATCACCACGCTGCTCGGCGACGCCAAAGCGTTCCGCAAGGCGGTCGACGAACTCGTTCAGCCCTGGAGCGGCGACAAGATCGACAAGGTGGCGGGCATGGAGGCGCGCGGCTTCATTTTAGGGGGCGCCGTGGCGCATCAGCTCTCCGCCGGCTTCATCCCGATTCGCAAGAAGGGCAAGCTGCCCCATCGCGTCGTCTCGGTGGCCTATGAGCTCGAATATGGCGTCGACGAAATGGAGATGCATGAAGACGCGGTAAAGCCGGGCGAACGGGTGATCCTCGTCGACGATCTCATCGCCACCGGCGGCACGGCGGAGGGCGCGGTGAAGCTTCTGCGCCAGGCCGGCGCCGATGTCGTCGCCGCCTGTTTCGTGATCGACCTTCCCGATCTAAAGGGCATGAAGCGGCTCGAAGGCCTCGGCGTGCCGGTGCGCACGCTCGTCGCCTTCGAAGGTCACTAATCCGCCTTCTTTCATGTCTTTGCTCAGCCTAGGCTCTAGGAGGAGAGGCTTCACAGGCGCATGACGCCGCGACAGACCCATTTGGCGCTGGCGGCGGTCGCCGTCGTCGCGCTCGCCGGCGGAGTCGCCGCGCTGCGCTATATGCCCAGCGTCACGAGCCGATTGCCCGCCCGGAACGAAGCGGCGCGCACGGCCCGGAGCGAAGCGGCGCGCACCGCCTGGAGCGGCGCGCTGCCCACCGGCATGCGCAGGGCCATGCGCATGCAACCCGGCGCCTTTCCGCCCGCCCCGCCGCCCGCCACGATGATCGCGCCGCCGTTGCCAGTGCCGGCGGAGGTTGCAGCGGCGCCGCCAGCCGCCGACGGCCTCGAAGGATCCATCTCCTTCCCGCCCGCGCCGGCCGAGAAAGTCGCGCCGACGCCCCCGGCGCGCCCAGCCAATCTCGCCGAGCTTGCACAGCGGTTCGCGGAGACCGCCGCAGCGACGCCCGCCGACCAGCAAGCCGCCGAGGCGCCGGCGGCTTCATCTGCGGCGCAGACCCATCCGCAAGAGCCGTCGGCGAGAGCCGCGCTGGAAGCCACGCCCGCCGGGCCGACGGAAGCGCAGCCGACACAGGTGGCCCGCGCTGTCGAGCCGACGCTGCGGCCTGCGCCGGACGACGCCTTTCAGCAGGAAGCGCCGGTGCGTTTCGGCATGGGCGATCAAGTCTTCGTGCGGATATTCAAGCAGGAGGGCCAACTCGAGCTTTGGCTCAGAAAGAACAACGCCCGCTTCTCGCTCTATAAGACTTTCCCGATCTGCAAATGGTCGGGCAGGCTCGGACCTAAGATGAAGGAAGCCGATTATCAGTCGCCGGAGGGTTTCTACAGCGTTTCGACGAAACAGCTGCATCCGAATTCGAACTATCACCGCGCCTTTAACGTCGGCTACCCGAACGCTTTCGATCGCCAGAACGGGCGGACTGGCGGACTCGTCATGGTGCATGGCGCGTGCAAATCGGTCGGCTGCTTCGCCATGACCGACCGCGGGATCGAGGAAATCTACGCCTTCGTCGAGGCGGCGCTGCGCGCCGGCCAGAAGGAAGTGCAAGTGCATATCTTTCCCTTCCGGATGACCGAACAGATGATTGCCCGGGAAACCGGCGGCGGCTGGCTCGCCTTTGTCGGCGCGACCGGCAACTACGAGCACTGGGCTGCATTCTGGCGAAATCTGAAGGAAGGCTACGACTTGTTTGAACAGTCGGGCGAACCGCCGGCGGCCTTCGCCTGCGGCGACCACTACGCCTTTGGCGCAGGCGACTCGTCGTGCAAACGCATCGCGGGGTGGTGATTCGCGTGAAAAGAGGCCGTTCAGCTTGGTTTAAGCGGCGGCTGTTCAGTATGGCGGACAAGCAGCGCCTAGGGGGGCGCAACCGAGGAAGCGCCGACATGCGTCTCATGACCTATTGTTTTGCGGGCGCCGCCTATGCGGCCGCCGCACTCGCCGCGCCTTCGGCGCAATCGGCCAATGTGCCGCTCTGCCTCGCGATCGCGCAGAACTACAATAATTGCGTGCGCCAACATCAGATGGGCGGGCGCGGACCCCACGGCCACGGCTTCCAGGGCGACCCGTACCGCGATTATGAGGGCGGGGGCGGCTTTGGAGAGGATTACGGCGGCTACGAGGGACCTGGTTATGGTCATGGCTATGGCGGCCATGGCGGCGGCTATCGCCGCCAGGGCTATGGGCGCGCCAGGGCGGCCTGCGCCGTCTGGTTCGCCCAGATGCAGGCCAGCGGCTGCTTCAATTAGCTCGAGCGGGCGAAGCGGCCTCATTAGGTCGCCTGCCATTTGACAGCCGCCGCTATTCGAGAGTAGATAAACCTCGCTTCGGCGCGGCGGTTTCGCCGCGTTTTTCGTTTGCGCCTATGCGCGACGTCGAAGCGAGACCAAATCAACTGCCAAGAAGCCGGCCGGCAAAACGCCAGAGCCGGGACGAACACAGGACAAAAAGATGTTCGCAGTCATCAAAACAGGCGGCAAGCAATATAGCGTCGCCGCCGGGGACGTGATCACCGTCATGGCGCTCGACGGCGCGCCGGGCGACGCCGTCACCTTCGACGAAGTGCTGATGCTCGGCGGCGACAGCCCCAGGATCGGCGCGCCGACCGTCGCGGGCGCGAAAGTCTCGGGCGAAATCGCCGAACAGACCCGCAGCCCCAAGTCGATCGCCTTCAAAAAGCGCCGTCGGCAGAATTCAAAGCGCAAGCGCGGCCATCGCCAGGACCTGACGCTCGTGAGAATCACCGCGATCGAGGGCTGATCGTCCTCTCGCGTCATTAAGGAACAGAGCGGCTCGGTCGCCGCACGGACATTCGGAGCGAAACAATGGCTCACAAGAAGGCAGGCGGCTCGTCGCGCAACGGCCGCGATTCGGACGGCCGGCGCCTCGGCGTCAAGAAATTCGGCGGAGAATCGGTTGTTGGCGGCAATATCATCGTGCGCCAACGCGGCACCAAATGGCATCCAGGCCGCAATGTCGGCATGGGCAAGGACCACACGCTTTTCGCCCTTGTCGACGGGGTCGTCGAATTTAAGTCAAGCGGCGGACGCTCCAGCGTATCGGTAACGGCGGCGCAGGCCGCAGAGTAGGCGGTAAGGGACGACCCGCCGCCGATCATTCCGGCGGATTACGGTCGTCTCGACCCGCTTGCTGGCGATCCAGGCGGGAAACGTTCCAGGCGAGATGTCCGGAAAAGCCGTGGCGAGCCGACAGGGAGAATGCTCTCCTTAACGGCTTTGAGGCCAATATTTCCGAATATCGCGTGGAGCATTGAATGTTTCCCGAAATCACGCACGACGACGTTTTCCGGCTCGAAACCGAGCGATTGTGGCTGCGTTGGCCGCGCGCGGCGGACGCCGACGAGATTCGCCGGCATGTCGGCGATCCCGACGTCGCGCTGATGACCGCGAGCATTCCCCATCCCTATGAAGCGCATGACGCAGACGCCTTCATCACATCGGCGCGCCTGGAGAACGCCGCCGGCGGCGGCCTGCATCTCGTCATCACGCCGAAGAACCGGCCGGGCGACGCGATTGGCCTGGTCAGCCTGCACGGCGCCGACCGCCGCGGCGCGGCGACGCTCGGCTTTTGGCTGGGCAAGACCTATTGGGGACATGGCTTCACGACCGAGGCGGCGCGGGCGCTGATCGACCTCGCCTTCGGAATCACCTCGCTCGACCGGATCGTCTCCTCGGCGCGCCCCGACAATTCGTTTTCCCTGCACATCCACGAGAAGCTCGGCTTTCGGCGCATGGGGCGCGGCATTTTGGCGGCCCCGGCGCGCGGCGGCGATATCGAAGTGGAGCTCTTTGAATTGAAGCGCGGCGAAGCGCACACCCTGTTCGGGGCGCGCCGGCCGCGATTCCCTTCGACGTGAGCGGAAGATGAAATTCCTTGATCAGGCCCGGGTTTTTGTGCGGTCCGGCGACGGCGGCGCCGGATGCGTCTCGTTTCGGCGCGAGAAATTCATCGAATTCGGCGGCCCGGACGGCGGCGACGGCGGGCGCGGCGGCGATGTCGTCGCCCTCTGCGTCGAGGGGCTGAACACGCTGATCGATTACCGCTATCAGCAGCATTTCAAGGCTAAGACCGGCGGACATGGCATGGGCAAGAACCGCGCCGGCGGGCGCGGCGCCGACGCCGTGCTGAAAGCGCCGGTCGGAACCCAGATTTTTGAAGAGGACGAGGAAACGCTCATCGCCGATCTCACCGAAGTCGGCCAGCGCGTCGTCATCTGCAAGGGCGGCAACGGCGGCTTCGGCAACGCCCATTTCACGACATCGACCAATCGGGCGCCGCGGCGCGCCAATCCGGGCCAGCCCGGCGAGGAGCGCACCATCGTCCTGCGGCTCAAACTGATCGCGGACGCGGGGCTCATCGGCCTGCCGAACGCCGGCAAATCGACCTTCCTCGCAACCGTCACGGCGGCAAAGCCCAAGATCGCCGACTATCCCTTCACCACGCTTCACCCAGGCCTAGGAGTCGTGCGCAGCGACGACAGGGAATTTGTTCTGGCGGATATCCCCGGTCTGATCGAAGGCGCCCATGAGGGTCATGGCCTGGGCGATCGCTTCCTTGGCCATATCGAGCGCTGCCGGGCGCTCCTGCATCTCGTCGACGCGACCGGCGAACACGCCGGCAAGGATTACAAGATCGTCCGGGCCGAACTTGCGGCCTATGGTGCCGGCCTCGCCGAAAAGCCTGAAATCGTTGCGCTTTCCAAAATCGACGCGGTTGACGCCGATCATCTCAAGAAGCAGTGGGAGCGGCTGAAACGGGCGATCGCCTCGGCGGGGCCCGAAAATCTCGCCGAGGGGCAAGCGGCGCCGTTGCTGCTCTCGTCGGCAAGTGGCGCCGGCGTCAAGGAAGCCCTGCGCGCATTGTTCAATGCTGTCGAAACACAGAGGGCGCTCGACATCGTCGCTGACGAGACGTATCCGTGGAGCCCGTGACCGCTCTGGGCGGCGCGTCGCAGCTGTACGCGCTGCGTCGCCATTGACCTCAAGAGAATCAGTGACTAGCTTTGAATAGCTATGAGCGCCCGCAGCGAAGTCAAAACATGGCAGTGCGGATCGACGGCAGTCACGCTGCTCGTCGCTTATCTGCTTGTTTTACAAGGCTTCGCGATCGGCGTCTCGTTCAGCGGACGCACTTCCGGGCTTTTCGCCAACGCCATCTGCTTTAGCGAGTCGTCCGGACCGCTTTCCGACGATCCGTCGACTCCCGCGCGTCCGGCGCGGCAAGGCGGAGACGTCTGTTGCGTGGTGCATTGCGCGTCGCTCGGCGGGGCGACGGCGGCTTCTCCTTTCGTCGGCGAAGCCGCGCCCTCGGCGTCCTACGCGACCATAAAGCTCGCCTTTGGCGAGGACTCGTTACGTCCCGAGACGTCGACTCCGCCTCTCGGATCCCGCGCGCCTCCAGCCCTGGTCTGACGCTTGCCGCGCCATGCGGCCTCACGCCCGCTACGCCGTCAGACCGGCGGCGGGAAGTCAGAACAGCGTATCCGTCGTTTGTCAGCATGCGTCGTCTAGCGCGCATGCGCCGCTCGGTCTTCAGACTGGGCCGCGACGAGCCATCGGACCGCCCAGCGATTTGGGATCATGGAACAGAAAACTCATTTGGCGACGCGCCTCGTTAAGACGAGGCGTGGCGCCGCCTCGGGAGAGCGGCGATGCTCCCAGAACGGGAAGCTCACCGCCGCGAGCGAGGGCGACATTCGCATCGCGCCTGAAGCCATCGCCGACCCGGCGCCGACCCGCGGACGGGTGGAGGTCGTCGAGACCTATTTCGACCACGACGGGCGCCCGATGAAGCGCAAGAGCCTGGGCGCCGCCCGGGTGGCGCGCTTCTATGACGCCAAGGGCAATCAGGTCGAAGAGGCCTATTTCAACGCCGAAGGAAAGCCGACGGTGCGCAAGGATCTTGGAGCGGCCCGAATCTCCTGGCGCTATGACGATCTCGGCAACCAGGTCGAAGCCGCCCTGTTCGGCGCCGACGGCGCTCCCTTGCGCCGCAAGCGGCGCGGCGTGAAGGGAGCGTTCGAGAGCGCGTGAAGGCCGCGTCGCGCGAAGCGGTCTATCTGACTCGCGCGATCAAAAAGCCGTCCCAACCCTTGGCGCCGACGGTTTGCACCGCCGTCGCCTCCACCCGCCCTTCAGCGGCGACGGCGTCAAACAGCGCGCGCGCCCCAAGCACGCCGCCGTCCGTCTTGGAATGGTCGACGACCGCGCCCTCGCGCACGACATTGTCGACGATGATCAGCGCGCCGGGCCGAGAAAGCCTCAGCGCAAAGGCGAAATAGGCGGCGTTGTTGGGCTTGTCGGCGTCGATGAAGGCGAGGTCGAAGGGCCCGGCCCGTTCCGCTTCAAGCTGCGGCAACAGATCGAGCGCCGCGCCGACGCGCAGATCGACGCGTGCGCTCACGCCTTCGCGCGCGATATTGGCGCGAGCGACCTCCGCGTGCCGTGGATCGACTTCGCAGCTGATCACCTTTCCGGAGTCGCCGACCGCTCGCGCCAGCCAGATCGTCGAGTAGCCCCCCAGCGCGCCAATTTCGAGAATGCGCTTTGCGCCGATGGCGCATGCGAGCAGATGCAGCAATTTGCCCTGTGGCGGCGAAACGTCGATCGCCGGAAGATTTTCGCGGGCATTGGCGGCGAGCGTCGCCTCCTGAGATTCGTCCTTGGAAATCAGGGCCGCGGCGATGTAATCGTCCACGCGAATCCAGTCCTTTTCCGCCATCGACCTTTCCTAATCATTGAGCGCTTGACGGCGCGTTCCATAAATTTATTTGACATTGCGCATGGTTTCACGCGTTGTCACCCTTCGCGCCTTGAACGCGAGAAGCCGAAGGGGTGGATCGGCCGCATTCACGAGCCTCAGTCGGCGCTGCGGCGGATAATGCCGCCCATCGTTAACTGTGGGAGCAACAAGAATGATCAAGATTGCTTTGACGACGACCGCGATCGGTTTGGCGATGTGCGTCGCCGCCGCCGCCGAGACCACGAAATGGAGCGCGACCGAAACCAACGCCGTCGGCATCAAGAGCGCGTCGGGGACTTGGGTTCTCAACAATGAGGGCGGCAAGGTCACCGGGACCGCGAGCATGCAGTTCGATAACGGCAAGACCCTCGAATACAAACTTGACGGAACAGCCGAAGGCGAGGTTTACACGGTCAACCTCGTCGACCGGACGGACGACAAGAAGAATTGCGTTTGGACGGGCAAACCAGCCGCCGCCGGCGGACGCGTGCTGAACGGCGATGTCAAATGCGACAATTCGAAATTTTCGATTCGCGCCGGCCTTCAACAATAGAATCGGCAAACCGCAAAAAAAGCGCCGTCCTTGGGCCGGCGTTTTATTTTAATGGCGCGGCGAATTGCGGCTAGAACTTTCTGCATTCAGGCGGAATCGCCCAAATGCAGACGACCTGATCGATTCCCAAGAGCTCAGAGCGCGCTCGGCGCAAAAAAACCCGCATCCACTTTCTCGCAGCGCGCTCTACGCCTCCATCGTTTCAAGTTCCGCGATCAGACCCTCGATCATTTCGAGGCCGATATTCCAGAACGCTGGATCGCGGGCGTCAAGTCCGAACGGCTTGAGCAATTCGTCGTAAGGCCTGGCGCCGCCGGCTTCAAGCAACGCGAAATAGCGCTCGGCGAATCCTTCATGCGCCTTCTGATAAACGCCATAGAGCGAATTCACCAGGCAATCGCCGAAGGCGTAGGCGTAAACATAGAACGGCGAATGGATGAAATGCGGAATATAGGCCCAGAAAGTTTCATATCCGGGCCCCAGTCGAATTGACGGGCCGAGGCTTTCGCCCTGCACGCTCATCCATAATTCGCAGATTTGGTCGGCGGTCAGCTCGCCTTTGCGCCGTTCGTTGTGCACCTTTCGCTCGAAGGCGTAAAACGCCATCTGCCGCACGACGGTGTTGAGCATGTCCTCGACTTTCGACGCGAGCATCGCCCGTTTTTGCGCCTTGTCCGACGCCTGCGCGATGAGCGCGCGGAAGGTGAGCATTTCGCCGAAGACGGACGCCGTCTCCGCGAGAGTGAGCGGCGTTGGCGCCATCAAGGCACCCTGTCGCGCCGCGAGAACCTGATGTACGCCATGGCCGAGTTCATGCGCGAGCGTCATCACGTCGCGCGTCTTTCCTTGAAAGTTCAGCAGCACATAGGGATGCGCGGAGGGCACCGTCGGATGCGCGAAGGCGCCCGGCGCTTTGCCGGGACGCACCGGCGCGTCGATCCAGTTTTTCTCGAAGAAGCGACCGGCGATCTCCGCCATGCGCGGCGCAAATCCGTCATATGCCATGAGCACGATTTCGCGCGCCTCGGGCCAGGAATAGCGCTTGGCCGGCGTCGCCGGGAGCGGGGCGCTGCGGTCCCAATAGTCGAGCGCGTCCTTGCCGAACCATTTCGCCTTGAGCTTGTAATAGCGATGGGACAAGCGCGGATGGGCGGCGTCCACCGCTTGCGCGAGCGCTTCAACGACCTCCCGTTCGACGCGATTGGACAGATGGCGCGAATCGGCGACGTCCTCAAAGCCGCGCCAGCGATCAGAGATTTCCTTGTCCTTCGCCAGAGTATTGGTGATGAGGGAGAAGGTGCGCAGATTGTTCTTCAGCGTCTGGCCGATCGCCTGGGCGGCTTCGCGCCGGGTCTCTTCGCGCTGGTCCTGCATGAGATTGAGCACGGGCTCGATCGCGAGTTCCTCGCCCCCGACCTTGAAGCGCAATGAGGCGATCGTTTCATCGAAGAGGCGATTCCAGGCGGCCGCGCCTGAAATGTATTTTTCATGGAAAAGCTCTTCGAGCTTGTCATCGAGTTCGTGAGGCTTTTCCTTGCGGATATCTTCCAACCACGGCTTCCAGCGCAAGAGCGGCTCCCTGCTCGCCGCCGCCATTAACACGGCGTCGTCCAGGCGATTGAGCTCGAGTTGAAAGAACAGGAGCTGCGCCGAGGCGCTGGTGACTTTCTCCTGTACGTCGCCATAGAATTTTGCGCGCCCCGGGTCGGTCGTATCGCCGCTGTACAGAAGTCCGGCGAAAGACATCAGCCGCCCAAGCAGGTCCTGCAGCGCTTCATAACGCTTGACCGCCGCGCCGAGATCGGCGCTGGCGTTTGCGCCTTCGGCGAGCGATTGGAGCCGGCCGCGATAGTCCTTGCCGAATTGCGCAACCTCCCGCTCGGCCTTGGCGAGATCGGCCGCAAGCTGCGGCGAATCTGTTGCGGGGTAAAGATCGGCGAGATTCCATTCCGGCAAGGATTCCGGCGTTTGAGCGGACGCGGCGGCTTCGGCGACCGAACGAGGCGTCGGAAGGGCGCTGAACATGATGGGACACCTCATGGGATGGGCGACTCCCATTAAGCGGAGGCGCGAGAAGTGGAACAGGCCTAAATATGGCAAGAGGCCGAACCGGATCAACCTGCGGCGAGGGTCGGCGCCGGCGCGGGTTGCGTCTATAACGATAGGGCCACGAGAGAATCAGCTTGGTTGCGAACAATGGCGGGAGAGACAGATTTCCTCAGCTCGCTCACGTCGCGTTACGCCGCGGCGCGCGACGTCTTCGCGCGGATTTCCAACGTCCTCAACAAGGCTACCTTCAAGATCAAGCGCGGTGCGCCGAACGAGACGATCGACGAGATCGCGAGAAGGTTCAAGACCGACGACTATGACCGCCTGGTGCTGAGAGAACGCGCCGCGACCAAGGCGGGCGCGGCGTTCATCGAGGAGAAGACGCAAGACATCAACCGCGCGAACTTTCATCGCTCGGCCTTCGCGCTTAACGCCTTCACGCATCTGTTCTTCGTCGATCTCGCCGCGCAGCTGTCCTTCTCCTTTGTCGAACTCAAATATGCGTTCACGTTCGCCAATGTCGCTCTTGCGCTGCTTGCACATATTTCGGTGCGTCAGAGCTATCGCGCGCTGCTCGCGGGACCGAACGCCCTTCCCCCCAAACGGCGGCTCTGGGGGATGTTTCCCAATCCCGCCTATAACCGCGCGGTGAAGAAGAATTCGCGGAGCTACGCGCAAAGCGCGTGGGAAGAGAAATCGCTGTTTCGGCCGGCCTATTTCATCAACGCCGCCGTCATCTTTCTTGGCGGGCAATTCATCATTCCGCCGGATCGGCTGATCTTTCCATTCAGCTTCATCGTCGGAAAAGCATCGGGGCTGTTCATGACCCTCGTCATGGCGTTCGACGTTTGGCGCGGCATTCGCGCCGGCGACGCGGCGCGGACCGCGCGCGAAAGGGAAGTCTCCGTCTACCGCGATCTCGACATCTGAACGATGCGTCTTTAGCAGGCTGTTGAAAAAGGTCATCGGCGCGCCGTGAGGACGGCCTCGTCGCCGTTATCGTAAGAAAATTCGATTTTGATGGAGCCGTCATTGAGCAGTTCGGCGTCTCCCTCTCCGGCAATTTCATCGCCTTCGTCAAACCCGAACCACTCGAAGACGACCGAGGTCGGGCCGTATTCGACGTCGAGCGTCGCCTGCATGGCGCCGAAGGCGATTTCGCCGCGCCCGTCGGCGCCAATGACGATCGTCGCGGGGCCGCACAGGTCGAGATAGTCCCGATCCCAAATGTCGGCCTCGACGATCCGCCAGCGGCCAACGATTTTGCAGCCTGCGGGCGCGCTCATGTCGGCGCCGCCATCAGCTTCGGCAGCCGCACCAGATTAT
>VGEB01000057.1 GCA_016869435.1 Alphaproteobacteria bacterium | reverse complement strand
ATCGCCGTCGATGTGATAGCTTTGTTCATGGCGTTGCTTTCCTTCCGTGGAATCAGCACCCCGAGCCTACAAGCTCAAGGTGAGCAACGCCGCTCCTCCTATTTCAACATCGGTCGGGACATCGCCTCGGTGGGAAGCCATTCAACCCGGAAAGCCATTCATTGCCGCCGAGGCGACGCCGGATGGATTGCGCCGCCGAAATTGCCCGGTCGCGCGGGGTCTGGAATTGCGAGCCATAGGCGACTTGCCGCCCAAAGGCTTCCCGAGACGCGAAATAGCACGCGCCGGGAGGCTTCCAGAGCACGCTCACCCGCCGTCCCGTGTCGGGACAAAGGAAATACCATTGCACGCCCCCGAAATTGCGGGGGCGATATGTCAGGCGAACGCCTTGCTCCCGGCCGTCATGTTCGATCGAAATTCGTGGCGGGCGGTCCGACCGCATTTCCGCTTCGATAATTGCGATGGCGACAATTTCGCCATTGGCGACTCGCCTCCAATAGGTCACTTGGCTCGTCAATTCGCCGGGCTGCAGCGTCCCGTCGCGCAGCAATTTATTGATGTCGAGCTTGAGACCGGAGTCGAGGTTCGCGCGTTCACGCCAGCGCGCCATCGTCACGCTTTCCCGTCGGCGTTGAGACATTCGAGACAGAACCAAACCTTCCGCCCTGAACTGTTCGGGAAGGCGAGCGTCGCCAATCGCCCGCAATCGCAAAAGCGGTCCGTCAGTCGAGTGACCATTGGGCGAAAGACCATCGAGCGGCGCGGCGCGACCGCCGAAACATGCTTTCCCAGTTCACCCTCAGAAACGCCAAAAGGCCCCAGCGGTTCTAAAAACCCCTTACGCGGGTCACCCTCAAAACCTTCAAAAGGGACTTTTGAGGGTTTTGAAGGTTGCCAAGGAAGGCGCTTTTCGCTTTCGAGGGCGCGCAAGCGGTCGAGATACTTGCTCAGGCCAGCGCCCTCGCTCACGCCATCGCCCTCGGATTGATGGTGTAGCACGTGCGCGGGCGTCCGCCGGTTGCTTGAGTCTGCGGGGCGAGCCAATCGAGGTCCGCGAGCAATTCGAGCCCGGCTTTCACTTGCGCGCGATCGGTCAGGTTCGCCCAATCCTTTTGATGCACGTCGCGCGCCGTGAAACCGTCCGCGAGGTCGCCTTTACGGATGCGGCGCAGTATCGCCCTCGCCGCCGCCGTCTCCGCTTCACTACCTGCCGCGTAGGCGCGCCGCGCGTGCGTTTCGAGATATTCGGCGAAGGCCAACGCCCGCAGCGTCGCCGCTTCCATAACGGGCCCTTTTCCGCCATCGGCGAGATGGTTGATCAGCGCCAGCGCCGGAACCAGCTTCCGGTATTTCGCGAGATGACTTTCCTGCGCCGGCGACATGTCGCCGCCGCGCAATCGACGTTCGAGGCTTTCGCGCCATTCCACGAAAACCCCACGCGCCGCATCGTCAAACCGCAGGAACGGCAACGCTTCGAAATCGTCCCGTTCCGCGCCGATCCCGTCGGCGTCAAGCGCATTCAACCGGTCGAAGGTCTCCCACGCGGCGCGGCGAGCGTCTGAATCTGGGAAGCGATCAATCTCTTTCCACTCGAGAGGTTGATCGGGCCAGACAAGCAACCCGAACCGCTGAATCAAACCATCGTCGCCAGCGCCGGCAACGGCGCGCCGCATATATTCCGCGATGCGGCCCGGCTGTGTCCCGCCCAGGACGGACAGACAGGCGGCGTCGATATGCGTCTTGCCTCTAACGATCCGGTCAAAGGTATAGCCGCCGGTCCCGTTCCACGCTTGGAGATAGAAGCCGCGCGCAGCGGCGCATTCCTCGCGGTCGAGAGTTTTTAAGAGCGATACAAGTTCGTCGCGGAACGCCAGAACCCCATTGGGATTGTCCGCGAGAATCTCGCCCAAGGCTTCGTAGCTCGTATCGTTGACGATGTAGCGCTTCGCCTTCGGCTCTTGCGGCTCGTCAAGGTCAAGAGCGGACGAAGCGTTTTCGCCCTTCGCGATCTTCGCGCGGGCACGCTTCGCGGCTTCGTCTTTCGCGATTTTGTGCAGCGCCGTTTCTCTCTCAAAAGCTTTGCGCGCGGCGTCGTTCTCCTTGCGGGCGTCCGCTTCAAGACGATTCAAGGGTTTTAGGGCTTCCGCCATCGCCGGACTTTTCATCGCGCCGGGCCGCCCGACAATCAGGCCCCACAGATTCGGAACTTCTATCCAATCCGTTTGCCTTTGCGGGCGAATCACGACCTTCCGCCCCAGCGTCGCGCCGAGCCCAACCATCGCGGGAATGGCGACGAAATCCGGCGGGCATTGCATCCGGTCGGCAATATCGGCAACCCATGGCCGAACGCTTGCAGGCAGAAACGCCATGTCGAAATGCGCGACGGGCAAGAGGCCGCTCGGCAAAGGTTTCGGAACGGGCCAGGCCGCGCCATTGGCGACGCGGATCGGCTCATAGGCGCGCGTGCTTGCGTTGCGCACCTTCGCAGCCTCGCTGGCAAAATAGGAGTTGCGGTCCGTTTCCGACCAATCCCAAAAGTCCGGGGGATATGTCATCGCGCGCCCCCGTCGTCATCGAGCGGCGGCGCCGCCTCGCGCCAGCTGGCAATGGTCGCAATCAGCGTCAGCCGGATTTCCCATAGTCTCGCCTCGATGGCGGCCGGGTCCACGGCGCATGCCGACGCCAGCAACGCGGCCGAAAGCGCCAGCATCAATTGCGCGCCTTCGGCAACAAAGTCGCAGGCTATAAGCTCGCGGTCCCTGTTCTCAGGATGGATCATCGCCGCGCCTCCCCGAACAGGTGGCGTTCGACGGCGCGCGCCATCGCAGGCGCGAGACGATAGCGCGATGCGAGGTATGTGACGCGGCGAGCCGAAAGGTCCGTGACAACGCCTTCAGCGACGTTGCCGAGCAACTGGAATGCGCTGGGATTTGTGGTATTCTCGGCGGTGACAGCCTCCAAGCAGTCACTCCGAGCCCGGTCCGCGCGCGCCAGCGCGGCCGGGTTCTTGGTTTTTTGCGTCATGGTTCAAGCAGCCTCCCGCGCATTGTCGGAAGTGCTCTTTTGCGCCCTGCCAATCTTGGCGAGCGCCCATGAGTCTAAATCCTCGGGCTTGTAGATCGCAGCTTTTGCCGCCTTATGAAACAGCGGTCCGCCGCCGATCGTCGCGAGTTTCGCGAGCGTCTTTTCAGAGCCGAATCCGTATTTCGCTTTAAGATATTCGCCAGCGGCCTTGCGGCGGAGATATTGAGGTGATTGCATTCCCGGTCATTCCTTGCGTTGCGGAATGACGACGGAATTTACGCACATTTTCCCTGCCTCAAAGGAACTTTAATTATCCCGGGGGCGGCGACTTAAGGTTCCTTTTTACATCGCGCCGCATATCGGAAATTGCTTTCGCCAGCGCGTCGTAACTAGAACCATGGCGGCGCAAATCAGGCGGGAATGACTTTTGAATTTCACGAATGAAACGGACGAAAGGCGACGGCGCGGGATTCGCTTCGTTCCCCTTCGCCGCCGCGATCGACAATTTCCGCGCCTCGAATATCCGCTCAAGGTCGCGAACCAATAGGCCCCACGCTTCCCCTTCCTCGAACGCTGGCGCATCGGGGCGGTCAACCTCCCGCAGCGTGTCGCCTATTGCGCTGGCGATGACATGAGCCATTTCCGGCAAGTCGCGGCGATACGGACGGCGCGGCAATGCCGCAATCGCGTCGAACAATTCCGCGCCGCTCACGCCAGCCGGCAATTCGTCATCCGAAATTTTCTGACCTGGGAAATATTTTTCCCAGTGCGGAGCGAGAATAGGCTTTGCATCGCCAAGCGATGTCACCGCCCTGTAAAGGTCTTCCGCGAGCCGCGAAGCCCGTTTCAGCTTTTCGATCACGCCGCCATCCCCCGTCGCAAAGGGCGCGGTGGGTTCAAAGTCTGCCCAATAGAAATATTTCCCGATGGCCGTGGCGATTTCGGCGCGCATCGCGGCATCGAATAGAGCGCCGCCATAGGCGGCTTCAAACCGTGTCCAGTCGTCATCGCCCAGCTTCCATTTCCGCGGGGCCCCGAGCGTCCCCGAGATTGGCAGGCGCCGATTGCGGCTTTTGCGCCGCGCGCTCATGGCCGAGCCGTCCGCTTTGATAGAGCAACTACGTTGCCGCCCTTGTTCCCGTCCATCGCCGCCGAAATCGTCGCGCCGATAGTGTCCACCGCGCGGCGCAACGGGTCCGCGTCGAGATGCGCGTAACGATGCGTTGTCGCGGCCTGCGAATGGCCGAGCAGCTTGCCGATGACGGGAAGCCCCAGCGACGCGCCAGCGCCGAACGACGCGAAGCTATGGCGAAGATCATGCAGCCGCACACCTTCAAGGTCCGCCGCGCGCTTCACCGCCGCCCAAGGCTTCTTTAGATCGGCGCGCGGTTTCCCGTCCTTCGCGCCCGCGACGATATGCGGATTGCCTTCGATGCGCGGGAGCGACGCCAGCACGGCTTGTGCCGCCGCCGAGAGGTAAATTGGCTTTTTGCCGGTCTTTGAGTCGCTTAGGAAGATAACTCCCCGCTCCAAATCGACTTGCGACCATTGCGCGTCCAGAATTTCGCGAAGCCGGGCGCCGGTCAGGATTAAGAGCCGGATAGCAGCGGCGGCGAACGGGTCCAGCTTCACGCGCCGGTTCTCAGGCTTCGCCAGATGCTTCGCGCCCGGCTTCGTTTCGTCAACGTCCCAAGCAAGCCCGATGGTTTCGCCTTCCGTAAGCGCCGCGCCAAGGCGCGACAGTTCCTCACTCGTCAGAAAGCGCTCGCGCCCCTGTTCCGGGTAGCGCTCAATGCCCTTTGCGGGATTGTCGGCGAGCGCCACTTCGTCCCGACGCGCCGCCCAGTTCCAGACGGCGGAAACAAGGGCCATCGCCCGATTGGCTTGATAGGGCGTCTCAGACAGGCGCGCGTGAAGCCGCGCCACGTCCACGCGCCGCAAATCGAGAACCCGCTTGGAGCCGATGGCAGGCAGGATGCGCGCGCGCAACAGCGCCGCATATTCTTCGCCCGTCCGGCCCTTCCGTTTGGCGGCGACATGCTGCGACAGAAAGTCGGCGGCGACTTCCCCAAAGGTCCGCACGGCCCGCGCGGCGCGACGCTCGGCGACAGGGTCTGCGCCAGTTTCCACCGCGCCCAGGATGACTTTGGCTTGCGAGCGGGCTTCATCCGGCGTCAAACGGCCATGCTCGCCGATGGCGACGCGGCGTGAGCGTCCGTCCTTGCGATATTGCGCGACATAGACCTTGCGGCCCGTAGGGAAGGCGGCGACGCCGAAACCGGCTAGCGCGCCATCCCAAAGGAAGCTGCGATCTTTACCCGCCGCGCATTTAAGCGCGTCCACCGCGCGTTTGGTGATTCGACCTTGCGGCATGGGAGCCCTCTAATTCCGGCCCGGTAAGCATTAGGTAAGCAGAGAACAGAAAACGACATCGCTTACCGGAAAGCAAGAGAAATCGTCCAACACCAATAAATGTAAGCCATTCACTGTTCACATAGATTTGTGGAAACGACCAGAAAACACTGACCATCAAATTTGTAATCAGTAGGTCGCGGGTTCGAATCCTGCAACCGGCACCAGTAAAATCAGTAATTTACGAAGAATTTCATTATCCAGACCGCAAGTGAGAACTTGAAAAAGTGGGCGCTGAGGTGGGCGAGCGGCGTGCGGGCGGGTTGTGATGGCGTCCCCCTAGGAAGCTGCCGAGTCCCCATCGTCATAATCGGCCGAGCCATGCAAGCATGAACACAGGCGATTCGACATCGGGGGCTCCAAAAATGAATGCCTATCGATCGAGTGAAACACGTTTCAACATCATCATCTGGAAAGGCGCGAAGCAACTCGGAACGTTACGAGATCGCGACGCTAGCCGGGCGCGCAGCAATTTCGGCGGCGTTGTGGCGCGCTATAAGAATTCCACCGACAATCACCGGGTCGAACTTTACGATGGAGCGGACCTGATCGAGTCCTGGTCGAGCGAGGACGGACACAAGGCTCCTTCCGCAGCGACGCCTGTCCCCGCCAGCGGAAAAATTCATCGCGAGGGCGAGTGCGTCGGGCGGGCCATTTCGATCCCCTGTCAGCTTGTGCCATCCCGTTCGGCGAAAGCGTGAGCTAGCGTGAGCCCTCTTCGCGACGCGAGCCGGCTCCCGATACGCTCCACGTCATGCGCCACCCCGCCGACCATCGCCGATCTTCGCGCCGAGCGCGTCGCTGGGGCGTGGGTCTGGTGCATCGGGCTGGGGTGCGCGCACCACGGCAGAATCGCCTTCGACGCGATACGCGCGACGTCTGAGACGCCATTCATCGCTGGCGCGGTCACGTCGATTCGTCTGGCGCGCGGCTCGCGCGACGTGCATCTGATGCCGGACTGCCCGCCATATCGGGCGCAGGGGTGCATGCCGTGAATCTCGACTGGAACGATGCGAGCGCTTGGATGGCTGGCGGCAATCCGGGTTTGTTGCTGCGTCCGCCGCCGGAGAATGCGCTTCAGCAACAGAGCGTCTCGCCACGCGTCAACCGCTCGGGCGTCGGCGATGACGATCGGTCGATAATCGAGCCGGCTGTCGACGCCTAAAGCGCCGACAGAGGTTCCAGTTACTCCGACACCGTTATCAGGCGACCAGCAAAGACGCCGTTAGCCGCCGTTGGCGTCGCCTTATGGGTCGAACTAACGGGCAGGACGAAGCCGATCGCGAATGCCGCGAACGCCATCGCGGCCACCATTAGGACCGACACGCGAAATTGCCTACGCGCTGACTCCTGAGCAACCTCCCAATCAAAATAAGTCGACATGACCGCCTCCCTCTGCTGTTCGATGAAGGCGTAGTAGCAAGTGCGGGCGACGCCCGAAGTGCGCCTGCGCACACGCAGTGTTAACCTTAATTATGCGCCGGCGCCGGCGGGGTTTTCCACTAGCCTAATTCTTAAGCGCCCGGAGTCTGCATAGCGCCAAGAGCAACACGCCGCCGTCCTTGATCAAGGTCGCGGGTTCCTGCAACATCATTGCGCGGCCCGTCCCCGCGCCGTGAGACGCGGGGTTTTCTCATCTAAGCCATCAGCAAGCCTGCCGCGGCCAGATAACGCCGTTACTTGATCGCCGCCGACTTCAGTTTCGATAGCGGCCGAATCTTGACGCGCACGCTCGCAGGCTTTGCGGCCGCCGGCACCATCTCGCCCGTCGACGGATTGCGGACCAGCGTCCCCGCCTTCCGCGCCGGCACCTTGCGAAGCGTTACTTTCAGAAGCCCCGGCAAAGTGAACTCGCCGATACCCCGCGGGTGAACCGACCCTAGAAAGGCATTCTCCAGCGTCGCGTAAACTCCGACGGCGGTCTTGCGAGGAAGGTCGTTCTCTTCCGCGATCAGGTTGATGAGCGCCGACTTCGTAAATGCCTCTTTGACCGGCCGCGTCGCCGCCGGCTCCGCCTTGCCGACCTTTCTGCTCGCCGCCTTCACCGTTTTTGCTCTAGCCATGCGATGTCCCCTATTTAATAAGTGCCTGCATCATACCCCACGCGCACAAACGCGATTGCTAACGATTTCATTGGCGATTCGCAAACATTTGCGCACCTCGCCGCCTCCCGCGGCGTTTGGCGCCGAGCAGGTTCTAAAAGGCTCCACCCCTCTATTCGCATAGCGAGGCGGCGCGCCGATTGAGAGGAGGAACGCCCCATGTCGCACATTGACAGCGCAATGCGCGATCGCATCTGGGAATTGACGACGCGTTCTGCAGGTCGTTCGACCGGTCGAAGGCCCTGCCGGTTCTCACCGCCGGCGTCGCCTCCCTGCCGAGCGACGTGCGGGCAAAAGCGATCTGCGAGGCCGTACCCTTCGCCGAGTTCGCCGAGGACAACGACCCGCCTGGAGAACACAACTCCGGCGCGTCCATTCTATCGGCCGCCTGCAACTTTCCCTAAATTTGCCTTTTTCCTGAGGACGATGAGGAGTCGTCGCATTGAGCCGATGCCATGTGTCTCCTTTAAGGGGATCGTTCAGCAAAGGACCGCACCATGCTTGAGGCCGGCAGAGTTTACAAAGTCACGACGCTGGTGAATTGCGAAGGCGCCTGGGACGAGGAAAGCGATTTTTGGACCGTCATGACGGTCGAAGGCACCTGCGCGAAACTGACCAACGATGATTGCGAAAGCAGGATCGTCGACACGGCGTCCTGGAATTTCGTCAAAGCCGAAGCGGTGGAATAGGTTTCATCGACCGTTCGGTTGCGCCTTTTGCGCAACTGAGCATTGCCGGGAACGCCGCCCCGCGTTCGGCGATATGGCTGCGCTTCGGCGCTGACGCCTGCCGCGGCGTGCGACGGCGCGACTCCTTACAAACTCCACGTTCAGACCGAAATGCGGCGTCCGGAGCGCGCCCGCCCGTCTTGGCCACGCCGCCGGGCGCAAGGACTTTCGCGCCAATCGTCCCATTATGAGTGAATTTCCTCTATACAGCGCGGCGTTGTGGCTCGGCGGCGCCGGGCGCGCTATGAAGAGGCGAGTCGAAATCGGCGCAGCGCGCATCGGGAGGCGGGAATGTATAAGAAAATTCTGGTGGCGGTGGATATCAGCGAGGCCGACGTCACGCAGCCGGCGCTCGAGGCGGCGGTGGCGCTGGCGAAAGTGGAGCCGGGCGCGGAGCTTCGGCTCGTTAATGTCCAGCCGCTTGTTCCGGTGGCTTTCATCGATTACATCCCGCCGAACTTCGACGAGGAGATGCGTGAGGCGACCGAAAAGGACCTTGCGGTCTTACGCGGCAAGGTCGCCTATCCGGCGGAGCGCGTGTCCTCGATCGTGCGCTTCGGCGCGGTCTACCCTGAAGTGCTCGCTGAAGCCGAGGAATGGGACGCCGACCTGATCGTGGTCGGTTCGCACCGACCGACGATGGCGACCTATCTTTTGGGCTCCAACGCCAAAACGATCGTGCGACACGCCAAATGTTCGGTGCTTGTGGTGCGCCAATGAAGCGCGGCGACATCGACCCCGACCGCGGATAAATTCGCTCATGCTCCGATTCGCGCCTTTAGCGCTCGCGCTTTTCTTCCTGCTCGCCGTCGGCGCCGCGTCGGCCAAGCCGCCCCGCGATGCGCAAGCGCTGAAGCGCGGGCGCGCGATCGCGCAGCAAAATTGCGGGGGATGCCACGCGGTCGGCGCCAGGGGCGAGAGCGCCAATCCCAAGTCGCCGCCGTTTCGCTATCTCGCGCGCAAATATCCGCTGAGCAATCTCGAAGAGGCGCTCGCCGAGGGCATCGTCGTCGGTCACGAAGGCTCTGAGATGCCGCAGTTCCGCCTCAGCGCAGTGCAGATCGAAGCGCTGCTCGCCTATCTTGGCTCTATCCAGAAGTAGCGGTGCGCGGCGAAGGCGCGTCGGCGTGGCGTGATGGTCGATATCCCCATCGAGATGCTTTTCGCTGGGCGTCCGCGCGAAATCGCACTGGGACGCAGAAGCGCGATCCGCAAGGTCCCGCTGGCGCCGCCCTGGCGCATCGCGGCGGAGGGGCTCATTGGAGATCGACAGGCTGATCGGCGCCATAACGGCGGCGTTGAGAAAGCGCTGCATCATTATCCGCGCGAGCATTACGACGCCTGGCGCAATGAGGAGCGGGCGCTCGCGAGCGAATTCGTTGCGCCTGCCTTTGGCGAGAACATCTCGACTCTCGGGCTCACTGAAGATTCAATCTGCGTCGGCGACGTCTTCGCGCTCGGCGGCGCCCGCCTGCAGGTGAGCCAGGGGCGACAGCCGTGCCTGACCCTCAACTTTCGATTCGGCCGGCGCGACATGGCGCGGCGCACGCAGGAAAGCGGGCGCTGCGGCTGGTATTACCGCGTTCTCGAAACGGGCGTGGCGCAGCCCGGCGACTCGCTGCGGCTGATCGAGAGGATGCGGGCGGATTGGCCGCTCGCCCGGCTTTTTTTTGCTCTACGTGCATACGCGCGCCCTCGATGAGCTCGCCGAGATGGCCGCTCTGCCGGAGCTTGCGCCAAACTGGCGCGACCTCGCGCGCCGGCGCATCGAAACGCACAAGGTGGAGGACTGGGCGCGACGGCTGGGCGAATAGCTTGGCAGATGGGCGTAAAGGAACAATGGTGGCAAAGTCATTTGCGCCTGGCGTCGCCATGCGCGACCTTGGCGCCGCGCGCCGCGACTCGCCGGGCGCCGTGCAAACCTCGCGGGCATTCGATGAAAGCCATGGACAGGAAGGAAAACCCGGCGGTGCGCCGGATGCTGGATCTGCTGGATCCGATCGGCTACCTGCTCACCGAAATCTTTCACCTTCTCGGACTGTTCGCGATCGGCGGCGCAACCGTCTGGTCGGCGACGAAAGCCTTTCTCGAAATGACGACGAAGGGTCACGCGACGATCGAAGATCTGTTGCTACTCTTCATCTATCTCGAAATCGGCTCGATGGTCGGCATCTATTTTCGCACCAATCACATGCCGGTGCGTTTCCTGCTATATGTCGGCATCACCGCGCTCACCCGCCACATGATCGGCTATGTGCAGACAGAGTCAGTCCCCGACGTCGGGATACTGATCCTCGCCGGCGCGACGCTCATTCTCGCGCTCGCCGTCCTGACGATCCGCTACGCCTCGGCGCGATTTCCCTCCAAAGGGTCGGACGGAATGGATAGCTGAGCGCGCGGGCGATCCCGCCCCTCAGTTCTTGACCTTGGCGAGCGCGTCGCGGCAGTCCGGCGTGACTTCGTCCTTATGCGCCTGAAAACAGGCAAGGATGCGCCCGCCGCCGGGCATCACGCCGCTGCACAGGCGCGAATAATCCGCCTTGCATTTTTCCTTCACCTCGTCGGGAATCTGGTTTCCGGGCTGCGCCAGCGCCGGCGCGACGGCGAGGCAAAAGGCGATTGGCAGCAGGCTCAAGGAACGGTGCATGTGATTTCCCGGGTTGGATAGAGACGAGGGCTGCGAGAACGCGATAGTGGCTTGTCCGGCGCGATCGAGGCAAGGGGCGGCGACCATCCGAGCAGGCGATTCCACGCCGCTTCAAGTTTCCGCGCCTGATTATGTCATGAAGCCATTCGCTTGCGCCCACTCGCGCCAAACGAACTCGTGGTAGTCAACGACTTCGAGGCGCTCGTTCAAAGAATGATTGGCGCTGAAAATCATAAGGTTGTCGCAGGGCCAGCGCGCCGATGGCGCAATTAGTCCGTCGAGCTCCAAGAATGCAATCGCCGCTCCGATCTGTTGCGTTCGAGCGTAATCACGCTCTCCATATCGTGTCATGTCGATGCCGAAATTCTCAAACGAAGCGCGCGCGAGCCGCAATGTTTTGGCCGTTGAAACGCCCAGACGCGAAATTTTTAGCGTCCGCATGCGCGGCAGAGGCGTCAACTGCAGAAGATAGGCGACGACTTCGGCGATCGCGCCGTCACGTTCAAGACTCGTATAGAGAACGGAGACTTCGGACGCGGTGTCCTGTGGCGGCGCCCAGCGTCCGCCGCTGATCGACGGCGCGGTTGGATCGGCGCTCACCGAATTTGTCCGAAAAACCTCTCCCTCGAAACGCTCAACAGGCAGGATGCTCAGTTGATCGACGAGGCTTTGTTCGTGGATCATCGGTGATCCACTTCTCTACAGATATACCGAATCGCGCAGCTGACTAACGAGCCGCAACACTTCGTCAATGCGGCCTTCCCGGATCAGCGCCGCCGGCGAAGCGCCGCTCAGCAATTTCTGAGGCGAGAAAATCCATTGCCGCGCTTCGTCGGGTTCGTACAGTTCGGATAGCTGGTCGACGATATATTCAAGTTCGAGAAGCGTCTTTTCAGTATTCGGATGAGGATAGGCGCGTCCTTGATTCCAACGCGAGACGGTTTCCGGACGCGTGCCAAGAAGGTTCGCGACTTCGATATTCCGCATCGCGCCTTTCGAGCGCAACGAATCGAGCTTCCGTGCGACCGCGCTACTCATTCCCGCCTCGGCGACTCGTCTGCGGCATTTTCGGACATAGTGACGATTCATGTTCCACGGCATGGCCCCTACTTGGCCAAGACATTAACATTGACTTTTAACTTGAGCAATCAATTGCTATTATAATTGATCTTTTGCGCTAATTCAGCGCTCCTGCGCGAATTTTTGCGGCCCTTTTGCGCCCCTGCCGCCTCTAGTTTAAGACCACGGTCGTAACAGTTGAGGATAAAATGGCCGCGATCCCGGATTTCACCCAGATTCCCTTCGCGCCCGTCGCGCCCGAACAGGAGACGGAGGCTCGCCGCTGGCTGACGCCGGAGGGGATCGAAGTGAAGAACGCCTATGGCCCGCAGGATATCGAGGGCCTTTCCTTCGTCGACGGCTATCCCGGCGTCGCGCCCTATGTGCGCGGACCCTATCCGACCATGTATGTCGCCCAGCCTTGGACGATCCGCCAATATGCCGGTTTCTCCACCGCCGAGGATTCGAACGCCTTCTATAGGCGCAACCTCGCCGCCGGCCAGAAGGGCCTCTCCGTCGCCTTCGATCTCGCGACCCATCGCGGCTATGATTCCGATCATCCGCGGGTGATGGGCGACGTCGGCATGGCGGGCGTCGCGATCGACTCGATCTACGACATGCGCACGCTCTTCGACGGCATTCCGCTCGATCAGATGTCAGTGTCGATGACGATGAACGGCGCGGTGCTGCCGGTTCTCGCGCTCTTCATCGTGGCGGCGGAAGAGCAGGGCGTTTCGGCCGAGAAGCTAACCGGCACGATCCAGAACGACATCTTAAAAGAATTCATGGTGCGCAATACCTATATCTATCCGCCCGAGCCGTCGATGCGCATCGTGTCGGATATTTTTGCGTACACATCGAAGCATATGCCGAAGTTCAACTCGATCTCGATCTCCGGCTATCACATGCAGGAGGCGGGCGCCTCGGCCGATCTAGAATTGGGTTATACGCTCGCCGACGGCGTCGAATATGTGCGCGCCGGCGTCGCCGCCGGCCTCGACATCGACGGTTTCGCGCCGCGTCTTTCCTTCTTCTTCGCGATCGGCATGAATTTCTTCATGGAGGTGGCGAAGCTGCGCGCCGCGCGCCTGCTCTGGGCGCGGCTGATGAAGGATCTCGGGGCAAAATCCGAAAAGAGCCTGACGCTGCGCACCCATTGCCAGACCTCCGGCTGGTCGCTGACCGCGCAGGACGTTTACGTCAACGCCATCCGCACCTGCGTCGAGGCGATGGCGGCGACGCAAGGGCATACGCAATCGCTGCACACCAATGCGCTCGACGAAGCACTCGCTTTGCCGACCGATTTCTCGGCGCGCATCGCCCGCAACACGCAGATCGTGCTGCAGCAGGAAAGCGGCACGACGCGCATCATCGATCCCTGGGGCGGCTCCTATTACGTCGAGCGGCTGACCGCGGAACTCGCCAAAAAGGCCTGGGCGCATATCGAGGAGATCGAGACGCTCGGCGGCATGGCCAAGGCGATCGCCGCGGGCGTGCCCAAGCAGCGCATCGAAGAGGCGGCCGCAAAGACTCAGGCGCGCATCGACAGCGGAACCCAAGTCGTCGTCGGCGTGAACAAATATCAGCCCGTGAACGACGCCAAGCCCAATGTGCTCAAGGTCGACAACGCCGCCGTGCGCGCCGCGCAGCTCGACAAGCTCGCGCGGCTGCGCACCGAGCGCGACGAGACGAAAGCGCAAGGCGCGCTGAACGCGCTGACCGAAGGCGCGACGTCGGGCGCCAATCTTCTCGATTTGGCGGTGAAGGCGGCGCGTGCGAAGGCGAGCGTTGGCGAGATTTCTTTCGCTCTCGAAAAAGTCTTTTCGCGTCATAAGCCGAAGGCCAATGTCATCTCCGGCGTCTATGCGCGCGAAGCAGGCAAGGACAGCGTTCAGGTCGGCCGTGTAATCGGCATGACCCGTGATTTCGAGGACAATACGGGGCGCAAGCCGCGCATCCTCGTCGCCAAGATGGGGCAGGACGGCCATGATCGCGGCCAGAAGGTCATCGCCTCCGCCTTCGCTGACATGGGATTCGACGTGGTGATCGGCGATTTGTTCGCGACGCCGGACGAGGTCGCGCAGAAGGCGAAGGAAGCCGATGTGCATATTGTCGGCGTCTCGACGATGACTGCCGGCCATCTGACGCTGACGCCGGAACTGCGCGACGCCTTAAAGCGCGCCGGCCGCGGCGACATCATGATGGTCGTCGGCGGCGTCATTCCGCCTGATGATTTTCAGGCCTTGTATGATTCCGGCGCCGCGGCGATCTTTCCGCCCGGCACCAATATTCCGGTGGCGGCGGAGAAGTTGCTGCATGAGCTGAACATCCGCCTCGGCTTCGCTCAGCGGGAAGTGGCGAAGGCGGGGTAGGCGGGCGCCCATTGCGTGAACCCCATGCCGGACGATCCGACGCATATCGATCATTGGCTGAGGATCGACTCTCGCCTCACGACGTCCGGCCAGCCAAGCGAAAGCGAGCTTGCGGAGATCGCCGCGCTCGGCGTGCGCGATGTGATCAATCTCGGTCTCTCCAGCCATGAAAAGGCGTTGCCGAACGAAGCCGCGACGGTCGGCGCGCTTGGCATGACCTATATTCCCATCCCGATCGACTTTCAGCATCCGACCGAGGCCGATTTCCAGGCGTTTTCCGCCGCGCTGGCGAAAACGGGAGAGGCCCCGACTCATATCCATTGCATCTCGAATTATCGCGTATCGGCGCTCCTCTATCGCTATCGCCGTGACATGCTCGGCGTGGATGAAGCGAGGGCGCGCGCCGACATGATGCGCATTTGGACTCCGAACGTGGTCTGGGCCGCGCTGGTCGAAGCGCCACGATGACGCTGGCTCAAGATGCGCTACTTATTCCGAGCAAGGAGTCGGGCGATGGACGAAGACGCTTTCAACATGGCGGTGCGCAAATTTCTCAAGGAAGTCGGCGTCACCTCGCAGCGCGAGATCGAGCGCATCGTGCGCGAGCACAAGGTCGAGGGTGGCCGATTGAAGCTGCGTATGGCGCTGACGGCGGAAGGAACGCCCCTCAATCACGTTGTCGAGAGCGAGATCGACATTCGCTAGCGCTTCTGGGCGAATTCGCCGAGCGCCCTCTCAGGCTGCCGCGTCTCCATCTCGGAGGAGCATTACGGCTTGCGCTTATTCAAGAATCTGGACAGAGACCTGGCTCGATCCCGCGCCCTCCAGCCTGACGGGCCAAGCATTGAAAGGCCACTTTTCCAACACAATCCAAAAATTACAATAGCGCGCTCCACGAGGGGACGAGTCGCCGACAGGAACGCCTGGACCGCCATGCCGAGTCGATACAAGCGCCGTTTGCGTTCCCTCGTCGCGGTCGCGCTTGCTTGCCTTTACATGCTCGTGGCTGCAGGCGTTGCGGTCAGCGGAGCGCACGCACGGGCGCAAAGCCCCTGTCACGGCCATGGCGTCTTCGTCGGCGGATTAACGAGTCTTCCCGACCCCGCCGTACCCGGACCCTTCGACAGCGACGCAGCGAAAAGCCATGGCGGCGGCGCCGCGGGCCACCTTGATTCTGGCTGCCAATTTTGTTCAGCGATCGTAAATCACACGAATATGATCACGCCGCGGTTTATTGTCGTCGACATCCGACTCCAAGACCGTGCCACCAGCTTGTTCGGTCAGTCTCCACCGCGTCCGCCGCGACCTCCACAATTTCTTCTCGCGTTCTAGCAGCTCGCCATCACCCGACGAATGTTCGGCGTGGTGCGTAATGCCGCCTCGCGATGAGGGTTGATCATGTTTTTTGCTTTGTCTACGCGCGCCGCCGTGTTTCGGCGGTTGCGCGCGGCCCAGATAGCGCCGTGGATTGTGCTCGCGTTTTTAGGCGCCTGCGCGCCGCGACCTGCGCCTGGCGTCGGGCCTGACCCGGTCGATCCGGCTGCGACGGCGCCGAGGTTGAGGGCGCGCTCATTCGTCGAGTCCTATGTCTCTCGGCGACCAGTCGAACCTTCGACGCGTTGGTTCGATGCGGTGCCGACGACTCCACGCGGCTCCGGGCAACCGCGATGACGCCGGCTCGCTCACCAGCGCATCTCCACCTAGCGGCGGCCGCGGGATTGAGCGTGCTGCTGTCGTCCTGTGCGAGTTTTTCGCCTGATGTCGGCGTGAATATCGCTGCACAAGCCGCGCGCCATGAGTTTGGGAAGGATGCTGTTGCGCTGAGAAGCGATGAAGACTCCGATTGGGCCAGGTCTCGCATGGAACAGTTGCTGAGCCGCCCCCTAACGATCGACTCTGCTGTAGAGATCGCGCTCCTCAATAATCGAGGTCTGCAGGCGGCCTTCAATGGCCTTGGCGTCGCCGAAGCGATCATGGCGCGGGAGAAATTGCCGCCGAACCCGACTCTTGCTTTCTCGCGCATCGCCGGCCCTTTGGGGTCGGAAGTTGAAGGCGCGATTGTCGCGAATATTTTGGCGCTCGCGACCTTGCCCGTGCGCGCAGAAATCGCTGACGAAAGGTTTCGCGCGGCGCAATTTGACGCTGCCGCAGAAACATTGCGCCTCGGTTACGAGGCGCGCCGGGCTTATATCCGCGCGGTCGGCGCGCGCGAGATTGCCGGCTCCATTGGCGAGGTAAACCAATCGACCCAAGCGGTCGCCGCGCTGACAAGGCGGCTTGGCGAAACTGGCGCGGCGAGCCGCCTCGATCAAGCCAGAGATCAACTTTCCTCGGCGGAAGCAGCGACGCGGCTGGCGAGCGCACGGTTGCAGGCCAGCAACGAACGCGAACGCTTGATCCGAGTTCTTGGACTCTGGGGAATGGAGCTTGATTTCGCTTTGCCAAATGCGCTTTCGCCGCCGCCGTCACGGCCGCGTAGCCTGCCGTATTTGGAACAGGATGCCGTTGGCCGCCGTATTGAGCTAAGAACTGCACATGCGGAATTGAGGGCATTTGCAAAGATGCTCGGCCTCGTCGAGGCGACCCGTTTCGTCAATCTCTTCGAGTTGTCGGGCGGGCATAAGGTTAAGACCGAAAGCGTCCCCAATTCGGAGAGCGGGCTGACGGAAACTACGCGCTTTCGCTTTTCTGGCGGAGCCGCGGCGATCGAGGTGCCGATCTTCGATTTCGGAGAGACGAAGGTCAGGGAAGCCCAGCAAAGCTGGCTCGCAGCCGTCAACAAATTAACAAAGAAAGCCGTAGACGTGCGATCACAGGCGCGTCAGGCGTATCGAAATTACCGCTATGCGCATGAGATCGCGCAATTCAAAAAACGGGAAATTCTGGCGCTCCAGGCAATCGTCTCCGAAGAGATGCTGCGTCGCTACAACGGCATGTTGGTCGACGCCTTCCCGCTGCTGGAGAATGCGCGCAGACGCGTATTGTTGCAGGCCGCCGCGATCGAAGTAAAGCGCGACTATTGGCTCGCCGAGACGGACCTTCGGGCGGCGATTTCCGGACCCGCTGAGGCGATCGGCGGAATGGCCGGAGAAGGCGCTGCTGAATTGGGAGTCGAACGCCCATGATCACGCATCATCGATTGGGTCGGACGCTCATATCGAGACGCAATTTTCTAACGTCGTCGCTCGCCGCGGCAAGCGTCAGTCTCATCAGCGGACGCGCGCAGGCGGCGTCGGTTCCTGAAGCGGTTCGCATGACGACCGCGGCGACCCAACCGCCACAGCATCCGACAAGCGGACCGCACTATCGGCCTGTCGTCACGCTCAACGGATGGTCCCTGCCGTTTCGCACAAATGGCGACTGGAAGGAGTTTCACCTTGTCGCCGAGCCGGTCGAGCGCGAAATCGCGCCCGGAATGAAGGCGCGCCTCTGGGGCTATAACGGCCAATCGCCCGGTCCTACGATTGAAGCGGTCGAAGGCGACAAGGTTCGTATCTTTGTTACAAACAACTTGCCGGAGCACACCTCGGTGCATTGGCATGGCGTTTTGCTGCCTGCCGGCATGGATGGCGTGGGGGGCGTCACGCAGCCTCATATCCCGCCGGGCCGGACATTTGTTTATGAATTCCAGCTCAAGGACAGCGGGACATTCATGTATCATCCGCATTCCGATGAAATGGTTCAGTTGGCGATGGGCATGATGGGAATGTTCATCTCACATTCTCGCGACCAGAATGGGGGATGTCCCGATCATTGTTGAAAAAGGAGGAGCGGCGTTGCTCGCCTTGAGCCGTTAGGCTCGGGGTGCTGATTCCACGAAAGGAAGCAACGCCATGCAGGAACATACCACATCGACCGCGATTC
>VGEB01000056.1 GCA_016869435.1 Alphaproteobacteria bacterium | reverse complement strand
CGCCACGGCGCGGGCGGCGGCGCCGGTCGCGGCGCGCGCGCAGTCGGCGGCGCGGCGCATCAGCTCATCGACAAGTCCTTGGTCTTCCGTCGGGCGAAGCGGCGCGAGACCGTCGCCCTCGACGCGAAAAAGCCGGGCATAGGCGGGGCCGCCAGGGTCGACCGGCGTCACGCCGAGGTCTCCTGGCCCCGCCACCGGGCAGACGACACCGACGTCGTCGCCGAGCGACGCGCCGTAAAATTCGATCTCCACCGTCTCACCCATGCCGGGCGCGCTTATCTCGCGGCTGCGGCGCAAGGCGATTCCGTCGACCTCCGCCTCTTCAGGATCGATGAGCAGCGAGAGAAGATTGCCGACGACGATCGGCTCCGCCGTTTCCGCGGCGTCAGGATGTTCCTGAGGATCTCCTATCGCCTGTCGCAGCTCCTCGATCGTGATTGGATCGACCGCGGGCTCTCCCGCGGCGCGCTGATCGAGGGTCCAGCCCTTCAGTCGTCGGCGCTGATTCATCGCCAGAACGACGCTGCATCGTCCGAGCAGTGTGGCGCTCTCTTCGATTGAATCAGGAATGCGCAGGCGAAGGATGACGCGCGGCGGACCGGGTTCGCGCAACCAATGCTCCATTACGGCGAAAGGCGCCTCGCGCGCGTCGCCCGCCGCCGAGGACTCGAAAGTCGTCGCCTCCAGGACGAGCCTGCTTTGATAGGCGGGGAAAATGCGGCGCGCCGGCGCGAGGCGAATGACGACGGCATTGTCGGCGCGTTCAACGGCGCGGCGGTGGCCGATCGCCCAGACCAGTCTGGCGCCGGCGGAGGCGGTCTGCTCGCGCGAGAGTCTGTCGACGTCGCCGCGCGCTGGAAACGCCGCTAGTCGAAAGGCTGCAGGATCGGCGGCGGCGCCGCCGTCCGGCAGCATCGTCAGCAGCAAGCGCCAATCCGCGCCTTGCGCCAGGTCCCGTTCCGCAACGAGCGCCAATCTGAGTTCGCTGCCGTCGGCGGCGATCAGCCGCACAAATTTGTGGTCGGGTGGCAGGTCAAGGAGGATGATGCGCGCGCCCCAGCGTGCGGCGTCGATGACGTCGACGAGGGCGGGCGCGCTGGTCAAGAGTTCGTCGCGGGCAGAGAAGACCGTAAGTTCCGGACGAACCGCTGAAGCGGTCGCGCGATCGGCCCCGTCGAACCAACCAACGGCCAGTCTGCGGCGCCCATCCCAAAAATAGTCGAACTGCTCCCTCCACATTGACGGCCGCGCCCAAGGGTTGGCATGGCGCCGCCGCCATGCGAAGCTGAAGTCAAAGACACCATATCCGTCCGGACAGCAGTCGCGCAATTCGCCGGCGAGCGGCGCCGGCCGCCAAATTCGTCCGGGCCGTGCGACATCATTGAACAGAGGCATGACGTTGTTCCGCCACATACTGCGGGTAAGCGGCCTCGACCGGCGCTTTCGCAAAGGCGTTCGCAGGAATTCAGGGCGCGCAACGACTTAATGTGGAGCTTTGATGAAGATATTGATCACCGGGGGCGCGGGGTTCATCGGCTCGGCTGTCGCGCGTGCAAGCATCCGCGAGGGCGTTGATCAGGTTCTCGTCCTCGACAAACTCACCTATGCGGGAAATCTCGCCTCGCTGCGGCCGGTCGCCGACAGCCCGCGCTTTTCCTTCTTGCAGGCCGACATCTGCGACGCTGGGGCGGTCGCGCGCGCTTTCGCCGATTTTCAGCCTGACGCCGTCATGCATCTTGCCGCTGAAAGCCATGTCGATCGCTCGATCGACGGGCCAGCCGCGTTCATCGAAACCAATGTCGTCGGCACCTTTGTCATGCTGCGGGCGGCGCTCGACTATTGGCGCCAGCTCGATCGCGCCCGCGCGCGCGACTTCCGCTTCATGCATATCTCCACCGATGAAGTGTTCGGCGCGCTCGGCGCGGAAGGCCTCTTCCGCGAAGACACGCCCTATGCGCCCACATCGCCCTATTCGGCGTCGAAGGCGGGCTCGGACCATCTCGTGCGCGCCTGGCGCCATACCTATGGCCTACCGACGATCGTCACCAATTGCTCGAACAACTACGGCCCATATCACTTTCCCGAAAAACTGATCCCGCTCACCATCCTCAATGCGATCGAGGAGAAGCCGCTGCCGGTCTATGGCCGCGGCGAGAATGTGCGCGACTGGCTCTATGTCGAGGATCACGCCTCGGCGCTCATGCGCGTGGCGAGCGAAGGCGCAGTCGGCGAATCCTATAACGTCGGCGGACGCAACGAATGGCGCAACATCGACGTGGTCGAAGCGATCTGCGAATTGATGGACGAATTCCGCCCGCGCCGCGCCGCGCCGGACCGCATCGCGACCTGATCAGCTTTGTCGCTGACCGGCCGGGACATGATCTGCGCTATGCGATCGACGCTTCGAAGATCGAGCGCGAACTCGGATGGCGGCCGGCCGAGCGATTCGAAACAGGTCTTCGCAAGACCGTGCGCTGGTATCTAGACAATCAGGATTGGTGGCGGGCGATCCGCTCGGGCGCCTATCGCGGCGAACGCCTAGGCGTGCTTGTCGATCAGGAAGAAGCCGTTGTCTGAAGTGCGAGTGGAGGACGCTTGTTCGAAGATATGGAGCTTTCGGGGCTGAAGCTCATAACGCCCAAGAAATTCGGCGATGAGCGCGGCTTTTTTTGCGAAACGCATAACGAAAGGACCTGGGAGAACGCCGGGCTGAATTTCGACTTCGTCCAGGACAACCATTCGCTGTCCCGCGACGTCGGCACGGTGCGCGGATTGCATTTTCAGACCGCGCCATTCGCGCAGGACAAGCTCGTTCGCGTGATTAGCGGCGCCATACTCGATGTCGCCCTCGATCTCAGGCGATCGTCGCCGACGTTCGGACGTCACGTCGCCGTCGAGCTATCGCGGGAAAACTGGCGGCAGTTGTTCATTCCCATTGGATTCGCGCATGGCTTTGTCACGCTCGAGCCCGACACGGAAGTGCTCTACAAGGTGACGAACTTCTATTCGCCGCAGCATGATTGCGGGGTCGCCTGGGACGACCCCGACATCGGCGTGGACTGGCGGCTCGCCGTCGACTGCGCCGTGTTGTCGGAAAAGGATCGCAAGTGGCCAAGGCTGCGCGATCTGGCGGAGGTTTTCGCTTAGGTGGGCAAGATGAAGCGCATCGCCGTCACCGGACTCACCGGCCAAGTGGTCAGTTCGCTCATCGAGCGCGCGCCGAGAGGCGTCGAAATGCTGGCGCTCGGTCGCCCTAGCTTCGATCTTTCTTCTCGCGACATGATTCTGGCGTCGCTACGCAGCGTGCGCTGCGACGCGATCGTCAACGCCGCGGCTTACACGCAAGTCGATAAGGCTGAAAGCGAGCCGGACGTGGCGATGAACGTCAATGGCGCGGGCGCAGGCTACGTCGCTGAGACGGCGTCCGAGCTGAAAGTGCCGCTACTGCATCTTTCGACCGACTATGTGTTCGATGGGACGCTCGATCGCGCCTATCGAGAAGACGACGAGCCGAGTCCGACCGGCGCTTACGGTCGTTCAAAGCTTGAAGGCGAAAAGCAGATCGCGGCGCGCTGCGACAATTGCGTGATCTTGCGCACCGCCTGGGTCTACAGCCCATTCGGGACCAATTTCGTCAAGACGATGCTGCGTCTCGGGGAGACGCGCGATGAAATCGGCGTCGTCGCCGATCAGATCGGCAATCCGACGAGCGCGCTCGATATCGCCGACGCGCTGCTCGCCATCGCCGAAAGACTGGTCGACGACTCAGACTCCCGCTTGCGCGGCGTTTTCCACATGACCGGAAAAGGCGAAGCGAGCTGGGCCGACATGGCGGAAGCGGTCTTTGCAGCGGCGGAGACGCAAGGCCGCAGGCCCGTCCGCGTCAGACGCATCGTCACAGCGGACTATCCGACGCCGGCGCGCCGGCCGGCGAATTCCCGGCTCGACAACGCCAAGCTAAATGCCAATTACGGGATCGCGCTGCCGAACTGGCGCGACTCCGTCAATGCATGTGTCGCCCGATTAATTCAGAACTGAGTAGGATCCCCCATGCGCGGCATCATTCTGGCCGGAGGAAGCGGCACAAGGCTGCATCCCATGACGCTCGTCACGTCGAAGCAATTGCTTCCCGTCTACGACAAGCCGATGATCTATTATCCGCTCAGCACGCTGATGCTGGCCGGCGTGCGCGAAATTCTGATCATCACCACGCCGGAGGATCTGCTCTCCTTCAAGCGGCTGCTCGGCAGCGGCGCGCAATGGGGGCTGTCGCTGTCTTACGCCGTGCAGCCTCGGCCGGAAGGCTTGGCGCAGGCCTATCTCATCGGCGCAGACTTCGTCGATGGCGCGCGCTCGGTGCTTATCCTCGGCGACAATATTTTCTACGGCCATGGGCTGCCGGACGCGCTGAGCGAGTCATCGCGCAGCGCGGCAACGGTGTTCGCTTACCATGTCCGCGATCCGGAGCGGTACGGCGTGGTTGATTTCGATCCGGCCGGCCGCGCGATCTCAATCGAAGAAAAGCCGCTGAAACCTAGATCGAATTGGGCGGTGACCGGCCTCTATTTTTACGACGAACGCGCGCCGCAGTTCGCGAGGCGGCTGAAGCCTTCCCCGCGCGGCGAATTGGAGATCACCGATCTTAACCGGATCTATCTGGAGCTCGGCGAACTCCAGGTCGCCCGACTTGGTCGTGGTTTCGCCTGGCTCGACACCGGCACGCCGGAAGCGCTGATCGAAGCAGGCGAATATGTGCGCGCGATCGAACAGCGCCAGGGACAGCGTGTGGCCTGTCTTGAAGAGATCGCCTTCAGGGCGGGGTGGATCGACGTCGCGGAGGCGCGCGCGGCGTCATCGAAATTCTCCAAGAGCGGCTACGGTCAATATATCTCGCAGGTGCTCGCCGAGATCGAGCGTGACTTCTCGCCAGTCGAAACCAGCGGCAAAGCCACGGCCTGGCGTAACGTCGCGGCGACCGCTCTGGGATCGAAGACACGCGTTGCGTCAGCCGGCGGCTCCGAGTGACATTGGCGCGCGATGATGGCGCCGACGAAAGGCTCCACGCGCCTGACGGCGCCCTCGATCGCGTCGGCCAGCGACATTGGGTCAAGCCGCGCGGGCGAGACGATGTTGTCGAATCGGCGGCGCAAATCCTTTCCGGCGAAAGCGTTGGTGATCGTCGCAAGGCCCGCTTCCGCCATTTCGAGCGGCGGATAGCTCGGGTGGGGTGAGACCATCAGCGACACGCCGACGAGCGCGCGATTGAGATAGTCGGCATAGTCATCGAGACGCGCTTTCCCGCCGACGGTCGCGTTTTGGACCGGATAGAGAAGCGAGTCCGGAAAATCTTCGCCCAGAAAAACGATGTTCCAACGGCTAGCGCGTATCGGATCGCGTTGCTGCCAAATGATCAGCGCCGCGCAAATCAGCTCGAAGGCGTTACGCGCCACGGCTGGCCGGCCGTATACGAGCATCGTCGGTTCGCGCGGAACATTTGCAAGCCGCTCGCGAATGCGTTCGTTTAGCTCATAGGGAACATAAAAGGCTTCACGGAAGCGATATTTCTCGGTCATGACCGAGAAAAGCTCTTCGGAGTTGATGATCGCTATCGTCTGATCGCCGCATTGATAGGTCGCTTCGGCAAGACAGGATTTCGCGCCGCGGCCATAGAAATTCGGCTCGTCGTCCTGAATGAGATAGATGAATGGTCGCGCGCCGCCGAAATAACGCGCCCGGTCGCGCTCCTTGGAGAGGGCGAATTCCGCTGTCCACCAGGCGGTGGCGAAAAAAAAGTCGTTGGCGCGCAGGTTCAGCCTGCCGCCCTCCCGCTCATTCGCGTCGATGAGCGCCGCCGTCTCGTCGTCGAGGCTCGCCGCATAAGGAGCCGGCGTGTAACCGGGCAGCGCTGCATAGGCGTCGGCTTCGATATCCGCGTCGGTCACGACGATGCGCGCGTCGAAGGCGTCGCCGAGTTCGGTCAAGAGCTTCGAAAAGAGCTTCATCGCGGTCGCAATCCCGCCGAAAGTCTGCTGCGGATTGACGGTCGGAGTCAGCAGCGTCAGGCGCGGCCGCTCGTTGCGCGAGGGATAGGAGAGGAGCGGTCGCGTCTCGGCGATCAATGTCGCATAAGGGTGGAAATTGGAGTCGACGCAGGCAAGCGAAGGCTGGAAGACCTTGAGTCGGTGCTTGACGACCTCTTCGGGGCTGCGCACCGTCAGCAAGGTATGGCCCATTGGATAGAGATCGCGCTGCGCGACTTTGAGCCATTCGAAACCGCGCGATTCGGCGATCATCAGCACACAGCGCTCGATCGCATGGGCGAGAGTGCCGTCGACCTGGCCGCTCTCCTGGGGAAAGTCGGCAAAGTCGATGTCGAGATCGAGCAGTGGACGAATCGCGGCGGTTCTCCCCCAGAACATGGAGCCGGAGGGAAATTCGAGCGTCAGATTCTTGTCGATCTCGACGTTGATCCGCTTCAGTAGCAGTCGCGCCAGATCGTAGTCATAACCCCAGTTCAAGATGCCGCGCAGTTCGAAGAGGTGCTGGGGAAAAACGATGCCGAGCCTTGGATCGTCGAACAGTGACAAAATCGAGCGGACGATGGCCTCGGACCCAAGAAGATTGTCGAGGAGATAGTCACGCCAGCGCGCCAGCGCCTCGCCGCCATGCGGCGAGCGCTTGGTGTGAAGGTGGATAAAGAGCTCGTAATCGGCGTAGACGTCGCGAAATCCGAAAAATTTGGCGGCGATATCTCGGCCGCGATTCGGACAGACGCGTATCAATACCTTGCCCTTGCGCCAGTCGGCGCAGACCTTCTCGATCGCGTCTTTCTTTTCTTCGGTGTCGGTCGATATGCAGAGATCGAGCGCGCCGGGAACATTGCCCAGCTTTTCGATGACGAGCGGCAGCACATCGGGATAGAAGGCGTGCACGATCGCCACGATCGAGCGGGCGCGCTCGGGGGAGGCGTCATAGGCGAAAGGCGTTTCGAGCGCGAAATCCATTTCATTGACCGGGCGGCGGGAGGGAACCACCCCGTCCGGCTTGGTCAGTTCATAGGAGTAATAGTAGCTGATCGCCGCCTGCCGCAGCGGGTCGTTGATCGGATTGCGCCGCCGACCCAGCGGCGGATCATACTGCGCCGCAATTTGGCGCAGCACCGCGCCGCAGGCGGCGCGCAGGCCTTGCTCGCGCAAGAATCGGGGGCCGTCGCGCAAGAGATCGCGCGGCGCAAGGAACACGCCGACCGGCGAGTCGATGAGTTTCGCCAATTCGCGCATCGCCGCGCCATAAAGAGCTACGGCGCCCCGCGTCGTCAGGATAATATAGCCATTGCGCAAATGGCGGCGCGTCCACTGGAGGCGGGTCTCGGATTTTTTTTCCGTCATTGACGCCTTACACTTGGGCTTCGGTGATCGAGAGGCGATGAAAATATAGCAATTTCAACCATCGAGGCTAAACAAAGTCTACGGTTTCGCCATGACTTAGCCAGAAATTCGGCGTAACGAAAGCCCGCGCGCTGGGGGGCTGCGCCTGGGGAAGGCGACGGATAAAGACCGGCCGCCGCTCGGGAATCATGATCAAACTGGACAATGTTTTCAAATATTATCGGTCGCGCGGCCACAAAAAGGTCGTGCTCGACCATGTCAGCCTCGATTTTTCGGCCGGCCGGAGCTACGGCATTTTAGGGGTCAATGGCGCCGGCAAATCGACCCTGATGCGCCTCCTGGCGGGCACCGAACTGCCCAATGGCGGCCGGATCGTGCGCTCGTCGCGCGTCTCCTGGCCCCTGGGGTTCAGCGGCGGTCTGCACCCGATGATGAGCGGGCGCGAAAACGTGAAATTTGTCGCGCGCGTCTACGGAGCGGACGCCCGCAAAGTCCTCAACTTCGTCGAGGACTTCGCCGAGATCGGCGCCTATATCGACGCCCCGATTCGCACCTATTCGGCTGGCATGCTGGCGCGCCTCGCATTCGGTCTGTCGCTGTCGATCGAATTCGAGTGCTATCTCATCGACGAAGTGACTGCGGTCGGCGACGCGCGTTTCGCAGCGCGGTGCCAGGACGAGTTCGCCAAGCGTCGACGTACGGCGGACGTTATCATGGTGTCCCACGTCATGACGACGATTCAGGAATATTGTGATCGCGGCATGGTGTTGGCGGGAGGACAGATGCACGTGTTCTCCAAAGTCGACGATGCGATCGAACTTTATAAGAAGATCAATGCCTGAGGCCATTCACGCGCAGCGGTCGAAACTCTCGGTCAGGATCGCGGATCCCGAGCGGGCGCCGCTGAGTCCGCAGGATGCAAGCGTCAAGGCGAAGTCGATCTCGCAAGCGCTGCGTCGGGCGGCGAACAAGTCGCGCGGGCCGGCGAAAGTCATCACCGGGGGCGGCGGCTTTCAGGCGCGTCGCGGCGACCGCGCCTTCCGTCTCGGCGTCCTCTCCAGCTTCGCGGCCTTTGTCATCGCCCCGTTCCTCGTCGCCTCGATCTATTGGGGACTGATCGCCAGCAAGCAATATGTGACTGAGAGCAAATTCGCATTGCGCGCCGGAGAAGCGTCGAGCCTCGACCTGCTGAGCGGCGGCGGCGTCGGATCGCAGGCTGCTCAGCAGATGCAGGACACGCAGGTCCTGGTCAATGTCATCCGCAGCCGGGCGATGGTTGAGGCGCTCGACAGGAAGATCGGCCTGCGCGCGATGTTTTCGCGGCCCGGCGTCGACTATTTTTCGAGCTTCGATCCGGATGAACCCGTGGAGGAGCTGGAAAAATACTGGAAACGGCGAGTCGACGCCAGCGCCGACCTGATGTCAGGGATCATCTCCGTCAATGTGCGCGCCTTCACGCCTCAAGACTCGCTGGCGATTTCGCAGAGTATCGCCGAATTTTCGGAGCGGCTGGTTAATGAAATGTCGACGCGCTCCCGTCGCGATGCGCTGACGCAGGCCCGCACCGAACTGACGCGCGCCGAACAACAGTTGAAGAACGCGACGGGCGCCATGCGTGACGCGCGCAATGCCGAGGGAGTGATCGACGCGCCTGCGGCGGCGGAGGCGATCAACAAGATCATCACTTCGCTGCGGCTTGACCTCGCGCGGACGGAGGAGGACCTCGCGCTGCATGGCGACGCCGAGACGCTCGACTCGCCTCAGGCGCGGCTGCTTACCGCGCGCGCGCAGAGCCTCAAGAGCCAGATCGACGACTATTCGACGCGAATCGCGGGCCATGGCGAGAAGGCGGCAGGCTCGCTGGCGCAGCGCGACGGCGTCCTCGCGCGGCATCAGATCGAACTTGGTCTCGCTCAGCAAAGATATGCGCTGGCCGCGGCGTCGTTCGAAAATGCGCGCGTCGATTTGGAAGCGCAGCGCGCCTATCTGATCTCCTTTCTTCGCCCCACGCTCGCGGAAAAGTCGCTCTATCCGCGGCGCTGGATCGAATGGGCGATTATCGTCGCTCCCGCGACGATCGGCTGGCTTTTGCTCATTGCCGCGGCTTTTCTTGTTCGCGATCACATGGCGAAATAGCTCGCGGAGTCCGGTCCGAAGCGCACATCGGCTGCGCTCAATTGTTCGATTGGAGCGTTTGTGTTCTTCAATATTGACTCCGACGACGGGCGCGTCATTAGGGGCTGGCTCGCTCCCGACAACCCTTCCGCCGTACCGAAAATCCTGGTGCGCAGGCCGGGAGAGGAAGACGCCGAAATCCTAGCCACGATTGAGCGCCCGGACGTGCGCGACCTCGGCGTTCACGTCACCGGCCTCGTTGGCTTTATGATCGACGATACGATCGTCAAAGGGCTGCCCGACCTCGAAGATATCGAACTGCTCGAAGCCGACACCGGAATTCTGATCTATCGGCGATTTAAGGAAGGAAAGCACATCGAGCGCAAATTTTTTCTTTTCGACAGTTCAATACGCCCCATCGAGAAATTGAGTGGTCGATCGAGAAATTTGTTCACGCTCAGCTATCCCTCGACGGAGCGCTATGCATTCGAGACGATGCTGGTGCTCATTAACAATAACTTCAATAAATCGATCTTCATGTCGGGGCGCTCAAGCTTCCCGCGCTACTCGCACTTTCTTTCCAATGCGCAATTTACTACGGCGGCGCTGTTGAGCGACCCGTTCGAGGAGCTCGCGCAGCGCCTGGTGATCCTCAGCCTGATCCAGAAGTCGGACTCGAATCGCATGTTGCCGCTGCTCTTCACCGGGCTGACGGCGCTGACCAATTTCGTGCGCGGCCTGCCCTTCGAGGACTCAAAGGGGATGCTCGCGAAGTTTCGCAATTTGACTGACGAGGAGCGCGAGGCGCTCGTAAGCCCGATGACGCGAATGTTCGGCTGCATTCCGGGCGAGACGCCGGAGCGTCGTCATGTCACGACTGCGCTCGAAAACCTCGCATCGATGGATCTCGTCGGCGTGCGCAGCCGCTTTCGCGACTTTAGCGCGATGCTCGCAGGGATTCTTGGCCATGACCTCGCGGGGGACTATGAACCGGTGGCGCACCCTTCGATCAGCGCGCTCGCCGATCGACTGTCGCGCATCAGCCTTGTCGCTGATCTTCTCGAAGACGATTTGGCGCTATATTCATTCGCCGAGGAGTCAATTGTGTCCGCGCTTTCCGACGACGCCAATGTCATCGCGCGCGACACTCAGACCATATGATCTTCGATGCTCGCGTAGATCAGGGAGACCACCGCCCAGGCCACGAGCAGCCCAAAAAATAGCAGCACTGTATCGACGACAACCTTAGGATAGGTGGCGGACTCCGGCAGAGTCGGCTCGACGACGGTGACGAGATAGAGCTGCTGTTTCTCAAGCTCCTGTCGGGCTCGATAGTAGGATGTCTGGGCGATCGAATAGAGCTTCTCAGCGAATTGCTCGTCGAGCTTCAGGCGCTCATATGAGGCGATCTGCGCGGAAACTGTGTCGGATCCTTCCGTATCCGCAAGTTTCTTCTTAAGCTCGTCGAGTTGCTGATCGATCGCGGCGAGACGCGAGCGTTGCAGGCGTTGGCTGGGCGCGTCGCCCGAAAGCGATGAAGAAAACGTCGACAGGGCATTGACGATGTCGATGCGCTCCAGCGTGAGCTTCCCCATCAGTTCGCCGATGCTCTTGGCGCGCGAGCCCGGATCGATGATGACGTTCTTGTTGCGGAATTGGAGCGTCTTTTCGCGCGCTTCGGCGAGCATCTGCCGCGAGAGCGTCACTTCAAGTTCGGCGCGGCTCAAGGCGTCGCTGCGATTGCGCAGCGTGATCTTGTTGACCAACTGTTCGCTGAGCCTGACGATGTCGCGCGCGACGTCGAGCGCGTCCTTTGGGAGGAACGCGTCGGCGCGCACGGTCAAGATGCCGGACAGGGTATCGACGCTGGCTGAAATATGGCTCAGCCAATATTTCCAGATTTCTTCGGCGTCGGCCTTTCTGCCGAGCCGCGAGAAATAATCGACGCCGGCGCGCGCAAATTTCTTCTCCATGTAATCGCGGCCGCCTAGATCGGCGACGATCGCTCGGCTCTTCACGTAATTGAGGACGATATAGGCGTCCTGCGAGGAAACATCGCCGCCTGTCCCCATCAGTTTGCTGACCATCGACGTCGCGTCGGGCCCGGCTTTCTTTTGTTGTTGGGCGCGCACGGTCAGCCGAGTCTCGGCGACATAGCGCGAGGACTCCCAGAAGGCTGCGTAAAGCCAGAACAGAAAAGTCGGCAGAGCTACGGCGTAGACAAAACTGCGTCCGACCAGCCCGCCCCTTGACCCCGCCCGGGCGTTCGCGAGCGTCTCCGACATCCCTTCGACGCTTTGCCGAATCAGGGCCGGCAGTCGGCTTGCGACGTCTTTCGTCGTCAGCGGAGCGAGAATCTCGATCGCTTTTGTCGACGAGAGCCGCGCCACATTCTGCGCGGTGGCGATGACATCAGTCAGTTTACGCGGTCTTGGAGCCCGATGCGTGCTCATCTACCCTCAAGTCGCTGACGTGGTTCATGCGCGCGGCTATGCGTGTTGAGGCTGAATCGCTTAAGCGCGTCGACGGGTTGGTCTACCCTGGCGGCCCGACCACTCGGGCGGAGCGGACACTGTTTCCCGCGGCGCAAATTAAGCGGGTCGGGGTTCCGGCGCAAGCGTCTAAAGTCACGGTAAAGCTTCGGTCGGGGCGTATAAAGACAGGCCCGGATGGAAGTGCGGATCGTCGCGTATGACGGCGCGCCAGCGCGCGTAGAATGCGCATCGCTCCGCATGGTGGACGCGCTGAAGACGAAGCGTTCCGCCTTTCCGACTCGCTGATTGAAGATGGATCAATATGGTCTGCGTGTTGCAGATTGCGCGCCAGCCTCTCGCGTTCAGGCGCAGGCACAGATCCACATCGTTCAGTTCGATAGGAAGGTCGACTTCGTCGAAGCCGCCGACGTCGTCGAATTTGCGCCGTTCGATCATCATGCATGCGCCGGTGACCGCCGAAACGTCGTGCGGCAGGACATTACGGTTCAGCCAGCCGCGCTCGTTTTCGCTCAGACCGGCGCCGAAATGGCCGGCGACGCCGCCCATGCCGAGCAGGACGCCGGCATGCTGAACGCGGCCGCGGGGATACAGGAGTTTGGCGCCCACGGCGCCAACGTCCGGCGCCCTCGCGAAATAGAGCAGCCGTTCGATCCAATCCGGCGTTACGATTTCGGTGTCGTTGTTGAGGAAAACGAGAAAGTCGCCATCCGCCGCCCGCGCGCCGGCGTTGCAGAGCGCGGAGAAATTGAAGGGCCCCGGCTCGCGCAGGACCTTGAGTCGCGCGTCCTTCGCTTGCAGCTCTTTAAGCAACGCCTGCGTGCGCGTTTTAACGCTGTCATTGTCGACGACGATGACGTCAAATTTGGGATAAAGACTCTTGCGCAGCAGACTTTGGAGGCAGGGCGCGAGGAGATCGGCGCGGTCGCGCGTCGGAATGATGACGGTCACCGTGGGCGCCTCGCCGCGACATACGGCGTCGATCGTCGTTCGGCGCGTCTTTGAGGCGCGCGCAAGGTGAAACAATGGCCGGCGCAGCGCGCCGACCCGGTCATGTTGCGCGGCCGACAGGAGCCCGTCGATCAGTTCGTCGGCGTCGGCTTCCTGCCAGCCGAGGCGTTCCGCAAGAAGGTTCGCGCGAAAGCAGGCCGCGCGGCCGACGTAGTTTTCGAAGCCGTGAAGCGTCGCGCTCCAACCGGGCTTGTAGAGCGGGCGCAAGGCGTCGCCTTCGCCGACCGTCTCATCGGCATAGGCGATCGCGTGTTGCGGATAGCGGGCGAAATGCTCGACGAAGTAGCCGCAGGCATAGGGCTCCAGCCGATCTCCGGCGACGAGCTGCAGGATGAGATCGCCCGCGTCGACCGCGGCGTCGCCCGTCTTCGCGAAATAGGCGCAATTCGCATAGGACTGCGCCGCGAGGCTCGCGCGCGTGGTTTCAATATCCTGTGGCGTCGCGCCCCGCTCATCGACGAGGGCGACCACTCTCGGCCCAATCGCCCATTCGCTGTAGGGTCGATCGAGGGCGGGGTCGCTCTCACGCCTTCGGACGGCGCACCAGGAACGATAGGCGGACATGGGCGCGGCGCCGAATGCCCAGCGCCAATTGAGTTCCGACTCCTCCTTCAGCTCGACGGCGCCCGCCGAAAGCGCGAAAAACAGGCGCTTCGGCGCCGCCGCCGCCTTGCGCAGCGCATCGATGCGGCTCACCGGCCGCGCGCTCAATATGCGGAAGTTGAAAGGACCGGAGCGATTTGTCGGGCTCACCCAAATCTCCGACGTTTCGTGCGGAACGCGTCCGATCCATGCGCCCGCGCCTTCGCAGGGTCCGGGAAGAATGTTCTCTTTGAAATTTTCGCCCGGCTTGCCGAGCCAGAATCGCAGAATCGGCCGCACTGGCTCGTCGTAAAAGCTCGCCGCATAGCGAATCTCGACGACTTCGCCGCTAAACATCCCGTGCAAGCCGTTAACGCGCAACCAAGGCTCTTGCGACAGCGCGAAGAACCGTTCCCCGTCAAGGCGAACGTCGCGCGCGGCTTCCAAAGTCATTGGGTCGCTGAGCGCGTCCAACGGCGGCAAATCAGCGCCTCGGCCTGGCGCATGCGCGCACGGCGAAATTGAGCGTTGTGGACGGCGATGGGCGCCGGGGCAATCGCGTGTTGATAATGATCTCCACAATGTCGCTTTGCGGCCGCGCTCGAACGATTGCGGTCGATGAATTGCGTCAGACTTGCCGGAACCTATGGGCGCGTCGGCATGAGGTCAACATGGGCGCGCGCCCAAAGCTCGAAAAAGCTGATATTAATCCAGATATTGCATCTCGGCGGCGTCGGCCTGGGCGCGACGGCCGCCCGAACGGTTTTTCTTGATTTTCAGTAATTCTCCTGCCATATAAGTCCGAACTTCATCTCATAACGATCATTCTCGGGTGATCGCGGCTTGAGAGTGGGGCCCTCCGGGGACCCGCTCTTTTTGTTTTGATCGGCCGAGGAGCTTCAAGGACAACGCTTGACGCAAAACGCCGCCGCCATTGCGACCCTCGACGAACCGCGTCTCGTCACGGACACGGGCGTCGCCGCGCGTGTGGCGCATCTTGTCGAGCCGGTGCTCGCGCAACTGGGCTACCGCCTCGTTCGCGTGCGCTTGCTGCAGCAAAACGGACAGACTCTGCAAATCATGGCGGAGCGTCCGGACGGAACGATGACCATCGACGATTGCGAGGCGGCGAGCCAGGCGCTGTCGCCGGAACTCGACGTCGCCGACCTCATCGCCAATGAGTATCGCCTGGAGATTTCGTCGCCGGGGGTCGACCGTCCGCTCGTGCGCCTGTCCGATTTTCTGCGCGCTGTGGGCCATGAAGCCAAGATCGAATTGACGCATCCGCTCGCAAGCGGGCGCAAGCGATTCCGCGGCGTCATTCGCGGCGTCCAGGGCGAAGGCCAAGACGCGCTGCTCGCGCTGGAGCGCACCGACGCGCGTTCCGACGAGGAAAAGGCAGTTTTGCTCCCGCTCGCCGATCTTGACGACGGCCGCCTGGCGCTGACCGAGGCGTTGATTCGCGAATCGCTTCGCGCCGGCAAGCTTCAACAGGCCGAAGAGAAGCAGGAGGCGGCGGAGGCGGAGCGCCCGCGTCGCGGACCGGGACGTTTTCGCGGGCCCGCGCAACAAAAACAAAAGCCGCTGGCTCCCGCCGGCGTTCAAACCCAATTCAAGAAGGCCGGCGGCAAACCCAAGCCCGCTGGCCGTTCGAGGGGAGAGTAACGATGGCCGTCAGCGCCAACCGACTTGAGATTTTGCAGATCGCCGACGCCGTCGCGCGCGAAAAATCGATCGACCGATCGATCGTCATCGCGTCGATGGAGGACGCGCTGCAGAAGGCGGCGCGCTCGCGCTACGGTCAGGAGACCGAAGTGCGCGCCGAGATCAACGCCAAGACCGGCGAAGTGCGCTTCTCTCGGCTGCTGCTCGTCGTCGACGAAGTCGAAAACGACGCGACGCAGATTTCGCTCGCCGAGGCGCGCAAGCGCAATCCGGCGGCGCAGGCCGGCGACTGGATTTCGGAAACGCTGCCGCCCTTCGATTTCGGCCGCATCGCGGCGCAGTCGGCCAAACAGATCATCGTGCAGAAGGTGCGCGAAGCCGAGCGGGACCGCCAATATGACGAATACAAGGATCGCATCGGCGAAATCGTCAACGGCGTGGTCAAGCGCGTCGAATACGGCAATGTGATCATCGACCTTGGCCGCGGCGAAGCCATCATCCGCCGCGACGAAATGATACCGCGCGAAATGTTCCGTCCGGGCGACCGGGTCCGCGCCTATGTCTACGACGTGCGCCGGGAGCAGCGCGGTCCGCAGATTTTCCTGTCGCGCACTCATCCGCAATTCATGGCGAAGCTGTTCAAGCAGGAAGTGCCGGAGATCTACGACGGCGTCATCGAGGTGAAGTCGGTCGCCCGCGACCCGGGTTCGCGCGCCAAGATCGCGGTGGTGTCGCGCGACTCTTCGATCGACCCGGTCGGGGCCTGCGTCGGCATGCGCGGCTCCCGCGTCCAGGCCGTTGTCGGCGAACTGCAGGGCGAGCGCATCGACATCATTCCCTGGTCGGCCGACGCCGCGACCTTCATCGTCAACGCGCTGCAGCCCGCGGAAGTGGTCAAGGTCGTCCTCGACGAAGACAGTTCGCGTATCGAAGTCGTCGTTCCCGACGATCAGCTTTCGCTCGCGATCGGCCGTCGCGGCCAGAATGTGCGTCTTGCCTCGCAGCTGACCGGCTGGGACATCGACATTCTGACCGAGGCCGAAGAGTCGGAGCGCCGGCAGAGGGAATTCGTCGAGCGCACCAAAGTTTTCATGGGCGCCATCGACGTCGACGAGGTGGTTGGCCGTCTGCTGGCTTCGGAAGGCTTCCGCTCGGTCGAGGAGCTCGCCTATGTCGATCTTTCCGAACTCGGTTCAATCGAAGGCTTCGACGAGGAGACGGCGGCCGAAATCCAGAACCGCGCCAAGAATTACCTCGAGCGCATCGAGGCCGAGAATGAAGCGCGCCGCAAAGAGCTCGGCGTCGCCGACGAATTGCGCGAGATCGACGGCCTCACCACCGCGATGATGGTGAAGCTTGGCGAAAACGACGTGAAGACGATCGAGGATTTCGCCGGCTGCGTGCCGGACGACCTTGTCGGCTGGAGCGAAAAGAAAGACGGCGAAACGGTCAAGCACGAGGGCTTCTTCGAAGGCGTCGACCTCTCGCGCGAAGAGGCCGAAGCGATGATCATGGGCGCGCGCGTGCGCGCCGGCTGGATCGAGGAGCCCGTTGCGGCGGCCGAGGTCGAGGCCGAAGCTCAGCCGCAGGGTGAACAGCCGGCATGATGGAAAGCATGGCGCGCGCGCCGCATGTTTCGGAGCGGACCTGCATCGTGACGCGCCAGCGCGGCGCGCCCGAGGCGATGATCCGTTTCGTGCGCGGCCCTGACGGCGTGCTCGCGCCCGATATCGCGGCGCGCCTGCCTGGCCGAGGCGTCTGGGTGACGGCGCGCGCCGACCTGGTCACGCAGGCGGCGCGCAAGCAATTGTTCGCGCGCTCTCTGAAAACGCGGGTCGACGCGGCGCCGCAGCTTGCCGACGACGTCGACCGGTTGCTCGAAGCCGATTGTCTACGGATGCTGTCGCTCGCCAATAAGGCGGGCGCGGTCATGCCGGGCTTCGGCAAGGTCGCCGACGCTCTCGCGCAGGGCTCGGTCGCCGCGCTTGTCGAAGCGCGCGACGGCGGCGAAGACGGCAAGCGGAAGCTTGCCCAAGCGGCGCGGCGCACAGGGTTTGCGGCGCCCGTCATCGGCTTATTTTCGTCGCTGCAATTGGATTTGGCGTTAGGCCGCACAAATGTGATACATGCTGCCCTCGCCGAGGGCGGGGCGAGCACGGCTTTTGTCGCGCGATGCCGTCGACTTGCAGCCTATCGGGGCGTAAGCATCGACGGCGCGACGGGAACGGGCGAAGACATCGAAGCGAAGCCGGACGGCGGCGCGGAAGAAGGTTAACGGGTCGAGCGACCCAGGATCGGGAACTGGATGAGCGAAGGCGAGAACAGCGGCGACAAAACTTTGACCGTCGCGCCGTCGAAGACGTTGCACTTGAAGCAGCGACCGGTCGAGCACGGCATGGTCCGCCAGAGCTTCTCCCATGGCCGCTCGAAAGTGGTCGTGGTCGAGAAGGTGAAGCGCCGCGCCCCCGGGCATGTGGAAAGGGCGAAGCCGGCCGGCGCCCCCGCGACGGCCGCGACGCCCGCGGAGTCGCCAAAGCCCGCGCCGAAATCTGAGGCCCAGCGTCCTGCGCCGGCGTCGCGTCCCGGCTCCGGCTCCGGGGTCGTGCTGCGCGCGCTGACCGACGAGGAGCGTGAGGCGCGCACGCGCGCCCTGGTCGACGCCAAATCGCGCGAAGAGGAAGATCGTCGCCGCGCCGAAATCGACGCGAAGGCGCGGGACGAGCGCGACGAACGCGAGCGCGCCGAACGTGCCGCCGCCGACGCGCGCAAGCGCGAGGAAGAAGAGCGTCTTGCGCGGGAAGCCGAGTCGAAGCGTAAATCCGAGGAAGAGGCGCGTCGTCGACTGCCGCCGGAAGCCGCTGGCCTGACGACTCCGCGCGCCGCGCCCGGCCCCGCGACGCCGCGCCCAGCAGCCGCGCGCGCCGCCGGAGAGGCCGAGCAGCCGCGCCGCGCGCCCGTGCGCCAGATTGGCGGCTTCGCGC
>VGEB01000055.1 GCA_016869435.1 Alphaproteobacteria bacterium | reverse complement strand
CGTAAGCCGGCAACGACTCCGGCGGCAAGTCGTGGCGGCGCTTTATGGTTAAAACTTGCGCCACATCCGCCCTGCTTGTCGTCTCTTCTATGTGTCCGATAATCTGCGCTTATCGGACATGATTCGAAACCCCAACAGCGCCGGGCGTGTCGCTCCGTTTTAATGAGCGGACGGCCAATCGAGGCGTCGGATTTTTGCGTCCGCCTTCCGGCTTAATTGGCGGACTGACGTCTTCACGCCGCCGGACGCAGCCCTAGCCGGGTCCGTGGCGATGAAATCGGCCGGGATCGCGTCCAGGCTTCCAGCTCAGCGAGCGCGAATCTCGGGGATCCAAAGACCTCGCGCGCGCCGGCGCGATCCAGCAGCTGCGCGACGCCGATCCAGGTCGCTCTACGCCAGTCGAAGCTTGCGGTCGAAAGCGGCGTGGCGCGATCCCGGGCCATGCCGCGCGCGCATTGCGGATGGCCGACGATCCAAAAAAGCAGCGGTCGCCGCGCCATGCCGGGTCGCGGCAGCGACCACAAGAGACGCGCCGTCGCCATGGCGTCGTCATCCGGCGGCGTCGCGCCAAGCGCCGCGAGGACCGCCTTTTCCCCGGTCGACGGCTCCCTGCCCTCGTCCAACGCTTGGTGGACGACCGCCCCGCAGCGCCGGCAGACGAGGCGCGCCGCGCCGTGCAGCAGGTTAAACCCAAAGCCGCGCGCGCCGCAGCGCCGGCAATCCTCGACGAGAAAAAGCTCGTGTCGGGCGCACAGGAGCGCTTCCACCCGAAGCCAGGGGCGCCGCAGATACTGGTCGCGCCCCGCCTTCGCATCCTCGTCGAGACAGGCCGGACACAAAGGAAAGCCGACGAAGGCGCCCCCCGCCTCATGGGCCCACACATAGCGATCCTGAACGCGCCGGCGCTCAAGCGCTAGACTCTCGACCCGCACCGGGTCCAGCCGGCAAGCCTGCGCCCACGCTGCGACGACCTCGGGGTCCGGCGCATAGTCGGCCGCGGCAAAGCCCTTCGGCGCGGCGAGCGCTGCAGGAAGGCCGAGCGAAAGGCCAAGCGCCTCCCGATCCACGCCATAGCGGCAAGCGACCCGCCCCTGCCACGACGACAATAGCTCATCATCATGCGGGCGCGGCGCAATCGGCAGGCGACGGCTCACCGGGCCGCAGCGCGCGCCAGCCGCGCATCCATGTGCCGATTCATCGCCGCCAACGGCGGCGCGAGGTCGGGGCTGAGGAAGCTTTGCGCCGTGATCCGCTCCTCGCCCGATCGGATCGCCGCGATCGCCGCGCTTTCGACGAGCCGAAAGATGCGGACCGTCACCCCGTCGGTCAGTTCGAGCACGCGCCGCCGCATCTCGGCCGTGTGCAACGCCGACGGCCGGCGCAGCGGAAGCACGCCGGCGAGACTGATCAAGAGCTCCGCCAAACGACGGTCGTTCTTCCACCTGTCGAGATGAAAGGCCTCGAAGCGCTCGGCGAGCTGCGGGTCGGTCAACAACGCCTGGCAGGCGAGATCCGTCCCGGCGCAGACCAGCGGCGCCCTCAGATCGTTCGCCAAGAACCGAAGGGCGTTGAGAAAAATCCGCTGCTGCCGAAACGTGCCGGCGAGCAAGGCATGCACCTCGTCGATGACGAGCATCCGAACGCCGAGGCTTTTCATGAGCGCGCGACAGGTTTCCTTGAGCCGGTGCGTTCGCGCTTCGATCGGCGCCGGCGCTTGCAGCGCAGTCAACAACTCGCTGTAAAAATCGCTCTCGAGCGGTTCCGCCGGCATCTGCATCGCCGCAATCGGCGCCGCGGTCACCCCTGCCCCGCCGTCGAAGCGCGGCGGGTGGTCTCTAAGAAATTTGCGCAAAATCTTGGTCTTGCCCATGCCGGTGTCGCCGTAAATCAGCAGGCAGGGCATGCGGTCGCGCGGTGGATAGGTCAAAAGATCCTCGAGCCGCGACAGCGCCTCTTCGGCGCGCGCCGTCGCAATCCATCGATCGGACCGGATCCAGGCGATGCGCGCGGCGTCGCACTCGGCCGCCTTCGCCCGACAGTCCGGCAGGATATGGCCATAGCTTTCCGACGCCGCGTCGATCTCGTTCACGACCATTCCTCCACGGTCAGGGGACGCAGATCGGCAAAATCTTCATCGTTCTCGACGGTTGCCGTCGCAGTCGCGCCAGGCCGCTCCGCCGACGCCGCCAAGGCGCGCTCGCGCCGTTCGATCTGGCGGCGCGCCGAGCGCGTGGCCATGGTCGCGGCGGCTTCCAAAGCGCGCTGCTGCTCGATGGTTTCGAAGATCAGACGCTCGTCGACGAGCGATCGCCCGCGCGCGCGGAGCACGGCTTGCGCCTGTCGGTGTTCCGCCAGCGTGATGCGGGGACGGCTGAGATCGGCCAGGCGCACCGGCCAATGACCGCCATTGGGATCCTCGACGAAGATTTTCGAGAGATCGCGCGGATCATATTTGACCGTGAGCCGGCGCCGCAGCCGGCCCGCCCAAGGGCTCAAAACGTCGTCCCAATAATGCAGGTCGAACAGGCGCACGCCGTCACGGCGAATCGAGCGCTCCTTGAACGGCAGGAAATCGAGAAGAAACGCCGCCGGATCTTTCGGATGCGCCGGCGGCGCCCGCCGGGCGGCCAGGGCTTCGCGCCAAGCCGCGATCGGCGGCTGCTTCAATCCGGCGTGCAATTCGCCGTGATACCGGACCACTTCCAGCGCCAGCCACCGCTCCAGCTCGTCGAGGGTCATCACGGCGTGCTTGGCCGAGTCGTAGTCGCCGAGTTCCGTCACGTTCGAAAACGTCGTGCCCGGCAAGAGGTGCACGGCGCCCATCATCGTGCCGATCAGCCGCTCGATATGAGCGCCGTAATGCGGCCGCGCCACCGGACGATAGATCAGCCTTACGCCATGCTCTTCGCAGCCGCGCTCGAGCGCGCGCGCCCTGAACTCCTTGGCGTTGTCGAGATGCAGCGCCTCGGGTATCCCGGATACCGGCCATTCGGCGTCAATCCCCAGCCTCGCCAGCCAGGGCTCCTTCGGCAGAACGAGATGCTGGATGGACAGCGCCACGGACGTCGACGACGGCGCTTCGAGCGAGACGTAAAACCCCGCCACCATGCGGCTAGCGACATCGATCGCCAGGGTCAGCCATGGCCGCCCGATCGGCTCGCGATGCACAGAGTCGACCACGAACATGTCGACCTTGGTATGATCGATTTGCACGACTTCGAGCGCGTGGCTCGCATGGTATTCCCCAACGACCGGCGCGAAACGCGCGCGGGCGGCCCCCGCTCCCTCCCGGTCCTGCACGAGCAAGCGCTCGTCCGTGTGCGCGACCCGAGCCTTGATCGCGTCCCAAGACGGCGGGCGCAGGCCGCGCAACTGGCACAACTGACGCAAACGCCGTCGCAGCGCGTTGACGCTCGGCTTCTGCCGCGTGCGATAGAATTCTTTGATCGCGTCGTCGATGAGCTGGTCTTGTTCCGGCGAAAGCCGGCTGGAGCCGTTCTTCGGGCCGCGTCGCCCGGCGACAAGCGAGCTGACGACCGGCGACGCGCGAAACCGCTCGATCAGCTCATACAGCCGGGTCCGTTTGACGCCGAGCTTGCGACAGGCGTCGCGGATTGCTTGTGGTTGGATAGCGTCTTGCGCGATCAGCGGACGTATCGCCGCGGCGCGTTCCTTCGCCTCGCGCCAGCGCTCGTCATCGACCTGGAGCTTGTCGATCCTTGTCACGAGGCGTCCCCCCGCGTCGTCCGACGATCAAGCCTGAAAATTCCGCGAAAAAAGCCGAAACCAATCTATCATGATTCGTCTGATTCGCCGCATTTTCATGCGCTTGCGTTCGTTGGAAGCAGTTGAGGCCCCTTCGGAGCGACATCGATGCGAAACGCCGCCGCCGTCCGCCAATCAAACCGAAATATTCCGCCAATGAGGCCGGAGTCCGCTCATTATGCCGGAACCAGATTCCAGGAATATCAAGGACCTCCAGTCCGCTAAAAAAGCCGGAGCGACACGGGCGCTCGGATCCGAAATCGGCCGCTGCGCGCGTTCCGAGGCGTCGGATTCGTCCGGCCAAGGCTCCGCTTGAATGACCGGACTCCCCCGTGGAAAATGTCGGAGAGCCGCAATTTTATGGGATCCGAGGCTCAATGCTGCCAGAAGCCGATTCACAATTCAGGGGACGAAACCGCCCAAAAATTTGGGAACTCGAGCATAATTTATGGAACCGCGCCGGCAATCGGGGGCGGCAGTCCGACAATCGGACGCTCACCCGTGGGAAAGCCCGGCCGATGTCGCCCTTTTTTTCGGCCGCCGAAATTTGGCGGCAGGACTTATGAGACCGGTCGAATCGGGATTCCGAGCCGCCGTTGGAAATGTCGAAACCTGCCGAGGGCCCATGTCGGAAGAAACCGCCACTTCATCGCCCGACGAAGACGTCCAAACCGACGCGCGGCTCATCGAGCGACCGGCGGCTCCCCATCTCGCCGCGCTCTCCGAAAAGGCGCGCGATTACGCCCGCAACGCCCGCTCCGAAAACACAAGGCGCGCCTACGAGGCCGACTGGCGACAGTTTGCCGCCTGGCTGCGCCGCCAGGGGCTCGATCCCCTGCCCCCGGATCCGCAAACCGTCGGGCTCTATCTCGCCGCCTGCATGGAGGGTTCCAGCGGGCGTGATCCTTTGAGCGTATCGTCGCTCGAGCGACGGCTCTCGGGCATCTGCTGGCGCTACCGCCAGCTCGGCGCGCCGCTCGATACGTCAGATCGGCACATTTCCACCGTGCTCGCCGGCATCCGCCGCGCCCATGGCCACCCGCCGGTCCAGAAGGAGGCGATCTTCGCCGACGAGCTGCTGGCGATGATGGCGACGCTCGAGATGGATCTGCGTGGGATCCGCGACCGCGGGATTCTCGCGCTAGGCTTCGCCGGCGGCCTGCGCCGTTCGGAAATCGTCGGCCTCGATTGCGGCCCGGACCAGAGCGAAGACGGAACCGGCTGGATCGAGATTCTCGACGGCGGCGCGGTGCTGCAGATTTCTGGCAAAACCGGCTGGCGCGAGGTCGAAATCGGCCGCGGCTCGCGTCCCGAAACCTGCCCGGTCGCACTGCTCGAGACCTGGATGCGGCTCGGCCGGATCAGTCGCGGCCCCTTGTTTCGACCGATCGCCCGCAAGAACGGCGGCGTTTCCGCCAACCGGCTGACGGACAAGCATGTCGCCCGGCTGGTGCAGAAAACCGCCCTCGCCGCCGGCATTCGCGGCGATCTGACGGAGGGCGAACGACGGCTCGCCTTCGGGGGCCACTCGCTGCGCGCCGGGCTTGCTTCGTCGGCGCAGATCGAAGAGGCGCATGTGCAAAAACATCTCGGTCACGCCTCCCCCGAGATGACTCGACGCTACCAGCGCAAACGCGATCGTTTCCGGGTCAATCTGACCAAGGCGGCGGGACTGTGAGCCTCCGCACCAGATTTTAGGGCCTTTCAGCCGACCGCCATTGCAATTCCGGGACTCGTGCAATAACTTGTCCCTTACTAGGAGCATATTTAGAGGCTGTTATGCCGTCCGCCGCCGTCAATCTCACGCCCCGCGAAGTCGCCGAACTCGCCGGCGTTCCCAAACGCGCTGTCGAAAAGGCGATCGAAGAAGGGGTTTTGTCGATCCATGTCGGCAAGATTGCGGGCGCGCGCTTCAGCAAAGCCGCTGAAACGCGTCGTCTGCTTGGCGTTGAAAGCGTCGCCTACGCCGCGCTGATGCGCCGCCTGACCGGAATCGTCTCGCTTACCGTCCCCAGCAAACGAAAACTCGTCAAAGCCCTCAAGGCGCTCGATCTGTCGCGCCTCAAATCAGCAAAAATCGAGATCGCGCCCTCGATCATGGCCGATATTGGCGAACTCGCCGGCGAAGCGCTCGAGCGCACCGACCGCTATCTACATGCGCGTGACGCCTGGATCGAAAGCGTCGCCGGGATCAAGGGCGGCCTGCCGGTCATCAAGGGCACGCGCATCACGGTGCATTCGGTAGAGTCGCGGCTTTCACATGGCGACAGCCTCGACGACATTGCATCCGAGAATCCTGATTTGCCGCGTGAAGCTTTCGAGGCGGCCGTCCTCTTCGCCAGGGCGCATCCCCTGCCCGGCCGCCCGCCGACGATTGCGCGGTCCGCGGCGTAATGAGATGCGGCTGTTTATCGATGAATGCCTCTCGCCAAAATTTGCTATCGACCTCGCGCAACTCGGTCATGACGCCATCCATCCGCTGCATGTCGGCCGGCGCGGCCAGCTCGACCATACGGTCAAAGAGACCTGTCTCGCCGAGGATCGCGTCATCGTCACCGAGAATGTCGGCGACTTCAAAGCCCTGCTCCGCCGCGAATCGCTTCATCCAGGTCTGATCGCGCTTCCGCAGACGAGCCGCGCACAGGGATGGGCCCTCATTGCGGCCGCGCTGTCTTTCCTGGAAGCGCAAGGAGGCGATCCGATGGACGCCATGGTCAACCACTATATCGATTTTGACGCGCAAGGCCGGCCGGCGCTTCATTCGCTGTCGGCGGCCGATTGAGCTTCCAACGGTTCCGCGAATGGCGGCAACTGGCCATAGGTGGCGGCGGCCGTCAGCGCCTGCGCGGCGATGTCCCCTGACCGGGTCAAAAGATCGGCGGTCGACGCCTTCCCCTCCGCCGCCAGCGGGCCCAGCTCGATGATTTTGACCAGGGCATCGGAAAGAATGGCGAGTTGGGTCGTCGTGTCGGTCATCGCGTCCTCCCTCCTCAATCGGCAACGATAATCCCCAAAACCGCGGCAAGGAAACCCCACGCCAAAAGTCCGATCATCCCGCTTGCCGCCGTTCACGCGCGGCCTTTGCGGCCTTGCCGCGCAACAACGCCATCAGCACCGGCCCCAGCGAGAACTCCCCTTCTCGCGCCTTTCCAGTCAAAACCCGCAAGTAGCCACCGGCGGATTTGATTTCCTCGCCCCGCTGCAGGATCGCGGCGATGACGATCGAGGCGTCATGCTCGCCCAGAACGTCGAGCGCCTGTTTCCAGGCGTCTGGCGAAACGCCGAGCGCCGAGCGCACGATCGCCGCCGCATCGATCAGATCGCGCCAGCAGGAAATCTCGCCGCGCTTGCCGTAATCGACGATGTCGGGACAGGCTTGCAGCACCATGCCGAGCGGATAGGTTCGCCGCGGCGACGGTTCTCGTTCGCCCAACCTTGAACTGGGAGCCTCAGTTTCTGCAGCCCCTTCGCTACCGGCTTTCGGCTTTCCCAGCACTGGCCCGGAAGTTTTGACCCGGCCTTCTCGAAGGCTAGGTTCAAGATCAAAATGGTTTGTGATTTGATTCTGTATGTGGCGCTCAGTCTGGGACTCATTGGCGCTTCTTTTTTGGCTTTTTACGTGCATTTCCAACAGATTCTGGATTTCGGTTGCAAAGGCGACGAGATCGCTCGCCAAAGCCTCCAGGTCGGTGCGCCTGAGATTGCGCGCATAACAGCCCGCGAGCGCCAAATAGCGCCGGTGGAGCCCCTCCCAGTCGCGGATTTCTTCGCCATCGCTCCCGACAATCGCGACGGCAACCCCTTCTTCCATCCCGGTCGCGATCATTTTGACGACGTCGCGCCGCGCCAGCGTGATCTTTTCGCGCAGCAAGGCTATGGCGCGGTTTTCGGCGCGCACCTCCTCGGCGAGGTTCTCGATCTCGCTGGCCCGCGCAATCAGCGGCGTCAGATCGAAGCCAAAGGCGCTTTCGATCTCGCCCCCCTGCCCTCGCCGGGCGAAGCGTTTGCCGTTCGGCGAGTCGCGCCGGATGATCAGCCCGGCCTCGACGAGTGACGCCAGATGCCGGCGCAGCGTCGCCGGCGCCATGCCGTGGGCGCGGATCGAGAGCTCTCTGTTCGACGGAAACACCACGACGCCGGGGCCAGGCGAAGCATCCTCGCTCTCCGCTTTTGGGTCGCTTTCGGGCAGCGTCAGCGCTGTTTCCTGATGGAAGCTGAGCAACGCGTGCAAAACCGATAGCGCCCGATCGGAGACGCCGATCGGCTCCTTGGCTTCGGTCAGCGCCCGAAATAGCCGCCATTTATGGACGGCCATTTCGGATGCATTTGGCTTCGCCGCGAAATCCTTGGCCGCGGCCTGGCTCGCCACCATGGCGAGTGACAGCGATCGCCGCCCAAAGGGCGTCGTTATGTGTGACTGCATGATCCTTTGCCTCGTCCAGGCAAAAGAAATCTGCTCGCCGAAACGGCGCCGACTCTTGACAGCGATTCGCGGAAGTGATTCTCTGTAGCTGCAACACTTATAGAGAGGCTTCCGGGCGGAAACGTTTCGGGGGCCTTTTCTTTTGCGGAATCACCTCGCTTGGATAATGGGAGAACTAATTACTCTCGACCGGGCCAACGCTATAGAGAAACCGGTCACGCATTCGGGCGAAAGAGGGCAACCTGTTGGTGTTCAGCCAGATCGGCATCTCTCTCGGTAATTGCGATACAGATCCGGCAGCTCGCCGAGCAGGAATTCTCCGAAATCGGGAGCAGCTTTTTCATCCACGACGAAGGTCGCACGACCCGCTGCGCGCTGGTAGGTCGCGATTCGTCGCCCTTCAGCGTCACTCCAAACTTTTTTCTCCGTGTTGGCTCGAGGCTTCGCGTCAAGCGCCGCCAGGAAGGACACAAAGCGCGCGTCACTATCAGCGACCATGAAAGCATGATCGTCTGCGAGCTTGTCCAGTATCGAGCCTACGTCTTGTGTCGCAAGTTTTTCTGCAAGCAACGACCAGCGCGGGCGCCCGGTCTTTGGCGCGGGACCAATCAACCGAACAACTTCGAGTGGGACTGCGCGGCCAATCGAAATCAGGCGCGAAAGCTGTGTTTTTTCGACACTGAGAGCAGCCATTATCACTTCACGTTCAAAGCCGCGATCTTCAATCGTCACCGCAAACATCGCGCGCTCGATATAGCTAAGCTCAAGGCGTGCGGAATTCTCTTGCCCCTGCGCAACGACGAGCTCGGAATCTGACAGCTCGCGAACGACAGCACGGACTGGCCTTCCGATCTCCATCGCAGCTCGAAGGCGGCGATGGCCGTACGCCACTTGATATCGATCCGCTTTCTCGGAATGAGGGCGAACCAGGATGGGAACTTGCTGTCCATGTTCGCGGATCGAGGCGACTAAGGCTGCTTGTTCATCGGACGCCTGTCCGAGCCTGTCCGTGATGAATGATGACTCGATTAGAGCCGGATCAATCTCCACGATTGTATCACCGGCGGCAATAAGCGCCCGGGCTTCCTCAGCCGCATGGGCGAGCCTTCCCAGGGATCGCCCCATCGCGCCGACAGCGCCTGAGCGAACCAATTGTTTTGGTGCGTCGCTGATGCTTGTGGTGCTGGGCAAGGGGGAATCGGCGGAGTTGCCATCTGGCAACCGCCGTTCCTTCGCCGTCAGAAGGGAACGAAGGGTATCCTTGCGGCTCACGGTTCACGCCCCCATGCTCGCTGCATCAAAGCCTCGACTTCCGTGTTAACGGCATCCAGCGATTCCAACGCCCGGTCGTACGTAGCGCGCGTGAAATTCTCACGCCCGACCTCGTAAAGCGTCTGCTTGGAAAGGCCGGCGTCAGAAATCGCGGTAGATTTCAGCATCGTGTTGGTGAGGACGCGCTCGCGAAAGAGCGAACGCATAAATGCAACCATTTGCGTCTGCGGCCCGTCGGACGGCTCGTAGCGCGTCACAACATATCGAATAAAGTCATAATCGAGATCGGCACCTGCCTCCTGGACCACCGACAACAGGTCAGACGCCATTAAGAGGAATTGGCACATCGACATTACGTCTAACATTTGCGGATGCACCGTGATCAGGATCGAAGTCGCGGCACACAATGCTCCTAGCGTCAAAAAGCCCAACTGCGGAGGGCAGTCGAGAACCATCACGTCATACCGATCTGCGAGATCTCCAAGAGCCGTCGCAACACGGCCAAAAAATGTTTCACTTTGACCATCGACGAGAGCTTTGGGAGTGTCGTGCTCGAACTCCATGAGTTCGAGATTCGCAGGCACAAGGTCCAAACCGGAAAAATACGTCGAGCGGACGACCTCCCTAAGCGGTCGTCGGCCATGATCATAACGAATCGCGCCATACAGTGTTTCGTTCGCCCCAATGTCGAATTCGGGCTGATATCCATGCAAAGCGGTGAGGGATGCTTGCGGATCAAGATCAACCGCGAGCACCCTGTAACCTTTGAGCGCCAAGAACTGTGCGAGGTGTGCAGCGGTCGTGGTCTTGCCAGACCCACCTTTGAAATTGACGACCGACAGAACCTGGCATTGCTCGCCATCGAGCCTCTGTGGAAGGTAACGTTTGCCCTTCGAACCCTCCTCCAGAAGCTTACGCAATTCATTGATTTGATCGAGAGTATAGGAGCGTCGCCCCCCTGTGCTGATATCTGGCTGAGGCCCCTTGCCGCCCAGCGACAGCTGCCGAAGGTAGCCGTCCGCGATCCCGATCAGTTTTGCAGCCTCGCCGGACGAGAAGCTTCTGAGCGCTTTTTTCGATTCTGGTGGAAACAACGTCTTGCGGAGCTCGTTAAGCTCTTGCGACAACGCGCTCCCGTCTGCTGCAATGACCGAGGTCATTTTTGGCTTGGCAGCATCCATGCTCGATCGTTTCTCCGCTGAGCAACATATTTACGCTGAAATCGCAAATCGCGCTCCAGACGCGTAACTATCACAGCCCGATTCTGCACTTCTTGCAACCATTAAAGGGTTAACGCGTCTTAACCATTTTGGCGGCGGGCTTGAGTTGCCAACTGGCAACAAAATCGCGATAGTTGCGAGGCGTTCGTGCAAGCTCGCCTCGCAACGTCGGCGTAACGTTCGAGAGTCGGCGGAATGTTTCACTAGCGCCTTCTGCACCCCCGAAAGACGGCGCTCATGCGCTTTCCTTCCCGAATCTCAACACCGGGATTCCCATCTTGCGGGCCTTGTCTGCGAGGTTCTCGACGATACCGGAGCCTGAGAAAACGATGACACCGATCGGAAGCGCTTCGAGCATAACGTCGTTGCGCTTGAAGGGCGCAGCGTTCTTGTGCCTGGTCCAGTCCGGTTTGAAAGCGACTTGCGCGACCTTGCGATTGTCCGCCCAGCAGGCGGCGATTCGTTCGGCGCCCTTGGGGCCGGCGCCGTGGAGCAGGACCATGTCCGGGTGTTTGGCGCGCACCTTGTCGAGCGTCGCCCAGATGCGCGCGTGGTCGTTGCAGTCGGGTCCTCCCGCGAAAGCGATGCGCACACCGGGAGGCAACAACACTTGCGTCTCGGCGAGCTTCTTCGCGTTGAGGAAATCGCGGCTGTCGATCATCGCCGAGGTCAGAGCCCGGTGATTGACGACCGAACCCGCGCGCGGTCGCCAGGATGAGCCGGTCTCAGTCGCGTAGAGTTCGGTGAGATGATCGCGGAAGAATTCGAAGGCGTTGCGCCGCTCGGTGAGCGTGAGCCCTTGCGCGATCCGCCGTTCGAGTTCGACCGAACGAATTTCCGAGCCGTCCTGCTCGCCATGGGAGCGGCGTTGCGCGCTTTCATTGTCATCGAGGTCGCGGCCGATGCGCTCCGCCTTGCGGTGGAAGAGATTGACGACCGACCAAAGCAAATCGGGGAGATCAGCTTCGAGACGCGTGTCGACGAAGAGGCCCGACAAGGCTTCGACGACGGATTCGAGAGCGAGCGTCGAGGCGTCAAAGGAGGGCAGGGGACGCGGATCGGGATCGTCCTCGAAGGGGCGATAGCCATGCAGAGCGAGTTCGTCGAGAAGATGCGAGGAGGCTGAGCTCTCGTGATGATCCGAAGGCTGGGAGTCGAAGGGAAGGGAAGCGATCTCGTAGCTCATGGCGTTTGCTCTCTCGCTTAAGGCCGCGCCGATCGGGCCTGACAGCGATCCCGAGCCACGGGCGGACTGCGCCGCACCCGAAGGGCCGAAGCGCACGCGGAGGACGCGAGACGTCGACTTGTTTGTTCGGCGGGGAATGCCTGGCGCGAAATGCGCCAGGCAGGGGAAAGAAGTCGGCGGGGAGCGTTGCGGCAAGCGGTCCGCTTGTGGCGACATCGCTGCTCTCTCAGGCCGGCGCGCGGCCCTCTCCGCGAGAGAGGACGCTCGTGACAAGAGAGGGAGCGGCCGCCCCGGCCCCTCCCGGATCGGCGCATCGAGCCGCCGCTCTTTGATTTCGACTTCGCGCCCTCGGATCTGGAACCAGGGATAAGTGTAAAGCTCCCCTTTCCGGCGCCGCGGTCAGGGAGACAGCGCCTCCGAACCCCAAGGATAGAGACGGGGGACGAGCGTCAGCAGCGTCGCAACTGCGATCGCTGCAATCGAGCCAGCGAAGAACAACATCCAGTTCGTAGGCTGCATCGTCCCGAGCGCTATGATGAGAAACAGCATCGGCAGGTCGAGGAAATGCGTGATCGTCGGCGCCAGCTCGCCCCGCGCGCGCTCGAGTTCGGGCGTCGCTTGGCTGGCATCCAGCGCTGATCGCGTCAGGCGGCGCGGCCGCTGAAATAGAGGCGCGTGATCGTGTTGCCCTCGACGAACTCGAAGGCGAACAGCCCGACCATCCCGGCAAGCCATGGGATATGCAAGAAATTCCAGCCTCCATAGAACTGCGCAATCATCCACGTTCCGGAAATCAGCAGCAGCAGGGCGCCGGGCACGACAAGGCCGTCGTAAAAGACCGTGATGTTGCGAACCGCTTCCGAGCAAGGCTTCAGCTCGCTGAGCTGCCGAGAGCGCAAATCGGCCAGCCACACGCCAATGAGCCCAGCGTTAATGAGAACCGCTCCGAGGACGTGGAAAAATCTCAACAAGCCGTACTCCATGGGGTCAGCCTTTCTCCAGCCTTTGACGCAGTTCGCGGACCGCGCGCGCCGCCTCCGCAATCGTGTCGACAGACAACCCCTTGGCTAAACGCTCGGCCCACCGACGCTGCTTGGCCATGGCGGAGCGGAACGCCGCCTTGCCTTGATCTGTCATGAGCACGAGTTTTGCCCGCTCGTGATGAGGATTGGGCGCGAAGCGGACAAGGCCGTCCTTCTCCATCTCGTTGGCCAACCGCTGCACCGCCTGACGCGACAACCCCATGTTGCGCGCGACGTGACTAATCGGCAGCGGCACGGGCGAGGCGTCGATTGCGCCGAGCACCTGCCAGCGGGCGCTGGTGAGTCCAAGATGGCGAACGAGTTCGTCACCTGCCTCCAAGAGGCGGCCGTTCAACCGAAACGTCTCCAGTATCAACTCGGTGACGGCCTCAACTGCTAATTTCTGAAGCCGGCGGTCGTACATGTTCATAGGGTGTCATATTGGTAACATATTGTCACTCGCACCGGAGCCGCGTTTGGCGCCTTAGGCGCGATGCGGTCCTGCCGTCGCTGCCGCTCATGGCGCATTCAAGTCATTGCATCGAAGGAACGGCAAACTTGACCGCACCCGGCCGTCGACGATCAACTCGAGGCAAGGGAGCTCTCACCCGACCCTTGTTTGAGGAGACGAGGGAAGAACGTTTTGCAAGAAGAGTCTCTTGACGACTCCAACGGACGATCGCCGAAAAATCGGCTCTCTTGGACGAAGCGCCCCTCACGCGACCATCCTCGCCCGATCTATGCGCGGCGGACGTCAATCTGGGGAAGTTGCCAGTGGACGGCCCGCGCGCGCCCCTCGAAGGAGGTTTGCTGCGTGATACGCTTTGCGCCTGCGTTCGATTCGAGGGGCTCGAGAAAAATGCGGCAGGCGGCGCGACGGCAAGCAAAATCGCAGGCGACGCCTGAAAGCGACGACGCGCCGACAGGCGAAAAGGCCCGTCTCGCGCGATTGATCGAGGAATATTGCCTGGACGCCATCGGCAGCCTCTCCCCGGCGAAGATCGAAGAAGCCGCGTTGCAATGGCTGTCCAAGAAGAGCTTGAATCCCGACGATGCCTCCAGCGCCGTTTTGATCATGGAGGCCTTCGCGCTTTCGAGCAATTGGTTGCTGTTCGCGCCTTCACTGATGGGCTTTACGCCCATCGACCGCTACATCCGCCAGCGTCGCGCGGACGCCAGTCCTGAAGGGCGCGCCGCGATGGCGGCGCTCTCGACATCGAGCTTCCGCCTGCTGCGACTGAAATCGCGCGCAACGCCGGAGACGCTCCTCGCCGAGGATTTGGCGAGCGGCGAACTTCTGTCCTTGTTCGACGCGGACATTCCGGACGGCGCCATGGGTGCGGCGCTGGCGGCGCGTCTCGCGCCGCTGCCGGACGGGAGCTTCGTCACGCTCGGCCCGCTGACTCCGCTCGACGCGGAGGCGCTCGCCGCGGGCCTTTCCTTCGTCCGGCCGGGGAGGGGAATGAGCAACCCGCAACGTTGCGCCGGCGCCGTCTATCGGCATGTCATGCGCCACGGCGGCTTGCGGCTCGAGGGCTTGAACGCCTTTCCCGAGGATTTGATCGAAGAACTCGAATGCGTGGAAGAGGAGGAATACGACGAACTCGACCGCCTCGCCCACGCCTTAGCGGCGGCGACGAAGAACAAGGGCGAGGAGCCTTCCGCCGATCACATCGGCGCGGCGCGCCGCCTGACCTCCTTCGCTTCCCTCGCGCAGGCGCTAGCGCGAAGCGTCGTCTCCCGCCAATTCAATTGCGGCGATCTCGCGGAGGCCTTTTCGCGGCTCGCCTTCATCATGATGGAGACCTTCGAGCGCCGCGCCGCCGCCGGAACCGGCGATGAGGAAAAACCGCTGGAATTCATCGCCTCGGCCCTCGATCGCGCCGTCGCGGAAAAGCGCCTGCCGGCGGAAGCCCGCGCCCTCTACGAAGATTTGCGCCGCCGGCTCGGCGCATCGAAACGTAGCGGCACCGATAAGGGGGAAGGCGACGCCGAACTCGCGCGCGTGCTGCAACGCATCCAGGCGCTGCGCGCCAAGACGGTCGAGCAAGGCTGCACCGAGCAAGAGGCGCTCGCTTCGGCCAAAAAAGTGGCGGAGCTTCTCGACCGCTACGGCTTGTCGCTCGGCGAGGTGGAAATGCGCGATCAGGCCTGCGAAGGCGTCGGCGTCGACACTGGACGCCGGCGGCGCGCCCCGCTCGACGATTGCATTCCCACGATCGCCATGTTCTGCGACTGCAAGGTGTGGAGCGAAACCGCGGCGAGCGGCGCGATCCGCTACGTGTTTTTCGGCCTGCCGGCAGACGTCGAGGCGGCGCATTATCTGTATGATCTCATCGCCGTGACCTTCGCGACGGAAACGGCGCGGTTCAAGAGAGAGGACGCAAGCGTAGCGTCCAGCGTGCGGCGCGGTTCGGCGCACTCCTTCCAGATCGGGCTCGCCCACGGAATTTGCGAAAAACTAAAGCTTATGAAGGGCGAGCGCGACGCCGCCTCGAGGCGCTCGTCGGGCCGCGATCTCGTGCCGCTGAAGGCCGCCGTCATCGAGGACGAATTGGAAAAGCTCGGTCTCGATTTCCACGCCAAGGCTTCTCGCCGCAAGCGGCTTGTCCAGCCCGGCGCTTATGAAGCGGGCCGCGAAGCCGGGCGGAAATTCGCGCCGCGCCGGGGAGTGGAAGCCGCCGACGCGGCTTGAGGCGACAAGCGTCAGGCGACGGCCTCCCCCTTTGCGGCAGTCACTCGTAATAACGACCTGGATCGAGAAGCGAAGCCAGCCACTTTTGGAAAGCGCCTGCCGACATGGCGCGCAAATCACTGTTGAAGTCGGCGCGCAGCGACATGATGGTCATCGCCCTGACGGAGGCCGCTTCAGCTCTTGCACTGAGACGGCGCGCGGCGTGCAACCCGGCGTTGTCATTGTCGGCAGCGATGACGAGTTGCCGCAGATCAGGCGGGAATTCCCACGCGGCGAGATGCCCGGCGGAAAGCGCGGCGACCATCGGCAGATCGGGCAGGGCGCTCTTCAGCGAGAGAACGGTCTCGATTCCTTCGCCAACGAGGACGATATCCTCGATCTTCCCGAAGTGAGCGCCATTGCCGAGAATGGCGCCGAGCGACCGCCGTGGCGACGAAACACGCGCCTTATCCTTGCGCGCGGGATCGAGCCATGTGCGATGAACGCCCATGATCTCGCCGTCGTGATTCGTGGCCGCGGCGACCAGCGCCGGCAATGTGCGAGAGGGAGCGCCCGGCCGCTCGCGATAGAACAGCGCTGGATGATAGCGCAAGGCCGCGGGATCGAGATCGGCGGTGATCTTTCGCGCACGCAGATAGGCCTCGGCCAGTGTTCCGATGATCGGCCGCGACGCCGCCCAGATTCTTCGCGCCAGCGTGATCGTATCGCGATCCGAGGATCGTTCGCCCTGTCCCGCCGTCGGCGCCGAAAGCGGCCGCCTCAAAAATCGCCGCGCCTCGTCGAGCGTATCCCTGAGCGAAGCGAAACCTTCCCGCGCGGCGATGAGATCGAGCAGATCGCCATGTTCGCCGCCAGCGGAGTCAGCCCATTTGCCGCGTGCGCCCTTGCCGGAGAGCGGGCCCTTGAGCCGCACATAGAGGCTGCGGCCAACATGATTGTCGACGTCGCCGACGATCCAGTAGTTTCCGGATCGGCGGCCGTTCGAGAGATAGTGCTTGCAAACGGCCTCGACATGTTCGGCGAGGCCGCGCGACAGGGTCTTGGCGGGGCTTTCCATTGTCGCCTCCGCCGTTTCAAGCGCTCAACCGCGCTGAAGGCGCGACGCGGAGCGGGGGATAGAGATCGAGAATTCTCGCGACGATTTTCGCGGCCCCTTCCCCGAGCGGAACAAACAGCCGCAGCTTCCAGGCGATGATTTCCGAAACGAGCCCCAGCGCCTTAAGCCGTTCGACAAGGCTATCCGAGAAGCCTGTAAGCTCGAGCCGCTGGCGGTTCATCACGAGCGAACGTTTCAGAACGAGCCCCTCGGCGAGAACGAGACTGGCGCCATCCTGCATGACGGCAGCGAGCGCCTCATTCGGCGACAGGGCAGGGGCCTCGTCACTGAGGATCCCGACGAGGGCGGCGGCGCTCGCCGGTGAGACGAGCCGGCCGATGATGCGCTCGCCTTCGTCGGTTTGCAGACGATAGACGCGCGCGGTCTCGTCGGGCAGGCGGTTCCAAATGGGAAGCAGCAGGCCGGTGACGATATGGAACGTGCTCTCAGTGAATTCCGGGAGGGCGGTGACTTCGGCCTCCCAGGCGCGTTGAAACTCCGGTGGGGTCGCCTCGCGCCAATGCGAGCGCTCCAGAGCTTCGACGCTCACGAGATCCCGATGCAGGGGGCGCAACAGCCGCACGCGCGTCTGAACCGTTCCGTCGTCCTGCATTAGGCCGGGCGCCGGCAGTTTGACGGCGGCACGGCCCGATTGTTCATTGATCATCAGCCGTGACTTTTGCGAGGCGGTCGCAAGTTCAAGCGCCTCGTCGAGCGTCGTCACCCGCGTTTTGTCCTTGCGAGCGATGGTGACCAGCGAGGTCTGCGCGCCGCTGCGCTCATGAGTGGCGATGGTTTGGCGATTGATGACGACGAGGCTCTCCGCCGTCACCGTCTCGACGCCGACATCGAACGTGCCCGCCTGAACGGCGGCCTCGATCAAAGCCCCCATCAGTGCTTCGAACACGTCGAAGAGGCGGTTCTGCAAGGTGATCGGCAAAGCGAGGATGCGATTGAGGAAGGTCGAGATCGGCGGCAGTTCTTCCTTGAAGCTGCCGTCCTGATCGGTGAGATCGAGCCCAGTCGCCTCTTGAAAGCGGGTCAAGGAACAACCCTCGACCTTGCCGGCGTAAAGCAGCTGATAGAGCTGGCGCAGCGCCGTGCGCCCATACGTCGATTCGAGATTGTCCTCCGGCCGGAACAGCCCTTGTCCGCCAGTCTGACGCTGGCCTCTGGTGATGGCGCCGAGCGTGTCAAGCCGCCGGGCGATGGTGGAAAGGAAGCGCTTTTCGCCCTTCACGTCGGTCGCGACGGGACGGAACAAAGGCGGCTGGGCCTGATTAGTGCGATTGGTTCGCCCGAGGCCCTGGATGGCGTTGTCCGCCTTCCAACCGGGCTCCAAGAGATAATGGACGCGGAGCCTCTGGTTTCTGGCGCTTCGCTCGGCGTGATAGGAGCGCCCCGTGCCGCCGGCGTCGGAAAAGACGAGAATGCGTTTCTCGTCGTCCATGAAGGCTTGAGTTTCGCCGATGTTCGCGGAGGCGGGACGATTTTCGACGCAGAGACGATCGGAGCCGTCGGCGTTGGTCTTGCGCACGATCCGCCGCGAGCGGCCGGTCACCTCCGCCACCATTTCGATTCCGAAGCGCTGCACGATCTGATCGAGCGCGCCCTGGACGGCGGGCAGGGCGGCGAGATGTTCGACCAGCCGGTCGCGCCGCTCCATCGCTTCGCGCGATTGGACGGGATTGCCGTTCTCGTCGACGACAGGCCGCGATTGCAGATCGCCGTTCTCGTCCGAATAGACCTCGTAGAGCTGGGTCGGGAACGAGTGCGCCAAATAATCCAACACGTATTCTGCCACGTTGCCCGATATGCCGAGTGGCCGTGACGACTCCCCGGTTTTGCGGGGAAAAGCTCGATGATTGCGCGGCATAATTTTTCTCCTCTCGCTACGGTCCTCCGTTTTTGTTCGAACGA
>VGEB01000054.1 GCA_016869435.1 Alphaproteobacteria bacterium | reverse complement strand
TCAAATCCGTCGGATAACGTTTGGTCTTCTTCTCGATGTCGGCCATCCGGCCACGATTCGCTCGGGTCCACATCCCCAGCTTGAATCACGCCGAAGCCCAGCCTTCAACCATTCTCAAACAGTCTCTTAGCGCTGGCCTATGGCGCGCGCCTCGAATTGGCGCCGCGAATTCAAAACGCCGACGTCGTTCTCGCGATCGACAGCGATCTCTTGAGCGCTGCGCCCGGCCATCTGAGCTATGCGCGCGAATTCGCCGCCCGACGCAATCCGACGCGCGCGAAAATGAATCGCCTTTACGCCATCGAAGCGACGCCGTCGCTCACTGGCGCCGTCGCCGATGAGCGCTTCATCGCCGGGCCGCGCGAAACCCATCGGGTTCTGCTTGCTCTCGCCTCGGCGCTGCTCGGCGCGCCGCCCGCGGAAGGTCCGCCGTGGCTCGATCGAATCGTCGCGGACCTCAAATCTCATCGCGGTCGTTCATTCATTCACCTTGGGCCCGATCATTCGCCGGAAGCGCATGCGCTCGTCTGCGCGATGAACGAGTCGCTCGGCGGTCGCGGCGCTGTCTATACGCTAGTCGACGATCCGTCTCATGTTTCGTCCGACGGCGCGCTTTCGCTCACTGCGCTTGTCGCCGACATGCGCGCCAATCGGGTAAGCTCGCTGCTGATCATAGACAGCAATCCCGTTTACGCCGCGCCCGGCGTCCTCAATTTTGCGGAAGCGCTCGCGCGGGTGGACTTCAGCCTCTGTCTGAGCGCAACGCCGAACGAAACGACCGGCGCTTCGCTGTGGGCGGCGCCGATGATTCATCCGTGGGAAGGCTGGAGCGACGCGCGCGCCTTCGACGGAACGGCAAGCGTGATGCAGCCGCAAGCCCTTCCCTTATATCAAGGCGTCGATCCCCACCAATTGCTCGCGTTGCTTCTCGGAGCCAACGCGCCCAAGTCTCTCGATCTCATACGACAGACCTGGAGGGATCAGCTCGGGCCGCCGGACGCATGGACCGACGCTCTCGCGAAAGGCGTCATTGCGAACAGCGCCAGCCCGGTCAGCAATCGACCGCTGTCCAATGCCGCCGCGCGCGTCCAATTGCCCGAGCCGCCGAAAGCTGGAATTGTCTTGCTGTTTCGGCCGGACCCTTATCTTCTCGACGGCCGCTACGCCGACAATCCCTGGCTGCAGGAATTGCCGCGGCCGCTGACAAAAATGAGCTGGGGTAATCCGCTGCAAATCTCGCCGCGGCGCGCACGCGAGATGTCGCTTAAGGACGGCGACGTCATTCGCGTCGCCATCGACGGCGCGCATGCGACGGCGCCGATCATCATCGCGCCGGGCCAGTCAGACGACTGCATCGTCGCGCTTCTCGGCTTCGGCAGATTTCACACAGGCCCGGTCGGCCAGGATGTCGGCGTCGATTTCTTTAAGCTGACAGGGCGCTCCTGCGGCGCGCCGGACATCCAAAAGACCGGCGCGAAAGAAGAGCTGGCGAGCACCCACCATCACGCCATGATTTTCGATGAAGGAGGCGTATATGCGCGCAAGGGCGCGCTGTCGCAATTCCTCAAAGATCCCGAGTTCATTCGGCGCAACGACGAGCCGCGACCCGCCTTCTACGAATGGAAGCCGGAAGGTCCGGCGGCTTGGGGCATGAGCATCGATCTCAGCGCTTGCATCGGCTGCGGCGCCTGCGTCGTCGCATGCCAGGCGGAAAACAATATTCCGGTCGTCGGCAAGGCGGAGGTTCTGCGCGAGCGCGAAATGTACTGGCTGCGCATCGATCGCTATTACGACGGCCCGCCGGAATCGCCGAGGACGAGCTTCCAGCCCGTTCTCTGCATGCATTGTGAGGAAGCGCCTTGCGAGCCCGTCTGTCCGGTCGGCGCAACGATGCATGACTCCGAAGGCCTCAATGTGATGGTCTACAATCGCTGCGTCGGCACGCGGTTTTGCTCCAACAACTGCCCTTACAAAGTGCGGCGTTTCAATTATTTCGACTTCGCGGGCGAAGAGCGCCGCGCGATCGAGTCACGCAATCCCGAAGTCACTGTGCGCGCGCGCGGCGTCATGGAGAAATGCACCTTCTGTCTGCAGCGTATCGCCGCCGCGAGAATCATCGCCGACCGCGACGGCGAAAAGTCGGCGGCGGTGACGACCGCCTGCGAGGCCGCCTGTCCGACTCGCGCGTTCACCTTTGGCGATCTCGCCGCCAAGGGCAGTGAGGTCGCCGCGCGTCGCGCCGGACCGCTGTCCTATGCGCTGCTCGCCGACCAGAACACCAAACCGCGCGTCACCTATGAAGCGCGCATCCTCAATATCGACGAAGCGAAGGGGACGCAGAAATGACGCTGCTCCGGACCGGCGCGGCAATCGACGCCTCTGGCGAGGATCGAAGGCCCCGCGCCAATGATCCGATCGTCTTTCCGGCGCAGACCATATCGTCAATGACGTCGACAATATGCGGGCCGCCGCTTCGGCGGAAATGGCCCCTATGGTGGAAACTCAGTCTGGCCGCCGCGCTGCCCTTCGTTGTTGTCCTCGCGGTCGCCGTCGGCTGGCTGTTTTACGCCGGCGTTGGAATCTGGGGCATTGACTGGCCCGTCGTCTGGGGCTTCGCGATCATCAATTACGTGTGGTGGATCGCCATCGCTTCGGGAGGAACGTTTATTTCAGCGCTCTTCTACCTTGCCGAGGTCGAATGGCGCAGCGCCCTCAACAGAATCGCCGAGACGATCACGATATTCGCCGCCGCCTGCGCCGCGATCTATCCGATTTTGCATCTCGGCCGTCCTTGGCTGTTCTACTGGCTGTTCCCCTATCCCAATGTCATGGGGGTCTGGCCGCAATTCCGCAGTCCGCTGCTTTGGGACTTCGCGGCGATCCTCGCCTATGTCATCTCGTCAATCCTCTTCTGGTATTTCGGCCTCGTTCCCGATCTCGCGACAATGCGCGACAAGGCCGACGCGTCGCAGAAACGTCGTTTTTACGGCCTGCTCGCCTTGGGCTTCCGCGGCTCGGACAGCGCCTGGCGCTACTACACCATCGGCTATGGCCTCCTCGCTGCGGTCATGGCGCCGCTGGTGATTTCCGTGCACAGCATCGTCGGCCTCGACTTCGCCGGCGCAGCGACGCTCGGATGGCATTCAACGGAATTCCCTCCCTTCTTTGTTTTCGGCGCCTTGCTGTCGGGGTTCGCGACCGTGTTGCTGGTCGCCATTCCCGTGCGCCGGTTGCTGAGGCTGGAGGATTTCATCACCGGCCGCCATTTCGACATTCTCGGCAAGCTCTTGCTGACCAGCAGTCTGTGCGTGGGCTACGCCTATCTGATGGAAGCCTTCACGACCTTCTATGGGCCTGACGCTGCTGAGAAGCGACTCTTCATCAATAAAATCACGGGTGAACTCGCGCCAATCTACTGGGCGACGATTCTATTCAATGTCCTGGCGCCGCAATTGATGTGGCGCCAGAGCGTTCGATTGAACGAAGCGCTCGTCGTTCTCATCAGCTTCTTCGTGATCATCGGCATGTGGTGCGAACGCTTTGTCATCGTCGTGATGAGCCTGCGGCGCACGCATCTGCCTTCCGCCTGGGGCGATTATACGCCGACGATTTGGGATTGGCTGACGCTCTTCGGCACGGTGGGTCTGTTCATCGCCGGCCTCCTTATCGCCGTTCGCCTGTTGCCGACAGTTTCGATGTTCGAAATGCGCGAAACGATTCTCCGCTATGCGAGGCGAAATCAATGAACGCCATAGCTGACGCGCCGATCGCGCCGAACGGACTGGCGGCGACCTTCCTCTCCGAAGAGGCCTCGCTCGCGGCGCTCGCCGATTTGAACGCGGCTGACGTGGGCGACGCGCGGCTGTTCAGTCCGCTCCCGCCCTCCTTGCCGCCGAAGCGGACGCGCCTTCCCGCCGTCGCGCTCGTCTTCGGTCTGTTCGGCGCCGCCGCCGCCTTCGGACTGCAGAGCTTCGCAAATGTCGTCGCCTATCCGCTCGACATCGGCGCACGGCCGCCATTTTCCTGGCCGTCGTTCATTCCTATCGCTTTTGAGGCGGGCATCTTATCCGTGGTGGTCGCCACGGTCGTCGGCGCCGGCGCACTCTGCGGCTTTACCCGCTATTACGACTCAGTCGATGAAATCCGCTTGCTGCGGGAGGCGACGATCGATCGATGGGTCATTGTCGTACGCGCGCCCAACTCGGAAACCTTGGCGCGCTCGCGCGACATCCTGCAGCGCTGCGGCGCTCGCGCGATCGAGGAGGCCGAGCTGTGACTCGCGCCCTCGCCGTCTTCTCGCTATGCGCGCTTACCGCTTGCAGCGACATGAGCGAACAGGCGAAACAGCGAACCTATTCGCCGCTCGTCGGCCCCGCGCAGACGCCGACCGGCGCCGTGACTTTTCTCTTTCGCGAGCCGACCGCGCCGCCGCTGACGCTCGCCCTCGTCGAGCGCGGACAGGAACGTTTTCGAATTTACTGCACGCCCTGCCACTCGGAGCTTGGCAACGGCCAGGGCATGATCGTGCAGCGCGGCTTTCCTGAGCCGCCTTCTTTTACCAGCGAGCGATTGCTCACAGCGCCGACGCGCCATTTCGTCGATGTTATCGCGCAAGGCCATGGCGCCATGTATTCCTACGCAGCGCGGGCGCCGCCCGCCGATCGATGGGCGATCGCCGCCTATATCCGCGCCTTGCAAAAAAGCCAGAACGCGTCAGCGAAGGACCTCGCCGCTGCGCAGGCGGAAGCCGCGCCATGATCCTCATCGTTGCAGTCTTGGCCGCCGCGATCGGATATGGCGGGGTCGCCCTTGGCTGGGCGCTGGCGCCACGAAGTTTTGCGTTTTCATGGCTTACGGCCTTGAGCGTGTGGATCGCCTGGCCGCTCGGCGCCATGGCGCTGATGCTGATCCACGCCCTCACAGGCGGCCGCTGGGGGAAAGCCGTTCATAACGCCTTCGCCGCGGGCGCGCGCAGCGCGTTCCTCATGCCGCTGTTCGTCATTCCTTACGCGCTGACGGCGCAGCGCATGTATCCTTGGCTCCAGGCTGACGCAGGGCGCCTCGACAACGCGCTCTATCTTAACGCCCTCGCCTTTGTGCTGCGCGGCGTCATCTATCTGCTGATCTGGCTCGTTCTCGCCGTGCTTGTTACGCGCGCTGCCGGCGACGCCAAGGAACTCGAGGGTCTTGCGCCGCCGGCGCTCATTGTTCTTGCGCTGACGGCGACATTCGCGGCGATCGACGCGCTGATGTCGCTCGATCCGACTTTCGCCTCCAGCATATTTGGCCTGGTTCAAATCAGCGAGATCGGCGCGCTGTCTCTCTCCATTGCGACGCTGGCGCTGATCTTTTCATCGGCGCCGCCGGACCCCGAGGCGTTGCGCCAACTGGCGCGCCTGCTTCTCGCCTTCATCATTCTGTGGAGTTATCTCGCCTTCATGCAGCTGCTGATCGTCTGGCAATCAGACCTTCCGCACGAGACCGCCTGGTATCTCCCGCGCTGGCGTCAAGGCTGGGCAATTGTCGCCGGGCTCATCGCATTTGTCCATTTCTTCGCGCCCTTTTTCACGCTGCTTTCATCCAAGGCGCAACATTCGCCTAAGGCCGTTGGATTTGCGGCTGCGTTGATCATCATCGGCGGAATTCTTCACCAATTTTGGCTGGTCGCGCCATTTGCCGGCGCTAATTCAGGGATGATCGCACTGCTTACGCTTTCCGCCCTGCTGGCGATGGCCTGCACGAGCCTGCTCGTGACGCGCGGGAAAGGACGGCTCTGGATTGGATCGAGGCGTGAGCGCAATGCATGAGAGAGACCTCGCTCCAGCGTCGCATGAAGGTAGCGACATTAGCGGCGAGTTCATCGCCGTCGGTTTTGCTTCAACGATCCTCGCGGTCATTTTTCTTTCCGTTCTTGCATGGGCGCTCTTTCCCGACGCGATGATCGACCGGACGATGAATCTGCCGCTGCCGCCTTACCCCGAGCCGCGGCTCCAGATCGATCCGGCGGAGGACATGGCGGATTTTCACCGGCGTGAGTTGGCCTGGCTGAACAGCGCCGGTTGGATCGATCAAGCGAAGGGCGCGGCGCATATTCCGGTCGCGATCGCGATGCAAAAAATCGCAAATGAGGGCATTCCGGACTGGCCGACCGCCCGGCCCCAGTCCCCGCTCACTTCTCAGCTGCAAAAGGAGAACGCGCATGAAGCTGCTTCCTACGCTGCTGGCTCTGCTTCTTCTCCACAGTCTTCCGGCCCATGCGCAACGGACGCCCAACATGACAGGGATTGCCTACGAGCAGAAACAAGGCGCACGCCTGCCATCAAGAAGCGCTTTCATCGACGCAGATGGCCGAGGCATTGGCTTCGGTGAGCTGTTCAATCGCGCGCCGCTCCTTCTCGTGCTCGGCTATTTTCATTGCGAGAAGCTCTGCGGCGTTGCGCGGATGAGCCTGTTGCGCGCCGCGCAGAAAGCGGGACTGTCGGCGGGCGCCGACTATATCTTCGTCGCGGTCAGCATCGATCCCGCTGAAGCGTCGGACGCCGCGCGACATGCGCGCGACATTGACGCCGCCGCCGCGGCGCCGGTCGGGACGCCCGACGGATTTCATTATCTAACCGGGAAGCCCGACGACATTCGCGCGATCGTGGAGGCGGTCGGCTACAATTATCGCGACGGCCAGCGGCCTAACACTTTCATTCACCCGATCGGCGCCGTTGTCGTAACGCCGAGCGGAGTGATCTCCGGCTATCTCTCCGCCATCGGGTCTGCCCCTGGAGAAATAAGCTCTGCGGTTCGGGCGGCTGCGACGGAGAGCGTCACGCCGCCCGCGTCTCCCGCCCTTCTGCTTTGTTTCGATTTTGACTCGACGACTGGCCGATACACTTTCGCGATCATCAAATTGCTCCGCCTCGGCGCGCTTGTCACGAGTCTTGCGCTTGCCGCGATCCTTTATCGCGAGTTCCGGAAAGGCGCGCGCGCATGAATTTCTACGTGCCGAGCGCCACGGTCGACGGCCGTGAAATCGACTTCCTGATCCTCGCGCTCTCGCTCGTGTCATGCGCCGTTCTCGCCCTCGTCTTCGGGCTGATCCTTCTCTACATGGTTCGATATCGGGCGGAGAGCGGCGTCTATCGCGGCGCGCCCGGACGCAAGACCTGGCGTTTCGAGATCAGTTGGACCGTCGCGACGCTGGCGGTGTTTTTCGCTTTGTTTATCTGGGGCGGCGATCTTTACGTACGACTGTTCCAGCCGCCTGCGGACGCTTTGCAGATCTATGTCGTCGGCAAGCAATGGATGTGGAAGGTCGAACATCAGGGCGGCCAGCACGAAATCAACGCGCTGCACATTCCGATCAACCGCCCGATTCAGCTTGTGATGACGTCGGAAGACGTCATTCATGACTTCTCCGTGCCGGCGTTTCGCATCAAGCACGACGTTCTTCCCGGACGCTATGAGTCTATTTGGTTTGAGGCGAAAACGCCGGGGACTTTCGAGCTCTTCTGCACGCAGCTCTGCGGCGTCGGCCATTATTCGATGACGGGCGAGGTCGTCGTCATGTCGCAGCCGGACTTCGAAAACTGGCTCTCGGGCGGCGCGCCGGCCGGCGAGCGCGAAGATCTGGCGGCCGCCGGCAAGGAGCTCTTTACCGCGCACGGATGCAGCGGCTGTCATGGCGAAGGCGGCGTCGGCGGCACGCCGGCGACGACAGGCGTCAACGCGCCGGCTTTGGCGGGTCTGTTGGGCCGCTCCGTCAAGCTGCAAAGCGGCGCGACCGTGACGGCCGATGAAAAATTCATCCGCGATTGCATTCTGACGCCCGACAAGACGCCGATCGCCGGTTATCCGCAGATCATGCCTTCTTTCTCAGGCCAGATCAGCGAAGAGAAGGTGCTGCGGCTCATCGCCTATATCAAGTCGCTCAAATCCGGGAGCCGGACATGAGGGATGCGGCGGTTCAACATTCTTATCTCGACGATGGCCGTACGTTGCGCAGTTGGCTGCTCACCACGGACCACAAGCGCATCGCGATTCTCTACATCGTCGCCATAACTTTCTTTTTCTTCGCCGGCGGCTTTGCGGCCTTTCTCATTCGCTACAATCTGATCTCTCCCAAGGGGCTGATCGGATCGGCGGAGACCTATAATCGGCTCTTTTCGATGCATGGCATATTGATGGTCTGGTTCTTTCTCGTGCCTGCCGTGCCGGTCACGCTAGGCAATTTCCTGGTCCCCTTGATGCTCGGCGCGCGCGACCTTGCCTTTCCACGACTTAATCTGCTGAGTTGGTATCTGTTCATGGCCGCGGGCGTCGTCGCGCTCTATGCGGTCGTGGGCGGCGGCGTCGACACCGGATGGACATTTTATACGCCGCTCACCTCCTTCTACTCGCAAGGACATGTGATTGCCGCAGTCGTCGCCATTTTTATAGCTGGGTTTTCGTCGATCGCCACCGGGCTCAATTTCATCGTCACCATACATAAGCTGCGGGCGCCGGGGATGACCTGGTACAAGATGCCGGTTTTCTTGTGGTCGCTTTACGCAACGAGCGTCATTCTCGTACTTGCGACGCCGGTGCTCGCGATGACTCTGCTGCTGCTCGCATTCGAACGCATCTTCGGGATCGGCGTCTTCGATCCGGCGATCGGCGGCGATCCGCTGCTGTTTCAGCATCTCTTCTGGTTCTACTCGCATCCCGCCGTCTATGTGATGATTCTGCCTGGCTTCGGCGTTATCAGCGAAATCATTCCCGCCTTCTCGCGCAAGGAGCTGTTCGGCTACAAATTCGTCGTCTGGGCGAGCATCGCCATCGCCGTCATCGGCTTTCTCGTCTGGGGCCATCACATGTTCGTCGCGGGGACGTCGCTCTATTCGGCGCTCGTGTTTTCGCTGCTCAGCTACATGGTCGCGGCGCCGTCGGCGATCAAAGTCTTCAACTGGATCGCCACGATGCACAAGGGCTACATCCGTTTCGACGCGCCGATGCTCTATGCGATCGGCTTCATCGGCCTGTTTACCACAGGCGGTCTGACGGGCCTCTTCCTCGCGGCGCTCGCCGCCGACGTCCATCTCACGCAAACCTATTTCGTCGTGGCGCATTTCCACTATGTGATGGTGGGGGGCATGGTTTCGGCCTATTTCGCCGGCCTTCACTTCTGGTGGCCGAAAATGACGGGCCATATGTATCCTGAGATGTGGGGCCGCGCCGGCGCCATCATCATATTTGTCGGCTTCAACCTCACTTTCTTTCCGCAATTCCTGCTTGGCTATCTCGGCATGCCGAGACGATATTTCGCCTATCCGCAACATTTTGAAGCGCTGAATCTGCTGTCTTCCGCTGGCGCGTTGATTCTTGCCGTCGGCTATATCCTGCCGCTCGGCTATCTCACCTGGTCGCTGCTTTACGGCGAACGCGCGTCCGCCAATCCATGGGGGGCTACTGGCCTCGAATGGACCACGGCCTCGCCGCCGCCGACCGAAAATTTCGCCGTAACGCCGATCGTAACGCAAGCGCCCTATCAATACCGGCAGGCGGAGGCCGTGAATCATGAGTGACGCCGCCGCGCATGAATTTCAATTCGCCAGCGCCGAGCACCAGCGCGAGACGGCGATTTCCGGAATTTGGCTGTTTCTCGCGACCGAAGCCCTTTTCTTTGGACCGATCTTCCTTTCATGGATCTTTGCCCGTCATGCCGATCCGAGCGCATTCGACGTTGGCGGTCGACGCACGGATCTGACGATCGGCCTGGCGAACACCGCCCTGCTGATCGCGAGCAGTTTCGCCTATGGCGTCGGCCTGGCCCTCATCGGATTCGGAAGGCGCCGCGGCATGGTCGCCTGGCTGGCGATCGCTTGGGCGCTCGGCGCCGCTTTCATCGGTCTCAAATTCGGAGTCGAATGGCGAACGGAACTAAGCGAAGGCCTGTTTCCCGGCGCCCACTTTTCAATTCATGGGCCGGCGAGAAGCGGCGCTCAACTCTTTTTCGCCTTTTACTTTTTCGCCACGGCTCTGCATGGCCTGCACCTCTTGATCGGACTCGGGCTTCTCGCCTGGATCATCATCCAAGCAGAACGGTTCACCGCCGAGAACCACACGCCGGTCCATGTCGTGGGGCTTTACTGGACGTTTATCGACGTGATTTGGCTAATTCTGTTTCCGCTCATCTATCTCATAGGACGCGCGTCATGACGGCGATCGTCCTTCGTCTTGTCGCGGTCGCATCGCTGATGTTTGCGCTTCTCGCCGCCGAATTTGCGGCGACCTTCGTCTTCTCGGGTTGGGGGCGCGGCGGCGTCGCAATCATTGCAATAACGATGGCGGCGGTAGCGGCGTTCGGATTCATGGACCTGCATCAAGAAGACGTGACCGTCTGGCTGTTCGCCGCCGCCGCGGTGCTTTGGCTCACCATCCTTCTCGGCCTTGGGAGCCTTGATCCGTTTACCCGCTCGCTCTTTCCCACGAACAGCATGACGCCTTAGCCAAATTGCATCGCGCAACGCACCGCCGACATTCTTGAGCGCGGCGCGCTCGGCCCGCCTGTGAAATTCAGTAGATCGTGGAATGGATTGCCTGCCCCGCGGCAAAGCGCTGCCGAAAGCGTTCTTATGCTTCGCGCGTAGGCTGAGGCTGCGTTCAAGCGGAGCTTGGCGAATTTTAGATTCCAGCCCAAGCGCAAGTCCGCATGGAACATCTGCGCGAGCGAAAGGTTAAATGGTCGTGAAAGCTAGGCCCGGGGTCGCTTTCCAATGCTCCGCCGCGATTGCGGCCGTTCCCGAAGGAGAAACCTATGAACTGGGACACGATCGAAGGCAACTGGAAGAAATTCAAGGGCAATGTGAAGGAACAATGGGGCAAGCTCACGGATGACGACATTGCGCGCATCAATGGCAATCGCGAGCAGCTCGAAGGCATGATCCAGGAGCGCTACGGCGTGGCCAAGGACAAGGCCAAAACCCAGATCGACGACTGGATGTCGCGGCACTAGCTTCCGCGCGTAACATACGCCGGCGAGACAAACTCGCCGGCGTTTCCAATGTGGAAGACTGCGTATCAGCCATTCCTGCGATTTTGATAAAGCCGGAACAATCGTCCTCGCCAAGAAGTTTCATCGTTGCGGCGCTCCACGAGACAAAGGATCACCCGTGAAGAAAGTCGTTCGCCCGTTTACCGTCGAATATCGTTCCAGGCGCGGCAGGGCGCGATTGGTTCGAGGCAGCGAGTCATTCCGACTTGCGGATTACTCGGCTGCGCGCAATTTCGTAGGTAAAGGCGCGCGCTATGAACAATCCGCTTGGCAGTCTCTCTTCAAGCAAGCGGAACGTTCGCTATGACAGTTACTTAAGCAATCGCTTCGCCGAAAATCGACTCGAAGCCAGGCAAGAAAGCGCTGCTGCGACGTTCGCTGAGCGAAGCCCTCGAAAAACGCATTTCGCTCGTCTATCTCGACTTGATTGTGAGGCCGGCGCCCGACAATCTTAAAGAGCTGCTTATAAAATTGGATTTTGCCGATCGCCCGAGCAATACGCGTTAGGCCGATCTCGGCGCCTACTCACTCCGACAATCGGTTCAGCTCCTGCAGAAGCGCGAGCATGTCTTCGGGCAGCGGCTCCAAAGGCACATCGGAAAATTGCCGTCTAAGCTGCTCGCCGAGGCGCTGAACGCTTCCGTCCAGGTCGAGCCCCTCGCGTTGCAATCGATTTCCGCTCATGGCCGCCTCGGTCCATATCGTTGTTTGTGCATGTGGCGACATATCAGCCCTCCACACGGTTTATTGAAGCGCCGATTCGAAAATTCGCTTCCGACGATGCTCTAAACTTTTTGAGAATTGGGAAAGCTTGGCGGTAAAATGCTCTGTGGAGAACTGGCGCGATCCCCACAGGCTTCAGCTTTGATCGACTTCCTTCCACGCCCATCGCAAGAATTCGCTCAAGCCGCTCGGAATGAACAGGTCCGTCCAAGTTTCTCATTTTCCGCCGGCACGGAATTGCACGGGCACCTCGAATGTCAGCCCTTCGTCGGCGATGCCCGGAGGCGGAGGCGGCACCGGATCGGCGCGCTTCATCATCGCGAGCGCCGCATCGTCAAAAGCCGGATGCCCCGCCGAACGCTTGATGCTGTAGCTGACGACGTGGCCGAGCCTGTCCAGCGTGAATGAAACGCTCGCTTCAGCCGAGCGACGGCCGCCGCCGACAGGATAGCGCTTGTGTCGGTTGAGATGCGAGAGCAGAGCCTTTTGCCAAGTCAGCTTGATGGCGTTCGCTCTGACGTCGGCGCCTTGAACGGGCGATACCGGTTTGTCGGATGTCTGCTCGACCTCAGACTTCGGCGGCGCCGTCGCTTCCGAAGCCGCCGATTCGGACGAAAGAACCGGCTGCGCCTGAACCTTTTTTTCTTCTTCGACCCGCTTGTCCGGGGTTGCGTTATGCGTGAATTCGGCCTCTTCGGCTTCGGCGTGCGTGATCCGCTCCTCCTTCATCTCCTTCGCTTCGGAGGCGGCGGCGGAGGGCGCGGCGGCAGCCGCTTCGTCGGCGACAGGCCCGGGCGGCAGATCGGCGGCCTCGGCGTCGCGAGGAGCGGCGGGCTCGAGAGATATTTCGATCGCCGGCGCGCCGGACGCTTCCTCGTCATCGCCTTGCAAGTTCAGGAATGCGGCGACGGCGCCCCCCACATGCAGTAGCATGGCGAAAGCCACGGCGACGCCCCACAGCTTGCGGTTCGACTGCGGATTTTGGAGAGCCGCGGCCGCGCTCATTGCGCGCCAGGCTCCTTGCCGCCGGCGTCGAGCGCGACGAGAGCCACGCGCAAATAGCCGCCGGCGCGCAGACTCTCCAGCACCGCCATCATCTCGCCATAGGGGACGCTGGCGTCCGCCCGCAGAAAGATGCGTTTCGACTTGTCGCCAAGATGCGCGTCAAGCGCCGAAACAAGATCCTTTCGCCTGACCGGCGTCTCGCCGAGGGCGAGCGCAAGATCGCTCTGAATCGTCACATAGACGGGCTTATCGGGCTTTTCATGGGGCGCGGCGTTAGACGCAGGCAGATCGACCGGAAGATCGACCGTGGCGAGCGGCGCCGCCACCATGAAGATGATGAGCAGCACGAGCATCACGTCGATGAACGGCGTGACGTTGATCTCGTGGGTTTCCTCAAGGTCGCTTTTAAGGTGAACGGCCATGAGCTACTCCGCCGCGTGGATTTTGCTGGCCGCCGCTGCGTGTCCGGCGCGATCGAGATCGCGCGACACGATGCGAAGCAATTCGCCCGTAAGATTGGAGACGAGTTCGAGATAGGCGGACGACTGGCGCGCAAGATGATTGTAGATCAGCACCGCGGGGATGGCGGCGAAGAGACCGATCGCCGTCGCCAAAAGCGCTTCGGCGATGCCCGGCGCGACAACCGCGAGATTTGTCGTCTGCGCTTTCGAAATGCCGATGAAGCTGTTCATGATGCCCCAGACCGTGCCGAAAAGGCCGATGAACGGCGCCGTCGCTCCGACGGAAGCAAGCAGTCCGGTGCCCCTCTTGATGGCGAGCGCCTGGGCGCGTTCGATCTCTCCGTAACAACCCGCAATGCGCTCCTTGACGCCCGGCAAAGCGATAATGTCGGACGAGAGTTTCATTTCCCGCGTCGCTTCGGCGAGCAGCGATTGGGTGAGGCGATCGCCGCCCCCCAGCGCCAACCGCGCCTCGGCTAGTCCGCGCGCTTCGGACAGGCGGCTGATCGCGGTCAACACGCGCTCCCGCGCCCGTTTCAATTCGATCGATTTGGCGATGAGGATCGTCCAGGTCGCGACGGAAGCGAGCAACAATCCGATCATCACGATCTTCACGACGATGTCGGCGTTGACGAACATCGTCCAGACGGAAAGATCGTGAGGCTTGTTAGCCGCAATCGCGGCGTCGAGCGCCGCATGCGATCCCTGAGCGGCCGCGCCGCTTTGCGCAACGAGAAGCGCGGTGAATGAAATCACGAGAAACTGCAGAAAACTTTTCATGCTTCGGCCCATGTACGGATCAGATTGTGATAAACGGCGGAGAGTTTGACGCAGGTTGGATCGCCGGCGCCGAATCTCGTCGTTAGCGATTGAATCGCCTGATCAAGATCGAAGAGCAAAGCGCGGGCCACATTGTCGCGAATCATGCTCTGCAACCAAAAAAAAGACGCGATGCGCTCCCCGCGCGTGACCCCTTTGACGAGATGAAGACTGGTTGAAGGATAGAGCACGAGATCGCCGGCGGGAAGCTTCACTTCCTGCTGCCCGACCCGATCCTCGATCACGAGCTCGCCGCCGTCATACTCGTCCGCTTCCGAAAGGAACAGCGTGCATGAGAGATCGGTGCGGATCCGGATAGGCGTGCCGGGAATGCCGCGGATCGCATTGTCGACATGCAGTCCAAAGTTCTGACCGACGCCATAGCGATTGAAGAGCGGCGGGAAAATCCTGTGCGGCAGCGCCGCCGAGACGAACATCGACGATTGCGCAAGCGCTTCGAGCACATGTTCGCCGAGTTCGCGCGCCACTTCGCCGTTTTGTGGCAATTGAAGATTGTTCTTGACCAATGAGGACTGCGAGCCGGCGGTCGTGCGACCGTCTTCCCACGACGCCTTGTCCATCGCCGAGCGGAAAAAGGCCACCTGCTGCTTGGACAGAACCTCGGGAATGCAAATCAGCATAAGCGCTACGCTTCTCCCCAATAGCGAATAAGGTTGTGGTAGACGGTCACAAGCCTGCGCAGGTCCGGATCATCTGCCCCGACGCGCGGCGCGAGCTCCTGTATCGATTCATCCAGATCGCAAACTAGGCTGCGCGCCTCGTCGGCGCGGATCATGCTTTGCAGCCACAAGAATGAGGCGAGACGTAGGCCGCCCGTCACCGGCGTCACCATATGAAGGCTGCCGGCCGAATAAAGGATGAGATCGCCCGCCGGCGGCTTGAACCGCCTCGATCCATAGACGTCTTCGACGATGAGTTCGCCGCCGTCATATTCGTCAGGTTCTGAGAGCAGCACAGTCGCGGCAAGGTCAACGCGAATGCGCGCGCCGGTCATGGCGTCGCCGCGTATGGCGTTGTCGACGTGTGGATCGAAATGGTCGCCGACGCCGTAGCGATTGAACAGCGGCGGATAGACATGCAACGGGACGGCCGCCGAAACAAAGGCGGGATTGGCAAGCAGCGACGAAAGCAGCCGCTTGCCGAGCGCACGCGAGAGTTCTGAATCAGGCGGGAGTTGCTGATTGCTCTTCAGATCGCCGGCATTCGCCCCGGCGGTGGAGGCGCCGTCCTCCCACTGCGCCCGCGCCATCGCCTCGCGGAAAAAATCCACCTCCCTCTTCTCGAGCGCGCCTTCTATGTGAGCCAACATCTACGATATCCCTAGAACAAGACGCTGGTTTCGAGATAGACGGCGCGACCGGGCGACATCTGCACGAAAGGCGTCGCCGTCTGGTAGAAGGCGTCATAGATCGTGCGGTCGAACAGATTGTTGACCGAAAATTTCATCCTGACATTCTCGCCGATTTTGCTTTCCGCAAAAATGTCGAAGCGCCAGTAGGAAGGCAGCACCGTCGGAACATTCAGGAAGGGATTGGCGGCGGTCGGCGCGGGCCAGCCATATGCACTGATCCCCGGTGCGCCATTGGCGACGATATTGTTGCCGCCGTAGATTCTGGAACGATATATGGCCTGGCCGCCGATTTCGAGCATGTCCGGCGCAAGGCCGAGCAATTCGCCAGCCTTATATTTCGACAGCAGGCTGAAGGATTCATGGGCGATGTTGGCGAGTTGAAGTCCGATGTTGGTTCGCGCATAGGAGCTGGTCACCCGCGAGTCCATTATCACGATGCCGCCAAGAATCATCCATTTGTCCGTGATATTGCCTGCAGCCTCGAGATCGACGCCCTCGACGTAGTAAGACGCATTGCCGGTGGTGACGCCCGAATTCACTTCTCGGGCGCCGCTCACATCCGTCTTGAAGAAGGCGGCCGTGGCGAGCAGATGCCTGTCAAACAGTTCCCATTTGAGGCCGACCTCGGCAGCCTTGTTGAGTTGGGGAGGAAAGATCTGCGCCGCCGTGTTCAGGCCGCCGTAATTCGCCGCGCCGCCGTCAAGCTCAGCGCCAACAGGGTTCGCCGAGGTGGCGTAGGCCGCATAGGCGCTGACGTTGGGCAGCGGTTTGAACACGACGCCGGCGTTCCAATTGAACAGACCGGAGTGGTTTTTCGCGAAAGTCGACAGATTCTCGGTGCGGCTCGTGATGTTGTAATCGTCAAAGCGCGCGCCGCCGTTCACGAGGACCACATCCTGATAATTCGCGGTTTCGATCAGATAGCCGGATTTCGTGTCGACGGCGATACGCGTCGGATTGGGATTGCGATAGGGCGTATTTAGGAACGGCCGATAGGTGCAGGGCAGATAGAGGTTGCAGGTAATGGCGTTGCCGACGGAAGGCGTGCCGTTCAACTCCGACACCAGTCCCTGGTAATTCGTGCGCGTCACGCCTTCGCGGGCGAATTCGACGCCGGCGACCAGCGCATGCTTAACAGGGCCGGTTTCGACTTTGAGCGTCGCCTCGGTCTGGCTGTCGAGCGTGTTCACCACCTGATAGCGGCTTTGCGCGCCAATATTCACCGTGCCTGCGAAGAGGTTGGCGCTTTGCGTCAACGAGCCGATATAGTCCAGAACCGAACGGCTCTGCCGGAACCTGCTGTCAATGACTAGGTTGTCGTTGTAGCGATAATGGGCGGTGAAGGTGCCGAAATTCTGCAGCGCGACATTGAAGTCACGGTTGACGAAGCCATACCAAGTGTAGCGGGGAATGACGCCTTCCGGGAACGGCCGATTCCAGATTCGATTGTACGGCACGCCAAAGTCTGGGAAGCCGTTCTGATAGACATGCGTATATTCGCCGGTAAGGGTTAGATCCGGGAGGGGCTTGAACACTACGGAACCGGCAACGCCGTCGCGATAGTCGGTGAGGAAGCTGCGCCCGGCGACGTTTGAATCGTGATAAAGCGCGTTGACGCGCACCGCGAGAATCGGACTGATCGCCTTGTTCACGTCGAGCGTGATCCGCCGCATATGGTCGGAAAAACCACCGATGCCTGTGAGATTGACGAAATCGCGATCGGTCGCCTGTTTCGTGACGATGTTGATCGCGCCGCCGGCGGTGCCGCGTCCGGCGAATGTCGATCCCGGCCCACGCAGAATTTCGACCTGCTCGGTATAGAAGTTCTCGCGAATGCTGACGCCCGGGTCGCGAATGCCGTCGACGAAAATATCATTGCGGACGTCGAAGCCGCGAATGAAGAAGCGGTCGCCGAAGGCGTTGCCGCCTTCGCCAGTTCCCAAGGTCACGCCCGCCGTACTGCGGCCGATTTCGCGCAAGGTGAACGCGTTTTTGTCGTCGAGCACTTCCTTGGTCAGCACCGTGATCGTGCGCGGCGTGTTGAGCACGGGCTCGGTGAATTTCGTGGACGCCAGACGGTCGACCTTATACGGCGCAACCGGATCGGCGTAAGGATCGGCGTTCGGCGCCGTGGCGAGGATCGGAAGACCGCCGCCTCCGGCGCCCTGCCCCGCCACGCCTGAAGCGCCCGGCGCGCCGCGGCGTTGACCCCCGGCAGCCTGAGGATTGACGGTCGCATGACGCGCCGGATGCGATTGGGCGGCGGCAACAGGCTTTGGTTTCACAGGCGCCGTCGCGCGCGGCTTTTCCTGAGGCGCATCGACCTTGACGGGCGGCAGAGTGGTCGAGGCGGACTGCGCCAGAGCCGCGGCGCTCACGCTAGAGGCGAGCGCCGCGGCGACGCTCAGCGCCTTTACTGACGTATAATCTCCAGCGCGACTCCGCGGAAGCGACTGGGTCAACATTCTCAGCGAGATTGGAGATTTTACGTCGCTCATCGGGAACCGCCAGGCAGGGTTGTGCGTTATTTATCTTCGCGTCGCGCGAAGAAGTTGAGCGAAGCTAGATTTGGCGATGCCCCTGGTCAACTGATGAAACGTATGAATGGAAGCATTGTAATCTGTATAGATTCAGACGCATGCCGTGTATTTTTTTGGACAATTGTTGCTTTTCTGCCATGTAGCTAGTTTGGAAACGTTTTAATTCCAAACTACGTGGTCTGTACTTCGACGAAGCATCGCGCAGTCCCGGCCAGTGAGCGTCGGCTGAGTGGTTTTGCCATGTGGGCCCATCTCGCGGTCGGCGCCGAGTCAGCCGATTCCGGCAGCGTCAAATGCCGGCGACGGCGGATGCAATGACTGCGATTGGATTTGGAGCTTATGGAAGCCGCGCCAATTCACAGCAAGCCGGCACGGCCGGCGGCACGCGCCTTGCATAGTGGCGTGGTTGGACCATTTGCGTGAGGCTGCCATGCAGATCGGCGTAAAGATGGCGACAGTCATCGAACGCAGACACGTCTTTGTCGTAGACGACGATGAAAACTTTCGCGCGGCGATCCAATTCACGCTTCACGACGACTACGAGGCGCATGAACTTGCGAGCGCGACCGAAACGCTCGCAAAGGCGCAGCAAGTGCAGCCGGATGTGCTGTTGCTTGCCGAGGGCGTCATCCGCGTCAACGGCTTGGATCTTATTCAGGAATTTCTGGCGCGCATGCCCAAAACGAAAATCCTGGTCATTGTCTATCAAGCTTCGAGCGGCTTCGGCCAGGAGTGCGTCGCCGCCGGCGCGCACGGTTTTCTCGCGAAGCCGCTGCGAGTCGAACGTATTCGCGACAGGGTCGACGCGCTGCTGAGCGCCCCGAAAAATTCCGTGACGGTTCCGATAGCGGCTCTGAACGCCTAGCAGCTTGTCGGACTTAAACACGGCGCGATGGTTCGGTTTAGAATCGGCTCGTTGATTCCCACCGGACCACGAGCGACTGTGGATGTCCAACTTCCGAACGATAGACCGGCAGACCGGATTTTT